>JAFSMW010000075.1 GCA_017447745.1 Thermoguttaceae bacterium
GTGATGTCATGGGGGTGGTTCTCCCGCACACTGGCAGGCGAAACTTGTACGAATTTCGCTTCCGTGCGCAATTCTTGAATGGTTTTGGTTCCGCAATAACCCATACCAGCTCTCAGTCCTCCGAGCAACTGGTATACGAACGGTCCCAGAGGTCCCTTGTAGGGGACGCGTCCTTCGACGCCTTCTGGAACGAGTTTTTCTACTTTGGTTGTTTTTCCCTGACGATAGCGTTCGCTTGACCCCTTGACCATGGCTCCCAGAGAACCCATTCCGCGGTACGTCTTGAACTGACGACCCTGATAAATGATTTTGGTTCCCGGGCTTTCTTCCAGCCCTGCCAGCAAGCCGCCCAACATAACGCAGGACGCACCCGCTGCGATTGCCTTGGTAATGTCGCCGCTAAACCGAATGCCGCCATCGGCGATAATCGGAATGCCTGCCTTGTCGGCGGCTTGGGCGCAGTGCATTACCGCGCTGATCTGGGGGACGCCAACGCCGGAAACTACGCGCGTCGTACAAATCGAACCTGGTCCGATTCCAACTTTAACGCAGTCCGCGCCAGCATTGATGAGATCTCGCGTCGCCTCTTCCGTAACTACGTTGCCGGCAATGACGTCGATATCCCATCGTTTCTTGATTTCAGCGACCGTTTTAAGGACGTTGCTGCTGTGCCCGTGAGCGCTGTCAACAACCAAAACGTCTACGCCTTTCTCAAGGAGGGCTTCAATTCGATCAAAATCGTTGACTCCAACGGCGGCTCCCACTCGCAATCTGCCCTGCGAATCCTTGCAGGCGTTGGGGTAGGAACGGGTCATGTCAATGTCTTTAATCGTAATAAGTCCCGTCAATGTATTATTTTCGTCAATCAGAAGAAGTTTCTCCACCTTTTTTTTCATTAAAATTTTTTCAGCTTCCTCAAGGGTTACATTTCCCGTAACCGTTACCAAGTTATTTCTCGTCATAACTTGACTAACCGGAATATCTTTCTCTTCCAGGAAGCGGAGGTCTCGCTTGGTGATAATCCCCTTCAAATGTCCGTTTTCGTCTACAATCGGGATGCCAGAAACGTTGCTGGACTCCATCATGCAGCGAGCCTGCTCGACTGTGGCGTCCTCGTGGAGCGTTGCCGGATTGACGATAATCCCGTTGGCAGAACGCTTTACCTTCTCCACCTCAGCGCACTGCGCCTCTATTGACAGGTTTTTATGAATAATTCCGATTCCCCCTTCCCGAGCGAGGGCGACCGCCATGGCGGATTCCGTTACCGTGTCCATGGGCGAGCTGATGAACGGGATGTTGAGCTGGATTCGCTTGGTGAGATTGGTCTTTACGACAACGTCGGCTGGCACAATTTCACTGTAAGCCGGTTCCAGAAGAACGTCGTCGAACGTAATGCACTGATATCTGATTTTATCCATGTTGTAGAACCTCAGAGGTTGCGAGCGGCTTTGCAGTTGGGAAACAATCCGATTTTCCCATTGCAAACGCTCTGGCTGGGTGATTTTCGGGGGTAATTGGGGTATAATTCCTCTTTTTACGTATTATTTTTACACATTATACATTAATAAGATTTCTTGACAAGGACGGGGAGAGGGAGATTTTTAGATTACGTATAGAAATGAAAGGCGGTAATGAAGTGAGCGAAGCGAACGGAATTACGCATCGGCGGGCGGTACGATCGCCGACAGAACAATGCCCCGCCGAAAACCTCAGTTCGCAACCAGCTCCGTCTCCGGGTCGCGGACGAAGTCCGCCGAAGAATTTTTACCACAAAGAACACAAAAAATGAAAGACAGTCACGGAGCGAAAAAAATAGGCGAGCCACGGGTGTAAACCCGTGGGCATGAGCGAAGCGAACGTAATTACGCTTCCATCCGAACCGCGTAGCGGTTCTATTTTAATAGCCGTGGGTTTTAACCCACGGAACACGAAACAATAGTAAAAAGCAACGCTAATCTTCTTGTTTATCGTCTCCCTCAGCTTGTCGTTTCTCCCATTCCTCCCATTCTTTCTCGGTTTGTTCTTTCTGCTCCTGATTCTCGGCGTAATGAAGTTTTTCTTGTTCGATTATTCCTTTGGCATAATCAGTAAAATACTTTTCTCTCTGCCTGTTTCTTTCATCGTACTCTTCTCTTGTTAAGCCGAGAAACTCGTGCCACGTTTCAGGTTCCGCTTTTCCCGGAAGGATTACAATGCCAAAGGGCGCGTATGAAGTCCATACCATCATAGGAAGTTTTGCTACCAACTTCATATCGCCTTGGATGATGCGTTTCTCAGTATCGTCTTCATCAGTAAAATCTCTGTCGCACCAAAGTCTGGCGTTAGGATGCCTACCCCATCGTAAGCGCTTTGCCCCACCCCAAGGATCCCAAATTAAACCAAACAACCACGCAAATTGCGGCCAATGTAGAACCCCATTTTCTTCTACTTCCGCAAACTCTAAATAGAATCTGTCTTCTCTACAATCAAACCAAAATACAACCTTTTTATATCCAGGTATGTCCGCTACCCACCAATCTTTTGTTTCATCGTAGGTTGCTATAGTAATCTTGCCGTTACCAGGATTAAATCTAAAATCTGTTTCAAGCATAAGCGACTCCTTTCTTCAAAATAATAGTAACAGTAGTATAACAGAAATATACTCCTTGAAAAGGAGAGGGAATAATTTATTAAACAAACAGGGTGCGATAACTTTTGGATTGCGAATATAGATAAGATTAACAATTGAACATAGTCAACGCCTTTTGGCGTTTGTTCCTCACAGCTTCAGCTGTGAGAACAATTAAAAACTAAAATATCGTAGCCCACGCCTTTAGGCGTGGGATTCAAAACGGCATAAACAGTAATATAACGCACGAATTCCACTCCCTCCCCCGCGCCTAAAGGCGCAGGGGAGGGAGTGGAGGGGAAACTTTTTTGGGAAGAACAATTGTTTAGTCCCCCAGATAAATCTGGGGGCTACGATTTTGAATTGATTTAATATCCCACGTCTAAAGACGTGGGGATAAGAACAGATAAATCTGGGAGCCATGAAAAAGATAACGGCATTTTTCTACGTTCCGTCTGTCTCCCAAATTTGAACTCCTAACAAACAGAGAGAACTCAAACAGCGTTGTTTGGGAAACTAAACTATTCTTTAGCGGACTCACGTCCGCGATCCAGAAAGATTTTCGGTTTCGTCAGACTATGTGTGCGGGTCGTTGGTTAAGGCGGCGGCAAGGTGCGAAGCCGCACGGGCGAATTGACGAGGTTATGCCTCCGAAAAAGCCTGTTTCGAAGATCCCCACGTCCAATCAGGAACCGACCTTGTCGGACGCCGCACTCCAAAGCGAGAGCTTCGCTCTCGCACTCCGACACGTCGCCTAAACACCTCATTCCTGCGCGGCGTGTTTCTTTTCCTGGGCTTCGAGATATTTTTCTGCCTGGTCGGCGTACTTGAACAGTTTCGAGTTCCCGCTGACCTGAGCGGCGGTTTTCGCCAGAGGAATAATCTTCTTGGCTTCGTCGAAACGGTTGGTTTCTCCGCATTCAAACAAAAGTTTTCCCGCGGCGGCGGCGATGTCTCTGCATGCGTCCGGATCTGACGGATCCGCATTGGCGGCGCTGACAAGTTCGTATCGCTGACGGAACGTTCTGGTCTTGAAAACCTTTTCTTTCTGTTCCATAACGTCGTAGCGAGGCGAAATCTGAATAAGGTCTTTAACCTGTTTTTCCGCCAGCTTAAAGCACGCCATTTTCTGACCCGGAGTCAAAGACTTGTTTTTGGACGCCATCTGAATAAGCTGGGTTGACAGCTTGATTTTCAACTGAGGCGTATCAGCGTTGTCAATAAATTTGGCGAATTTTTGGTTGACGAATTCCATACCCTTTTCGACTTCCTCGTCTGTCGGAACCGAAAGTCGTTTGTCCGGACCGCGCTGAATAATAGGCGGAACGCGGGGAACGTCCAGTTCTTCAAGCATTCGTCTGTCCAACGACGACGCAGTCCACAGTCTTCGCGCCAACGCTCTGTCACCTTTGGGATGGAAGGCTTCAAACGCGCCAAAAACCGCTTGATTGTCTTTGTTGGCGTTGTACGATTTCCCAACCAGAATTCGAACGAACTTCGGCGACATCTGATTTATCTGATACGTTTTGTTAACGCCCTGAGAACGAACGGTAACATGATCCTTTTTCATTTCGACGATCTTAACGAATTCCGTATCCGACAACTTGATTTCATCCAGCGTATTGTTGGCGCAGAAATTGGACATTGCGCTGAGATAATCTTCAATGAGGTTAATGCACTCGTCCAGACGCGCAATTTCCGTCTTTTGGTATCGGTCTGTAGCGTGTCTGAGAGCTTCTTTCAAGGAAGCGCGCGCCAACTCCGGGTTCATACCCGCCAGATAGCCGCGAACGTCTTCTACGGCGTTGTCATACGCCTCGATGTTCGCATACGAAACGCCTGTCCAACACAAGGCAACTAAAACAAACAACGCCGATAACAGTTTATGGGACATTTGCATAATTCATTCCTTTAAAATAAATGTATAGCGGCAAGCTGACAGACGCTATTCTAAACGCTTGCGTCCTTACCACTTGTAACTTACCACATAAAACTATTATATATTTTAGTCAATAAAATAAATATGTCAAGCTGGGGAAAAAAGATTCTTCCGTTTTCAAGCCATCTATTAGATATTAGACGATACGACACCGTTTTGCGTTCCCATAAAAAAAGCGTCGCACTAACTTCCATTTTAGTCGACGCATGATCTCTCGCGTCCCCGGGGGGGAAACAAAGTATCCTACCTTCATTATACACGAGACATAATTTTACAGGAATATCTTTAAGGTCTGACAAGCCTCCACAAAAAGAAGTGCAAGCCGCTGACAAGTTTATACCAACTTCATATCGAACATCCCGTTTCCTGATTTGGTTTATTACCTCGATTGCATCCATGCAATCAAAAATCATTATGCATAGGATATATCAAATGCCGGTTTTAGTCAATACGGATTTTTCTCGCAATTCATTTTTTTCAAATCTGGAAAGCCTCAAAAGGAGGAGTTTCCAGTCTATTTTTTCGACTTAAATTCCCAACTCAAATTATCACGTCTATATACTGCAACTATCCATCATAGATTCCCCAATATCTTGATACAAAAAAATGAATGATAAAATAGATAAACCAGTCCTTACTCAAATTAGCAGTTAAAAAAATTTTAAAAAATTTTTTCAAAGTCAAAAAATTCTCGAATATACGCCTTCGGAAAACTTTCTCTATTTTAACCTCTCGCCTTATTTTGTTACAAAGTGAATTTTATACGGAGTCTTAAGTTCTCAGATTGAATATGTCGATGGAGAGAAAGAATTATTATTTTGAAAGGCGATAATATGTATAAGCGAACTACCGTTTTAACCAGTCAGACCCCGTTTCACTACTTCAGTTTTGAAGATGGATACTATCCAACCAAAGCAACGGAAGCGGCGTTGAAATCGCTTGTCCGATGCGTCAAGCGACGCGAGGGAACGGCTATTATTCTGGGCGCAACCGGGACCGGGAAATCACTTTTATGCTCGTTGCTTGCCGACGCGCTGGTCAACGACATGTACGCTATTACTATTAACAATACAAACGGCTGCTCGCCCAAATCGTTGTATCAATCCATTCTGTTTGAACTGGAACGTCCGTACCTGGGTTTGGACGAAAACGAAATGCGTCTTTCCGTTCTGGATATTCTTACCGATCCTGCCCGGTATCCGTCAGGACTGGCTTTGATTATCGACGAAGCGCACAATCTGCCCCAGGAAACGCTGGAAGAAATCCGTCAGTTATGCAACGGTCGTACGCGCCGCGCCAGCGGATTGTCCGTTGTTCTCAGCGGCGATTTACGGCTGGAAGAAAACCTCTCTCATCCACGTCTGGAAAGCTTTCAGCAGCGCATTTCCACCCGAGTTTGTCTGGATCCGTGGTCGAAAAAAGAGGTTCAATCGTATATTACTACTTGTTTGAAAGCGTTCAAAGAGAAAGTTCCATCCAAGTCTGTAGACCGCATTCGAAAGTTCTCCGTTGAAGCCTGTAACGCCGTTTACATCGCCACCGGCGGAGTGCAGCGTCTGGTTTCCCAGCTGTGCGATCAAGCGTACCTTGCCGCCGTCGAGCAGAAGCGTCTGACTATTGAAGAGGACTTTATTCAGTCCGTTTGGGCGCAAATTCAGTCTCTGCCAGACCCGACTCAAAACAGCGTTTCCGACAATCCCAATAACGAATCGTGTATAGAATTCGGTTCTCTGGACGACGACTCAGACTGGAAATCGGCGGGAAACGACAGCGACAACTCGACCGAATCGGCTGATCAATCCGACATGACGGAAGAAGAACGCTACAATTCCGACCCGTTTGTCAACGCCGTTTTTGGACAGCAAAACAAAAAGCCGGGAATGACGCCCAGAGCGGTCGCCGCTAAAAAGGGCAACGAATCCCCAGCGTCGTCAAAAACCTCTAAAGTTGACCGCTTTGCCGTCAATTTTGACGACTTGGACACAGCTGCTTCTTTACTGGACGAATTGCTTCCGTCCACCGAAACTCAACAGGAGCAGTCCGAAAAAGAAGACGACCAACCGCGTCAGCCAACCCCCATTGAGACGTCGGACGATGTAATCGAAAACTCAATCAATCGAACTAAAAGCATTATCGAAAGGCTCGATCAGCTGGAAGAATATTTCACTTCGTATAACACCGCAGACTCCCTCGACGCGCCGATAGAGAATTCCCACAACGTCGGCGGAGCGGCTGCTCAGGACAATTCGTCCGAGATGGAATCCCGATACGAAGACCCGTTTGCAGAATCGTTCCAGCAGGAAGAAGCCGTTCGTCACGACAACGCTCATCCGATTCCGCCGTCTCCGTTCGCCAAAAATCACGAAGGAATGGTTCGTTCCGAGTCTTCACGTCCTCAAAACAAAGGCGTATACTAATCAAAATAGAGAATGAAAGGCGGTAACGGAGCGACCTTTGGGAGCGTAGTTACGCTTTAGAAATGTAAGAGTATTTCGGTAAAAGCCGCATACGGAATAATACTTTTGAGTTAGGAACGCGAAGTTGTCTTCAACAGCATTCCTAACTCCGAATTAACATCTCATTCCTGACTCGTAAGACGCTGTTGGACTTTTTCCAGAAGTTCCGTCTCGCTAGAACTGTCAAAAATATAGTCTATAATATCTTTGAGAATCTGTTCGTCTGAAACAGACGTAAGAAACTGCTCAAGTTCAGAAACGTTGCCATTGGGAAACCGCTTTGTAAAAAGTTTGACGATGGAATCTTTCAAACCTTCAGCTCGTCCTTCAGCTCGTCCTTCAGCTCGTCCTTCTGTAAGTCCCTCATTACGAGCAAAACTCAATTCTGCCCGTCTGTCGCGTTCTGCCTTCTCTCTTGCCAAAGCCAGCTCGCGAAGTTGAGGGTCTTGACGAAGGGAATTGTATTTCTCAACAGCCATCGCCAAGCCGGGATCGGTAATAAGTTCCGTCAGTTCTTCTTCCGACTTCAAATGACCGTTGTTCAAGAATTCGATCCAATTCTGAAGGCTGGGACTGATTTCTGAAGCGCTCATGATATTTCCTTTCGTCAATTCGATGGAGTGGACTTGTAATTGATCTGAAAAAACAACTCGCGGGTTCTTTTCCGACGCAAGCGTAAAAACATTGTGCATTCCTGGGAGGCTAGGAAACATCACAAATTGGGCAACGACAATCGACACGACCGGGTTGAGAAACATATAATCTTCGCCAGAGGTCAACTGTTCGCTGTAGAGTTTGTTCCCATAATATAATATACGGTTACGGAACCCGGTTTTGTTCACCGTTTGCATTTCAATATTGAAATACTGTCCGTTTACGCTCTGAGCTTTAACGTCTAAAATGCTGAGTTTGCCGGAATTAAACGAACTGATAACGAAAGGACTGAGAATTGAAACCGATTTCGTCAGCGGTCGTCCGGCGTCTTCCAGCGTCGCGTTGACAAACGATTGAAATACCGGTTCAGAACCTGAACTGGTCATCAAAAAGCTGAAAACCAGGTCATTTGTCAGTTTGGGATTTTCCATTATAAATCAAATCTCGCTATTTTGAAAAATTAACGCCAAGTAGACAACGCGGAGCATTGCCCTTTAGCTTCAGTAATTCATTTTAACTAAAAACAAGACTTTGTCAAGAGAAGACTGTCGTAATTAGGCAAAAGGGATAAGGAGTTATATAGAATAAACGCTTTGAGTCTATTCCCTACTCCCTATTCCCTACTCCCTCTTTATCGTCTTTAATTCTGTCGGACCGAGGGTAACTGTAATCGGCTTGTCGGGGGAGCCGGGCAAGGCGATTGTAACAGTTCGACTTCGATTGCAGTCCAGATTGAGCAAGTCGACGGAATCCTCGTAAATCGCCCAGCACAGGCTGTCAGACGGCAGCGTGTCAGAAAGGACGTCGATATCGCCGGCTTTCGTCCCGCTGAACTCTTTTCCCAGCTTTTTCAGAATCGACTGCAAGAGCGTCTTTGCCGCGTCCTCGCCGGGATACGTCCACGTCAAAAGCAGATAGACCGCGCCCTGCCCTTGCCGCTGACGAACCAAAAGCGGCTTGCCGTCAATCGACGCCAGTGTTTCCAGCGACTGCGAGTCCGCCGACGGTTCCGTTGGATTAAAGCGCGCAATCGACGTTTCCAGACGCTCTTTTCCCTCCGTAAGCCAGTTAGATTCCACCGTTCCCGAGGTCTCCTGGCGCTCAACGATTTTCATATCGATTAGCGGCTTCAAAACGCCGTTGGCTATCAGGTCGGACGGCGCGTACTGAGCGTATTCTCTGTCGGTTCGCGTTGACAGCTGCGGCGTTACGAGGAATACTGTTCCGCCCTGTCGAACGTACTGAGACAGCGTCTGCATAATCCCCGGTGTCATGGTATTCCAGCCTGTACAGACAACCAGCTTGTATCGCGTCAAATCCTTCAATCGGGTGAACTCGTCCTGAAAGACGACGTCCGTTTGACCGTAGGGCGATCCCGCTAAAAATCGATTGTTATACGGGGCGGTCGCCGACGGGTCGAGGGGGAAGAAGACTTGCTGAACCGCCTGGCTGAGCCGTTCTGGAGGTCCGTATTTCCAGCGCGGGTCTTTCTCGGCGGCTTCGTGCTGCGCCCAGACTGCGCTGTGCATGTACATTCCAACGTAACAGTCCCCGTTGCCCATCGCGACGGCAATGCGAGTCTGCGGGCTGTCCAGCCGCTTGGGCGCCTTCTGGATGAACGCATAAAACTCTTTCATCTGACGGCGGTATTCCGTCGGGACAGGGTCGTCGTGACCGAAATTCTTCTTGTCGGATTGAGCGGTGTACTGTCCCGCCTGCGTTGACTGCGATCCGGATTCCAGCACAATAAACCGGCTTCCCATGAGATACTGCTGATACAGCCCCGCCTTAAGAAGCTGAAATTTCTGCGGCGCCTGGAACGGGTAGTCGCACGTCTGCCATTCGTGCGCCAGCCATCCGCCCCAGAATTCCGGTTGCCATTTACGCGCCGCGCCTCGCATCTCTGCGCTTGCCCACGCTAAATTCTGCGCTCCGATGGCGTACAGTTCAGAACACATAAAATCGACGCCGCCTTCCAGCTCGTAATTCGCCAGCGAGGAGCCGGACGTCGAAAAGACATAATCGTAGGTGGAATGATACAGCTTCGCTCCCCAGCCAACGTACGTTTCAACCAGGGCGTCACGGCAAAGCATGACGTCCGCCAGCGACTGATTGTAATGGCACGCCTGCGCGCTTCGAGCGTCCTGATACAGAAAACTGGCGAACTCGCCAATATTGTTATTGAGAAAATAGCGGTTCTTCGCCGCCGAGGTTAATTCCTCAACCTTCTGACGGCTGTCGCGCTTGTAGATTGTCATGGAATACACGCCGTTGTCCGCCAGCTTGGCGATAACGTCGCGTTCTGTAACGCCGGACTGATTCGGACGCACCGGCGCGCCGGGCCAGAAGACAGCAAGGTTGCCCAACTTCTGATCGATTAACTCGTCAACGTACTCAACGCATTTGTCGCTTCCATAGAAGCACAGCCCCACCAGACGTTCCCCAGGAGCCAGCGGGACGGGAAGCGGGGTCTGATTCCCTTTGACGTGAACTGTTACACGAGTCGGTTCCGGCTGCCCGTCGACGTAGGCGTCTAATAGAACGTCAAACTCCTTTCGACCGTCCGCGAACTCCGGGAACCGCCGCTTGAGCTTGCCTTGCGATGTCTCAACCTGAACAGTCTGCTGAGCGTCGTCTGCGGGAACCGTCCAGACGAAACGCGTCATTTCCGGCGGCGTTTTAGCATTGATTCTGTACAGACGATTGAGTTTGTCAACGGTGAATTCCGTTCGCAGTTTGAATCCGGAATAGACGTTCAGGACGTACTCGCCCGTCGGCGCGCTCCAGCTGTAGACCCCGTTGGGAATGACCAGTATGGAATCCTGATCGGAATCGAATTTGTCGTCCAGTTCAAACGTCAGTTCCAGCTCCACCCCGGACGCCATCGGTCCGAGGTTGGGCTTTCCCTGCGTAAACGGCAAGACTTCGTATTTATTCACGCCGTTTTCCAGACGAATCTTGGGCGACGCCAAAAGAGTCCACGAGCTTTTCGGATTAACGACCGACAATTTCAGCCGCAGCGTCGCCGCGCCGGACTGCGAACTATTGACGCTTTGACTTTGAAGAATCCGTTTTATCGTTTGAGCGGAAACGGGAATCGTCAGCGTCTTTCCCGGTTCAATCGCGCTGGAATAGACGTCAACCAGCGGCTCAACTCGTTGAGCAAACGCCGCGCTTGTCAAGACCGCGGCAGCAACCAACATTCGGCAGAATAATCGTAGCTTTTTCATCATGAAAACAATTCTACCAGAATTAAAAATGAAAAGCAAGACGAGCCGGGAACGTTAGTTCCCAGGCGGCAAGGCGCAGAATTAGTTAGGAGTTAGGAATTAGGAGTGAGGAGTTACGCAAGCGTAAGGCGAGCCAGGAACTAAAGGCGAGCCGGGAACGTCAGTTCCCGGGCATAGAACCGCGTAGCGGTTCAATGTTTCTAGCCGTGGGTTTTAACCCATGGAACAGAGAATAAACAAAAACGAAATATCGCCAAATAACCTTTTCCGTTCGTTCCCCGCTCAGGGGAACGTGAGGAAAAGGAACTGAAGCGATTAGGCAAGCCAAAGAAGTCTCACACAAATGACGCAAAGCAACAATTTGCGATTCATTTACAAAATTCTAAAAACTCTCTGTTACTTTTTTGAAGATTTTTCGTTTATATAGATAGGAGGTAAATAAAATGATAAAACACCATTGGGAAGTCAGGGTTAAAGTCGAAGAGGAAGAACCGAAAAAGCCAAAGTGGGAATTCACTGCCCGCGATGCCGAAGACATTACAGTAGGCTGCTTCGCTTTTTTGTTTGGCATTGCATTGTTGGTTTTAGGAATAGCTATGCTTTTTACGTAGTTCTACGTTAGCAATTTTAGTTTCCCCAAATTGCCGCCTTGTCCAACGCCCCGCCGATAACGTCTTTCGCAACCCCGAATAACGCCCTCCGATCGCGAGCGATTGCTCGTCTTATCGTTTCACCGTACAGAACATAAAATATCACAAACAAACAATTTAGGTTCCACATCCAAAAATTCTGAAAAAACTCTGTTACTTTTTTTGAGGCTTTTTCGTTTATATGGGTATGGAGTTTGTAATCTTTGATTTCAATTTTGGAACTTTAACAAAGGAGGCGCAGACATGACCATTTGGCACTACTACACAACAACCAACGAAAAGCAAGGTCCGTTTTCCAGCGCGGAATTGAAACAATTGGCGTTGAATGGAGTGATTACGCCTGAAACAATCGTAGAAACCGATTCAGGAAAACGCGCTGTCGCACAAAAGGTAAAAGGTCTGGTTTTCATGAACGACAGGATGGAACCTGAGATTTCCATCGAATCAGACAGCGTTCAAGCGCAAAGCCCGCCGCCAATACCTGAACCTGTTCCAGCGCCAGAGCCAACGCCTGAGCCTCAAACCAGCATGTTAGAGCCAAATCAGGCGTCAAATGTTTCGCCAGATGACGCTTCACAATATCTGTACATTATTGAAAACTCTGACGCCAGGCTCATTGTTTACAAAGACAAAGTTGAAATCACCCGTCGGGGATTTACCGGGTTCATGCTCCACGGTCTTGCTGGAACGAAAACGATTCCCATTGCCAACATTCAGGCGGTTCAGTTTAAGGAGCCTGACGCATTTACCGTAGGATTTATTCAATTTACGTTACCCGGCGGCATTGAGGCAAAAAAAGGTCTTTTTGACGCCATCAAAGATGAAAACACCGTTCGTTTTTTCGCTCATCAGCTCGAAACAGCTCGCAACATGAAAGAATACATCGAAAGCTGCATTCTTGCCAGAAATGCGCCTCAATCAGCGCCGCAACCGATTTCCGCCGCAGACGAGGTCATAAAATACAAACAGCTCCTCGACATGGGCGCAATTTCTCAAGAAGAATTTGATACTTTAAAGAAAAAGCTCTTGGGACTATAAACGAGTGAGCTATAATAATGCTTGAAAACAAGGAGAATTGCAAGAAATAAAAAAAGCCGTATTCAAACGAATACGGCTTTGATGTGGGAGGCGGGACTTGAACCCGCATGAACTTTGAATCGCTCACAAGGACCTCAACCTTGCGCGTCTGCCAATTCCGCCACTTCCACATTTGGAATTGTTAGAAAAGAATATAGCTCTTTTTTCTAAAAGGTCAAGGGGGGGAACAACGCATTCTCGTATTTTTTTGAACGAGCGTTCCGAATACGCCCCCCTGCCCTTGCCGTTAGAGGCAAGCAGTCGCTCTCTAACGGCAAGACGCACCAAGCAGGTAAACCGGGCAAAGGGATTAGACGTTGTCCGCTGACGGGCAGACGAATCCGTCGCGGTACTGGCGAGTAATCCACTGGTTGGCTTCGTCGGCGCGGTCGCCTGTGAAGACTTCCTTTTCCGGATCGAAGGTCAGCATCGGTCCCATTGAAATCGGGTATTTCTCCAGGTCGACGCCGTTTTTAACCAGGTGTTTGACCGTTCGGTCGAGCGTGGCGAGGTTGTCGTCCAGCGATCTGACGTTTCTGAGAATTTCCTGAGCTTCTGCGATGGAAACTTTGTTGTTTTCGCCCAGATAGTAGCTCGTGTTCGCCAAATGAGCCATGGCGGCAGAGAGATGCCCGCAGCGGGCGGGCGCGTGGAGGCTGGAGGCGTCGCGGGTAACAACGGCTTTGAGGAAGTTGCCGAAATGGTCGCCGCCGCCGTTGAACGTTTTAACCGGGTTGAAGTCCTTGTCGAAGACGGTCGCGCTGGTATAGCTCGGATTGCAAATGACGCCTTCGGTTCCGTAGAAAATAACGCCGATCTTGCCGCCTTTGTTTCTGAAGAGCGTATTGGCTTCGTCGTCGTCGGAATTGTTGACGTCCAAGCCGCGGGTTTCAAAGACGATGCACTTCTTCCCGTAGTCGTAAATGGCGACTTCCGTATTGGGCGTGTCGCCGGCGTCGACGTAGTTCGGATCCTTGCGTTCCGCCTGATAGCCCAGACGTCCGCCGTAGGCGATAACGGTGTTGGGATGGCAATCCAGCCCCAGACCCCAGCGGGCGATGTCCGTCTGGTGAGGACCCTGGTTGCCGCTGTCGCCGTTGCCGTACAGACGCTGCCAGTGCCAATCATAATGGAACTGCGGACGCGTAACCTTGGGCGTTGTGTACGGCGCGGGACCTGACCACAGGTTGAAATCAACAGTGTCGGGAATCGCGTAGTCGCCCAAAGCGCCGATGGACTTGCGGCGTTTATAGCAGAAACCGCGGGCGAAGTTGACTTCGCCGATTCCGCCTTCTTCGATGAACTTGACCATGTCGATCAGCCCTTGGCTGGAACGGCACTGGGTTCCGACCTGGCAGATCTTCTTGTACTTCAGCATGGCGGCGGTAATCGCAGCGCCTTCGCCAACGTTGTAGCTGACGGGTTTTTCAACATAGACGTCTTTTCCAGACTGCATCGCCCAAATGGCGGCAAGGCAGTGCCAGTGGTTGGGCGTGGCGATTGAGACGCAGTCAACGTCTTTTCTATCCATGATTTCTCGCAGATCTCGAACGAAAACCGGACGTTTGCCAGTTCGTTTTTCAATCTGATCGCAGCGATCGTTACCGGCTTTTTCGTCGCAGTCGCAGATATAGGAAATCTGAACGTTACTTCTGCCGATGTATCCGTTGATGTGGTCGCCGCCGCGTCCGCGAACGCCGATTACCGCCATCGACAGTTTATCGTTGGCTTCGGTTTTCTCTTGCGCCAGAATCGGTTCTGACTGAAGCGCCGCGCTGGCGGCGATAGCAGCCGCAGTTGCGAACATGCTGTTTTCTAAAAATTCTCGTCGATTCATTTTACTCATGGGTCTGATTTTGTGTAAAAGGGGAGGGAAAATGGGAGTTCCGTTCAAGGAATTCAGACGTCAAATTCCTGAAACATTTTTGTGTATTTCTTTTATTCTACCCGATTCGAAAAAAAATTGCAATAGACGGGGAGAAAAAATTTTTTGGAGTATCGGAGAGAACGGAGGGATTTTGAGTTAGAAGTTAGGAGTGAGGAGGGAGGAGTTGAGTTGGGCGGCTGCGCCGCCTTGTCCAATGTCCCGCTTTCGTTCTCATTCGCAGCCAACAACCATTATGGATCGCGGATGAAATCCGCAAAAGAAAAAAGCGGGATCCCCCTCCCGCTTTGCGTTATTCTCTTACGATTTAAGCGTAACTACGCTCACTGCGTTCGCTCCGTTACCGCCTTTCAATCCTTTCGTTTCAGCAGAAATAATACGCAAGCCCCAAGCGCCAGCAGCGCCCACGTCGATGGTTCAGGAACGGCGTTGGCGTCTACCGTAGCGGAAAGAACGCCTGTCGTTGGGGCGTAGTTCATACCAACAAGATACGACGGATACGAAAGCGTCGCGTTATCAAATGAATCTATATCGGGTGAAAGCTGGAAGCTAACCTGCTGATTCGGCAACGGGGAAGCGCCTTCTGCTAACGCCAGAGTAATAAACGACCCTTGAGTGAACTCTGTCGTACCTGAAACAATCAGGGAGTCCGCGCCCTTTTCGTCGAATTCTAATAACAGCGTCGAACCCGGATTGAGCGTAAAATCGCCGTCAATATTTAACGTTCCAACTGAATTGCCCGGCGAGAACGTTGCGGCAGTATAAGTATCGTCGACAAGTTCGCCGATTTCCAGCTTGCCTTTGTAATACTCCATCATATCCAGACGTCCGGAGGAAACGATAAACTTGGAAGCGTCAATCATGTTTTCCGCGGCGACGTAAATCTGAAGCGTTCCTTCGCCGGTTTTATAAACGTTGCCTGTACTGGCAGCAAGCTTGATAGAGTCTTTAAACTCCAACTTTTTCGTTTGACCTTCTGCCAGATTGTATACCAACGTTCCGTTTGCTCCAACAGTCGTCAAACCGTTAGCAACAACAGCGTTACCGGTTAATTCCAGAACGCCGGCGGAAACAGTTGTTTCTCCGGTATACGTATTAGCGCCGGAAAGCGTCAGCGTCCCCGCGCCGGTTTTGGTAAATCCGCCAGCGCCCTTAATAACGCCATCAATTGTTAATTCATCTGATTCCACATTAATCGTTACAGTTGCATTATTATTAATATTCATACGGGATTTAATCGTCGAATATCCTGTTGATTTAACTTCGGCTGTTCGAGAACCAAAATCTAACCCCGTACCACTGCTGGTAATCGTATATTCCGTATCAATTAAACCGTCTTCCAGAATAATATCCTTTACATGAGTATAATCGTCTGGTTTAAACGTACCGCGAATGGTAATGTTATTCGGCGTTCCATACCCCAACTGATTGTGCTTTTGACATTCTAACTTAGCGTCTTTTTCGATAATAACAGCTCCCGTCCCCAGACGACCGGTTGAGCTGTTTGCCCCGTTAGCAATAATAACGCCTTCTTTAATCGTCGTTGTACCGGTATAAGTATTATTGCCAGAAAGCGTCAGCGTTCCTGCACCGGTTTTGGTTAAAGCGCCGACGCCGCCCATTGCGTCGCTAATGGTAATCGTTTTTCCTTTGCCTGCATTAAACGTAGTAACGCCGCCCGGAACGTCAGCTGTATCAGTAGCAGAACGACCGGTTAAAGTGATTGTCATGCCATTTTTCCAGGAATGACTTTCAGAGGCGTTGATTGTTCCCTGCCCTAAATTGACGGTTGCTGCGCCTGGACTTCCTGCGCCTCTTAAATTACGCCCTACGCCGTTGCTTCCGACATTCAGCGTTCCACCTGTTAATGTGAGCAATCCTTTGCCATTAGTACTATTGGTAATACTAACTCCTTTCAAATTCGCAACGCCGCCGCTAATATTAAGACCGCCTGTACCATCCCAGCCAACGTACGTAATTGTATTGGGGATATTTAGTTCTCCGCCTTGTAAATTATAAGTAGATCGGTAGCCGTCATTACGCCAATGCCCGAATCGAACGGTATTGGCGGTGGTAGTAAATGTTACTGTACCGCCCTGTTGATATACAATACCTTGAGAATTTTTGGCATTGTTAAGATATGCTACACCTGCAACTGATAAATTGGCGCCATCATGAATCGTAACAATCGCGGTCCATTTATTGCAAACAATAAAGTCACTGCTTACCTCGACATCGCCATATATATGCATGTGTCCATTATTAACAGAACCGTTGGTTACCAAAAGCGTTCCAAAAGAATTATTTGTACTTTCTCCGATATTTACAATCTGGCTGTTTTGCTGAAACTGTCCGGTTGTTTTGAGGTTGTTCGTAAAAGTAATTGATGAATCATTATCAGGATTAGCCGTCAGGTTAGTCGAACCGTTATCAACAGCCTCTGAATATGTACCGCTTCCGGTGAAAGTATTATTAGAAAAAGTAACGTCCGCCATAGCGCTGGCAGTCAAAACAAAAAGCCCTAAAACAAGAACAGTCAAGGTGGGTATGGTATGAAGTTTCGAAATAGCCATAATTTTACTCCTTCGAGGGCAAAACTGGATAACGATTATATAAACGACTTTTGCTCTGGAACGCCCAGTCGCAAAACAGGTAATCGTCTTTCTACTATCAAATAATATTATACATTAGATTTTACATATACAAAGCAGGGAAGCAAGATTTTTTTAGAATTTTTTCTTGGAATTGAGATAATAGGGAAAGTAGAGAACGTAAAACAATGGAAGAAGGCTTGATTTCCTGTTGCGGACTTCGTCCGCGACCCGGAAAGTTTTTTGGCTGCGTCGCAGTACCAGTGCAGGACAAAGCGGCTTCGGCGGACGACACGTCCGCGAACCAGAAGGACGGAGGGGCTTTCCACGTTCTGAAGTTTTTTGGAAGCTTCCGCCGCAAGCGTTCGACAAGCCTCTCTGTCCTCACCGCCGCCTTTCATTTTCTTTTCTTTTTGGTATAATCGCTTGTATGAAGACATCGATATTGAAATCCAAACTGCGGAAAGAAGTCCTGCGGCGGCGTCAGGCGTTGGGCGAAAACGCGCGAGCGGAACTGAGCGCTCGAATCGTCCAGCGCGTTGAGAACGACCCGGACTGGCGCGCGGCGAAGGTCGTCTGCGTTTACGTCTGGTTTAAAGACGAGGTGCAGACGGACGCTCTGATTCAATCCGCCTGGCAGGACGGTAAAATCGTTTGCGTCCCGCGGTGCGGCAAAGACGGCGAGGACAAAATCGTCCTGCATGAAATCCGCTCATTTGACGACCTTGCGCCCGGCGCCTACGGAATTCGAGAGCCGATTCCAGACTCAACGCGCGTCGTTGCGATTTCAGACGTCGACGCGTTTATCGTTCCCGGCGTCGCGTTCGACCGTCAGGGGAACCGGCTGGGTTGGGGCGGCGGATTCTACGACTGGACGCTCAGCCGCGCTACCGGGACGAAAAAAATCGCCGTGGCGTTTTCCTGCCAGATGGTCGACGCTCTGCCGACGGAACCTCAGGATGTTAAAATGGATAAAATCATCTGCGAGAAGTAAAAAACAACGGATAAATATAAAATTGGCGCGGTTTGAATTGGGATAGCATGCGTAATTCTCCCGCCGCAACGACTTTTTTTCAAAAATTCGTTGCTCCCCCCCTTGTTGAAACCAATAAAAGGAATATACTATATCGCGTTGTTTGAACGATAACTGTTCAAGCAGCAAACATGCGCCTCTAGCTCAATTGGATAGAGCATCGGTCTACGGAACCGAAGGTTACAGGTTCGAATCTTGTGAGGCGTAATTTTCCGCCTTGCGTCTTATCGCAAGGCTTTTTTGTTTCTTGCTGGCTTTTTGTTTCTTGCAATAGCGCTATAATTTCCGAGCGTCTCTACGAGCGCCAACTCGCCATAATCCGTAAACGGGCTGAACAGTTCAAACGTTGCCGGGCGCCAACTTGCCGGATAATCAACATTTTTCAGAAAAAACGCCAAACCCACTCGAACAAAACCGTCATTAGCGCTATATTATAATATACAAGCAATAGTTTGCATTGTGCAATTTTTTGTTTTCATCGTGAGAACCCTTTGGGAAAGGCGCTACTTTATTTTTCGTTTAACAATAAGGAACTCACGTTACATTTGTTGATTTTTATTTTTTAGTCAAAATCGGGAAAAATACAGTGAATATGCCAAATCAGCAACCGCAAAACGACGATTCTTCAAACGACTCTTTCATTGCAGACGCCTTTATTTCAATCGGAATGAGCTATTATAATCAAAACGATCTTTTCAAGGCTGTGGAATACTGGAAGAACGCTGCTCAACTGGGTAGCGCAGCAGCGCAGTGTCTTCTTGGTAAATGTTACTACAACGGCATTGTCTTCGAAAAGAATCCCGCCAAAGCCGTGATAATATGGACAATATTGGCTCAACAGGGGCTGGCTGAGGCGCAAGCCGCTCTGGGCGAGAGTTACTATAACGGAATCGGAACGGAACGAGACTTCACCCAAGCGGCGCTTTGGTATTTCAAAGCGGCTTATCAGGGATGCGCCAATGCGCAAAACAATCTGGGCGTGTGCTATATGAACGGTCAAGGCGTTGAACAAGACCCCGTCAAAGCAGCTCAATGGTATCTCAAAGCGGCTGAACAAGGCAATGATCAAGCGCAAAACAACATTGGCTATTGCTACATCAGAGGAACTGGAGTTCCCAAAGATCCGTTAAAGGCGGTGGAATGGTTCCAGAAAGCGGCTCAACAGGGAAACGCCAATGCTCAATACAATCTGAGCGTATGTTTCATGCTGGGGCAAGGCGTCGAAAAGGACGAAGCCAAAGCGATGGAATGGTCTCAAAAAGCGAATGAATGCAGAAATGAAGCCCCTATGAAGATAGAAGGGACTTTTCCTGCTGTAAATCTGAAAATTGAAAACCTCATCGCTGCAGCTCAACAGGGCGACCCCAGGGCGCAATGCCTTCTGGGAGCATGTTATGCCAGCGGCGACGGCGTCGAAATGGATCCTGTCCAAGCGGCTCAATGGTATCAGGAAGCGGCGGATCAGGGTTATGCCACGGCACAACTCAATCTTGGCATGTGTTACCATCGCGGCGCTGGCGTTGAAAGAGATCTCGTCCAAGCGGCTCAATGTTTTCGTAGAGCGGCGGAACAAGGGCTTGCTGAGGCTCAGAGCAATCTGGCAACATGTTACTATGTCGGCCGAGGCGTTGGACAGGATCTTGCCAAAGCGCTTGCATGGTTCCAGAAATCCGCTCAACAAGGCTTTCCACCGGCTCAGTATAATCTGGGAATCTGCTACTTAAACGGCGAAGGGGTCGAACAAGACAGTGTTAAAGCGGTTCAATGGATTCGCAAAGCGGCAGAACAAGGATTCGCCGGAGCGCAACACGATCTGGGGTTGCGTTACTTAAGCGGCGCAGGAGTTGACAAAGACCTCGTCAAGGCGGCGGAGTGGATACGCAAAGCGGCGGAACAAGGGTATGTCGACGCGCAATACGACCTCGCTATTTGTTACAGCAACGGCGAAGGCGTCGAAAAAAGCATTGACAAAGCAATTGGATGGCTGGAAAAAGCCGCTCAACAAGGAAACGCTCAGGCGCAATTCAGTCTGGGAAAGCGTTACTTTGAGGGCGTCGGCGTTCCCAAAAATCGCATGAAAGGGATAGAATTGATTGTCAAAGCCGCCAGACAAGGGCACAAAGAAGCTCAAAATGCAATGTTGTTGATCAACGTTACCGGCAACTTGTTCGGCAACTAATATAAGGCTTCAAAATACAGGCTCTATAGCCAACATTCCCTTGAACGTCGAATACTTTTTTAACTTCAAACTATCCCCAATTCCGTATACGGATTTGGCGGCTTAGATATCAGGAGAAAATATTAATGATCTTTGTAACTTCAGATATGCATTTTGGACATGCAAACGTCATCAAATTTGACAACAGACCATTTCAGAACGTAGAAGAAATGGACAGAGCGTTAATCGCTCTCTGAAACGAGACGGTCTCAAAAAGAGACACCGTATATATTCTCGGAGATTTTAGCTGGTACCGAGGAGAAAAAACAAATGATATTCTAAAGCAGCTCAACGGCAAGAAAATCCTTATTATAGGGAATCATGACAATAACTTTTTGAATGACAAGGCATTCAACAGAAAGCTGTTCACTGGAATTTACGAGTATTTCGAACTAAAAGAAAACCATGTGCATTACATCATGTTCCATTATCCAATAGCAGATTTCAACGGAAAGCACAGAGGCGCTATTCACCTCTATGGACACATCCATAACACGGATCCGGCGTTGGAAGAACGTCTGGAACATTCTTATAACGTGGGAGCGGTCAGAAACAACTTCAAGCCTGCCAGATTGGAGTATTTCCATGAATTGGAACTTGCCAAAAGACAGGCTGAATTAAATGCAGAAGATAATTCTGTCGACTAAGAAACCGTATTGAATCCACTTCCGCTAATTCTGAAATAACGAATTAGCGAAAGCATGCAGAGTCATTTCAAGTGGAACATCAAATGAGATTACAACATCCTTTTTCTTATCGAAGCGTTTCTATTTAATCCACCCTTGCATGATTTTCAGAACTTCTTCAGCGAGGACAAGATCAAACAGGTTGTCCTCGTTTCGGACGCCCGACTCCAAGTCAATGTAAATGGGACGTCCTTTCGTTACACGAGCAATCTCCGGCAGTTGTTTTTCAAGGTTTTCCGGTTTCAAACCGCCTGCGTAGCCGCAGTACGAACCGACCGGAGAAAGCCATTGACCGCTTTCCTGACCGCGACCGCCGGAACGGTCATGCAGGAATGCAACGTCGATTCCCGCAACGCGAAGCATTTCTCCAACCACTTCGTTTTCCCGTTTGCCGTTGAGCTGAAGAATAATCTGCGGTTTGCACGGCAGCTGACGGATATAACCCGGCAGAAGCGTCAGAAACTGAGCGAACCGTTCGTAAATCTCGTTGAGCTGCATTCGCTGGAAGTACGGAAGCAAGTCCTCAATCGGTTTCAATGGCGTGAAATCGCCTCGAAGCAGTCCCGCAACGACATCAGCGCAAAGATGAATCGAAAGGTTCATCAGCTTACCGGTTTCTGCTTGAAACTGTTTAGACTGTTCAACCAGTTCTCGAATCCACTCGACAGACGGAAAGCGATATAACGGCTTGTATTCCGACTTGTACAGAACCGACCATTCGACAAACGGATACTGACGGCTCAAGTCTGCCAGCTGTTCTGGTCGTACGTTCTCATCTACGCCGGCATGGCAACGCGATCGGCATTGAGCATTCCCTTGAGTTCTTCCACGACTTTGGCATGAGCGCTTTCAACAATATCTAAAAGTTCAGGAAGATATTTCCGTGAAATATCATACGGGGTATCGCCCGAACGACAGGGAGTTTCCGTGCTCGCTCCGGCTTCGAGAAGCAACGACGTCATTGCCGCATCCCGATGTACAATGGCAATATACAACGGCGTCAGACCGTATTCGTTCTGAGCCTCAATATCAGCCCCGGCATCGAGCAGAGACCTCGTTATTTCTGTATTGCCAAGGCTCACTGCAACGTGCAGCGGCGTCTGACCAAACGCCCAACGTTCTTCCAAAGCGCATTTATTAGCAACCAATTCGGAAACGAGCGTTATATTTTCCGCAAAAATCGCCTGAATTAATTTGTCGTTCATTTCTTTTCTCCTTTCTTTAAGATGTTGAAATAAATCTGGGTGATCTGGATCGAATAACAAATCGGTAAGCTTACAAATTATTTTATATAAAATACGTTTGAACTAATAAATTGTTATTCTTTTTTATAAAAATTCAGGTTCATCCGACAAGTTGACGCCGGTGAGCTAAAAAACAGGCGTTTTCACCCGCCTAAAAGATTATTAACACGAAATACATGAAAAGAACGCATCCAACGAAAGCAGTTTAACATTCCCCCCCTCGTCTGACTCTCTGAAAGATTTCGTCTGCGGTTAAGCCGCCAAGGGGAAACCGCTCCATAGAGGTTGAAGAAACCGCATATTCTCCTTTGACCAAGTCAACGAACATGGTAAACTGTCCTTCATCTCCCATGTAATATTCCGGATCTTTGGAACGAAACAAATCCAACAGATCAAGCTGTTCCAAAGCGAGGTTGTCAAAACTGACGCTTTCAAGATTCAACTCTTGGGTTATATAATCGCACTCGTCCTGAAAAAAGAACTTTACATCTTCGATATTTTTCTGAATGACACTATCTTTTTGCTGTTTATATTCTAAACCTCTTCTAACAGGTTTGAACCCCAGCAAAAGAACCTGGGGAGAATAAAAACGCTGAGCCAGTCTCTGGATATAGTCGAGAGTATGTATCCCCAAGATTAAATGACAAATCGCCGTCGGAAGTTCGGCAAGAGCGCCCTTGAGAACTTCTTCGTCCTCTGGGGAAAGCCGCTCGTTCGGCGCTGGCATTGACACGCCAACGCCATAAATCAGCTTTTCTCGGGTAAGCTTTTGAATTCTCTCCTTCTGCTGAATCAAATCCCGCCAGTTTACAGTCATTGACGGAATAAACTGACGCTCCTTGCAATAGACAAGAAAAGAGTCGAATTCAGGATGCAAAAGCGGGTTGCCGCCGCCAATAGCAAGCTCCGTATAGGGATGAATAGAATCCAGAAAGGGCTTGAATCGAGCAAAGTCCGCATGAACGCTCATTGGCGAAGACGCTTCATGACAATACGGACAGTTGTGCAAACACTGATTCGTTATTTTAATATCGGCGGATTCAAAACGAGTCGGAACAAAGGGTTCCCCGTTGTTGACTCGAATCTTGGTTCCGTCGTCGAGAATCAGGACGCGATAATTCCCGTTTGTATATTTTGCTAAGACCGCCATAACAACTCGTTTTTCAGAATAATGTTTCAAAAGCTGAGGCTATTCTTCAACATAAAACCTACCGTCTTCTCCTTTAAGAGACTTAAACACTTCATAAAAATCGGCGTTTTCCTCGTAACACACCCATGAACGGCTATCGTCTCCCGTCCAAATTTCAATTTTGGGATTAAAAACAACATCTTCTGCTGAAAATCCGCCGCGATTTTGAAGCATTCCTGCAAGCGTTTTAGCATCAAAATCTATTGACAAAGGATCGATATATCCATTTATTATTTGGGTTGGATAAAGAATGCGTGAAAAACGTCTAACTGTAATCTCATTCAATATACGATAGCCTTCCGTTTTCATGAAATCATTTATAGAAGCGCCTTCTTCATAAATGAGTCCCAATTCTCTTGTTTTAACATACGTTAAAAGATAAGACATTTTATCATATTCAGTATTAAGAACTTGAAAATGCGTTCCATACGATCGCAGCTTAACCGGAATAAACGGGGTGTCGTCTGGGAGAAGACGACGGGGTCTTCTAATATCGCCAGTCTTGCGAAGCACAAAGCAGTGAGCAGAGCTGCTGTTTGTTTCAAAAACTCCGCTTCGAATACGATAGTTCAAGCCTTTAACAATGTACATAATCGTCCTTATTCTTCTTCCCAGGAATACCCCGCATTCCCAATTCTCTCAAATCCTTTAGAACCTTTGATATATCTCCATTTGTTGTTTAACCGTTCCTTTGAAACGAATAAAACTTCATCAGGATCCCAATCTCCAACCCAAATCTCAATTCTGGGATTGAAAATTACCTCTTCCACGTCATATCCGCCAAAATAATACCAAAGCGCGTCGCAAAGAGAATCGCCGTGAACTGCGTTAGGTTCAATATACGAAGCGCCCGTATTGACAGGAAGAATGTATCTGTCAAACCGTCTTTGGATAACCTCATTGAGCAATTGATACCCCTCAGTAGCCGCAAAAGCTGCAAATGACACAGGCGGGAGTTTATCGTCATCGACGCTATTGTAAAGACCATTGTCTGCGTGCTTAAATAATATCTCCACGGATTTGACATACGTTAACAAATACGACAGTTTGTCATATTCAGTTCGTAAAATATCAAATTTGTGTTCATATATATCCAATGCAACTGGAATATAAGGAAGCACGCCGGCTTTAAGATGAGTCTGAACGGAACTTTTCTTTTTTCGCAGAACAAAGCTGTGTATAGAGCTGCTGTTTGTTTCAAAAACTCCGCTTCGGATGCAATAGTTTAAGTTTTTGACAATGTACATCGTTTAATTTCCTTATTAACAATAATGGCTACTCTAAAAATAAATGTAACAGATTTTAAAAATGTTGCAAGCGCTGGGGACGGATAACGTCTATTATCTGTAGAAAAACTCTTATAATCAGATTTGTTTTTAGAATGCCAGCCGAGGCGGTTCAACGCACCCCGGCTCGTCAAATTTATCGGAATGGCGACCACGTCGGACGCGCTGCCGATTTCGTTCCCGGTTTTGGCGTTCCCGGATTTTCCGGCATGCCAAGTGCAGAAGTCCCCACTGCCGGCGATGGCGTCTGGATCTGATTGGAGGCGTTAAGATTTTGGCTATTGCTTGGAAGTCCGGACGAGGAACCAGCCGGAGCGCCAGACGTCGGGCTGGACGTCGACGGCGTCATAACCATGGCAGGCGGAATCTCCGTTCGCGTTCTGTCCTTCAAAGCGTCCACCTGCGGCGAAGCGACGACGATCACGCTTTTCGAGATTTCTCCCTGCTGAACTTCTCCGTCCGATTCCGACTCGGAATCCAGCTGCGGCAGAGCTTCCGTTTTAGCGTTACGATTTGTTTGCGCCAATTGAACCTCTTCTGAATCGTCAATCGGCAATGCTTCTTCCTGCTGCGGCGGGGTCCACAGTGCGTACAGCATTCCGTCCATCTGCACCTGCTGTCGGGTTTGAAGTTTGGCGCCCTGCCCGTCTTCCATGCGTACGAAGACGTCAATTACATTGCCTTTGGGCTTCTCTTTCGGCCACGCTAGTTCAAAGAGAATTCCATCCGGCTGCGGCGCCTGTTTGATTTGCTTTTCGACCTGAGCTGGCGAAATGTCCCAACGAGCCACTCGCGCCTGTTCGCCTGGCAGCGACGGATCGAGCGCAACAATCGTTACCTGTCCAATTGCAACGGCAAATTCGCCCTGTTTCGTTCGACAGGTAAGAACCATTCTCAACCCTTGCTCCTGACTATCGAAATCAATCTGAAGCGGACCGATCTGTTCCGGATCAAGAGAAATCTCTGCGATGTCGGAAACGTTTACTGTCGGCAACACACTCAGTTCTGGCAAAGCAGGCTGAAGCGACGTCTGGGAACCGTTTCCATTTCTAAACAGATTTTTCGGCACCTTTTGCGTCGGTTCGTCTGGAATGGAAATATTCGGTTCGCTGTTCGGGTCGACGTTAAGCTGATCCAACGGGGAATCATTCCAGTCCGCCGGCAGCGCTTCCGGTTCTTCTGACTGACCAGTATCGGGATTGACCCAAACCTGTCGCGAAGATTTTAACGGAGCTGGGCTTGCAGACGGCGCCGGACTATAACCGCCAGAGGATTTTGGACGCTTCGCGCCTTTACCGGAAGCCGCCTGAGATTCCAGAGCGTTAATTCGCCGTTGCTGATGCTGCATAAAGGCGTAATTCTCCTGAATCTGACGTTCCAAGGCAATATTTTCCTGTTCAAGGTCCTGCTGCACTTGGCGAGACGTCTGACATCCTGCAAACGTCAAACAACTCAAAAGCAGGATGCCTTGAGTCATTGTTTTAAAAACGTCAGATAGTAGATTTAATCTCATATATAGCTGTTACACTCTGGTCTGACAGGATACAATATTCTGTATTTGCAACAAGAATATTTCCTGACTTTTCAGACTTGTAGCAATTATTTCAAATTAAATCAAGAGGAGTTTTTTTGTAATTCGGAATTTGGAATGCGGAATGCGTAATTACGCAAAGCGTCTCAATAACAGGTCGCAACTTCCACCCCTAATTAACCCTAAACCACGAAATACAAATCATGTTTTGTTATCAATGCAAAGACGCCGCCGAAGGCTGTGGGTGCGTCGTTAAAGGAGTTTGTGGAAAAAGCAGCCACTGCGCAATTTTGCAGGATTTACTGATCAGAACAACGCTCGGAACAGGCGTCTATGCGGCGCGAGCCAACGAGCTGGGCGCGTTCGACGGCGACGTCAACGATTTTATTCAAAACGCGCTCATTGCAACCATGACCGGCGTCAACAACGACGTTCAAAGCATACGAAGCCTGATTCATCAGGCGGCGGGCGTTCGAGGGCTGGCAAAAACGCTGTATGAGATCGGCTGCGCTCAAACCAGAACAGATCCCTATCCGCTGACCGGGTCATGGGACGTAACGCCGGCGGACGATTTCAATGCGCTGCTGGAACAGGCGCGGTATTGCTCTATTCTTCATCGACAACATCGAGAAGGAGAAGACGTCGTAAATCGACAGGAATTAATCCTCTATGGATTAAAAGGAATAGCAAAAATTCTGCAAAGCCAAAAAAAGCAGCCTCGAGAATTTCGGATGGAAACCAGGTTCAACGAACTAATCGATTTTCTCGCCAACTCGCCTGACGATATTAATCAGCTTCGCAAAGCGGCGCAAGAAACGGGTCGTCTATACATGGAAGTTCTGGAAGCCCAGCACGACGAAAGCCGTCCGCTTCCCAAAAGATTTGAAAATATTATTGACCGGGACAACCCTTGCGGCAATACGACCATTGAAATCAACGGAGAGGAAGAACTGTCAGACGCGCTCCGGTTTATCAAAGCATATCGAAGCCACTGGCTTCGCGACTGCGAACAGAAGACCATTACCGAGTGGTCTGCCGACAGAATCGAGCCGTTTGGATTAAACATCCAGTTTAACTGGACGTCTCAGGAAAGCATCAGCTTTTATCTGGCGGTTCGTTCCATGGGAATCGAAAACATCCACATTCATCCGCGCCCCGCTTTTTTGAAAAAACACACCGCCGTCAAAACGCTCAAGTAAAGGCAGAAGGCAGGAGACAATAGGCAGTAGGCAGTAGTGTTTGAAACGACGCGCCAGCATTCCTCTGTGAGAACAATTAAAAATATAAATATCGTAGCCCACGCCTTTAGGCGTGGGATCCAAAAGGATGTATACCATAGTATTATAACGCGCGAATTCCACACTCTCCCTCGCGCCTAATGGCGCGGGGGAGAGTGTGGAGGGCAAGAGTTTTGGGAGAAGCGTCTTTTTAGTCCCCCAGATAAATCTGGGGGCAACGATTTTTAAATTGTATTTATCTCCCACGCCTAAAGACGTGGGGATAAGAACAGATTAATCAGAAGACTTCAAAAAGGTTTTAATATATTATTCCTATTTCATGCCCCCCAATTTTGAACGCACCCATCTACGGAGGCTGTAGGGGGAAAACTGCACCACTGTCAACTTTACTACTATCTACTGTCTATTGTCTATTCAACCGTGCGATAATTGTCCCAGATTTCGTCCAGTTTCTGCAGAGCCGCCTTAATTGGAGAAAGAACTTCGTAACGATTTGTTTCTTCGCTGTCGCCAGGAATGACGGTAACAAGCTGTTTTTCAATCAGTTTCCGAATGGCGTCTTTTTCTTCGAAATCAATGTCAAAGCCAAAGGCGTCCAGCAATTCCGCTTCAACGTAATCGTCCATTTCCTTGATCGTCAACGGGCGGTCTCGATGAACGTAAAGCATATAATACGCCAAAAGCGCCTCTTTGACCTCTTGCGTTTCCGCCTGATCCAATAACATGCTTACAGCCGCAACGTTGTTGGAAAGACTTTTATGGTAAAGGCTCTCAGAAAACTGTTTCATGCACTTGGTTCTGGAATTGAGAAAACCAAAGATGCCTTTGAGAAACGCCAATATAATACCTACCAGAAGCACGACAAACACAACAAGACTAAAAGCTGCTGCATAGATCAGCTTCAGAATGGCTGTGCCAAATCCGGCAAAAAAAGTACCGCCAACTTTAACCTTGTCAAATAAAGGCAAATGCAGTTTGACTTTCGGAGCTACAATCTTGAGATGTTCAACCGGGACGTCGCGGAACTGCTTGGCAATAATGCTTCCCGCCTGCTCTTCTGGAATGATCACAGGTTTTTCGCCACTGCTCTTCAATGCCTGAATTTCTTCTTCCGTCGGATTGGTTTTATATTCCGCCAAAACGAAAATTCGACAAAACTGGATTGTCTTTCGCTTGCGCTTGAAGATCCAAAGAAAAGTATCGGTTACTTCCACCTCGCGAATGCCGCGATAATAAACGTGAAACTCTTTGAAATACTTTGTATCAACCTGAACGGACAGTCCGCCAAAAGGCTGCAAAGTCAAACATTTGTTAAAATCCTCCGGACTCATGAGACGATAATTGCTCACCTCAAGAAAATTCCGGATGCCGTCAATAAGAACCCTGCGCTTTTCAGCCTTGTCTTCTTCTGAAAACTCCAGTTCATAAACCGTTTCTTTATCCGGATTGAACGGCGCAAAAGCATCTTTGAGTTCAAGAAAACCCTTATGGTAATCCAGATGGTAATGCTCTTCGAACATCTCTCCCAACGTACGGATTTGATCCTGTTCCTCCGGTGACAAAGAAGAACGCTGCAGGACTTTATCCAGCATCACCTCGTAACGAATCGGAATAAAATGCTCCCGTTTCTGGATGAAATTCACATCGAGGTTGGAAATGTCAACGTTCCGATAAAGCCACGCCATAAATCTTTCAACCAGGGACGGCTTGTTTTGATTGTCGTTATTTGCGGTATTTTCTGACATTGTACTAATTGCGTTTGAATTTTCAGTCTGGAATAATATTGCAGTCTTCGACTACACAAAAAAACTAACGACACAGAAGTATTGCAGCTGTAATGGCGCCGCCGATTACAATTCCAATGATCGCCCAAACCCAGCCAGGAATCTTAACGCTTCCCGCGGAACCCTTTTGAGCGTTTTGAATCGCCTCAATCACTTCCTTCATGCTCTTGTATCGATCGTCCGGATTTTTCGCAAGCATTTTTTGAAAAACTGCGTCCAACGCCTGCGGGATTCCCGCTCGCGCCTGAGACAATCGCGGAATTGGCGCCTTCCGGTGAGCCATAATCTTTTCTGCCAAGTTTGAATTTTTGACATTATACACAGGACGACCGGTCAAAAGCCAGAACATCGTACAGCCCAAAGAATAGACGTCGCAACGAGCGTCGACTGCAGAAGCGTTTGTCGCCTGTTCCGGAGCCATGTAGTCTGCAGCGCCAAGCATTTGACCGTCTTGCGTGAGCTGTTCGTCAAAATCCCCGTCAAGAAGAAGGTTGTTTTCCGCCTTGGCTGTAAGCAGACTGCCCACTTTGACAACGTTGTTTTCATCCAGAAACAAAACGTCTGGTCGAACGTTTCGATGGCAAATTCCCTTCCAATGCAGATAATCCAGCCCTTTAGCCGCCTGACAGACAAAATCCAGAGCTTTTTCAACCGTCGGCAAGCCGTTTTGGCGAACGTACGTCTCCAGACTGGTTAACGCCTCGCAAGGAATGACGTAATACAACGGGTCTCCCTGACCGTCTGAGTCGGACGCGCAGACGATGTTGTCGTGATGGAGCTGAGACGAAAGCTGAATCTCTCGCACAAATCGTTTGGCGATTTGCGAACGCTGCGCCAGCCGCTGCGGCAAAACTTTAATCAGGCATTTTTTTCCTGAAAGCGTATTGACCGCCAGCCACATCGATCCAGCAGCAGAATTCTCTCTCTGCTTAATCAGTTCATACGGACCAATTTTATACCCCGGTTCCAGCCTGATTTCCGGCGCGCCGCTCTTTTTGAACAGTTTTTGGTCGTAAGCCTCTTTCCGAACCGGATTGAGCAACGTATCTGAAATAATCTTCAGTTCATTGAGCAACGTCTGCGCCTCGGCGCCATGCTCGCCCAAAATTTCTTTTTGAAGCAATTGACGACAGCGTTTGCACGCAGCCTCAATTTCCGCCGGATCGGAAACTGGCGGAATCAAACCAAGAAATTTGTAGTAATTTACTGGTCGTTGATTCAAAGGAATGCCAAGCCACTCTAAGTAAGGATCAAATTCTGACATTTTGTCTAAATAAAAAACAATAAAATATCAAGTTCAAACAGTATGTTAATATAATTTTACATTGTTTTTTAAAAAAAGTAACTCTATTCTTCTCGAAATTGAAAAAAATATTGAAAAAAATAATACCAAAAACCAGCCAATCCATATTGATTTATTTAGAAAGATCGTTATACTTATACCAGTTTTATTGAATTGTGTTGTTTACCCATATATACCAACAATGAAATTTGTATTATTAGACCAGATCACCGAGATAACTCCCGGACAAAGCATCAGGGCTGTAAAAAACCTGACGCTTTCCGAAGAGTATCTTCATGATCACTTTCCCGGATTCCCCGTTATGCCTGGCGTTTTAATGCTCGAGGCGATGATTCAGCTTTCCGCATGGCTGATTCGCGTTACTGACGATTTTGCTCATCCTATTATTACACTTAAGGAAGCGCGAAACGTCAAATACGGGCATTTTGTTCAGCCGGGAGAAAAGCTCGAACTGGAAGGAAGAATCCTTAAACGTGAAGGCAATTTGACAAAGCTGGCAATTCAGGGAAACCTTAACGGCGAAGCAATTATCTCTGCCCGCCTGACGATGGAAAGCGCCGACCTGGATCCTTCCAACCCTCAAATGGTTTTCAAGCAAAAACAAATTAATGCCGATTATAGGGAAATGTACGTTCTGCTTACCCAGAATACATTAAATAAAAAACAGTAACCTTGCCGATATAATAATATAATTGTATCGACGTTTTATATTATATATTGACAAGCGTTGACATCGTCAATACAGTCAGCGCATAATCAATATAGATTTAACAGTTAGAATTGGAGATTTACAATGCCCTCTGAAGAAGAAATTTTCAAGACCATTCAGGAAACTTTGGTCGAAGCCCTCGGCGTAGATGAAGATGAGGTTACGGAAGACGCAACATTGGTTGCTGACCTCGGAGCGGAATCCATTGACTTCCTTGACATTGTTTTCCGTCTGGAAAAAGCTTTCGACATCAAGATTCCGCGTGAAGAACTCTTCCCGCAGGACATTTTGACTAACGCGGCATATGTCGAAGACGGCAAACTCAACGAAGCGGGTCTGGCTGAACTGAAAAAGCGCATGCCATTTGCCGACCTGGATAAATTTGCTGAAAATCCGAAGATTCAGGAATTCGGCAACATTCTTACCGTTGGCGACATGGTTCGTTTTGTTGCTTCCAAAGTTGCCTGATTTACGGCTCGGATAGCTGATAACGGTTAGTTCTGATAAAAACCGTCCTTAAAGAGAATTTTGTTCTCTTATCCAAGGAAATATGGACTAACCGTTTCAGCGTTGTTTTATTTTCACATTAACATTTTTAACTTCGTTCAAAAATGCGTTGGTTTTGGCTGGATAAATTTGAAGTTTTTCAATCTGGCGTTAAAGCTCAGGCAATAAAGTGCATAACCTTGGCTGAAGATCATATGCACGACCATTTCCCTTTTTATCCAGTAATGCCCCATTCGCTGGTTTTGGAAGGCATCGCTCAAACATCCGGATTGCTTATTTGTGAGTATTACAAGTACAAGCAAAAAGTTGTTTTGGCTAAAATTAACAAGGCTGTTTTCCATTGTCTGGCGTTTCCTGGCGACACTTTGGTTTATAAAGCCACCGTTGAACGTATTGATGAAAATGGAACCGTCTCTTCAGCAAGCGCTTATATTCGCAAACCAAACGGCGAAGAAGTTCTTTTTGCAGAAGTCGAAATGATGCACGCAATTCTGGACGATTCCTATTCAGACAAAAAGCAGTTCAGCACGCGAGATTATCGTAATTTAATGGTAAACATGAAAGTTTACGAAGTTGGCGTTGAAGCTGACGGCGTTACTCGTTTGGCGGAACCGGAAGAATTCAAAAACTTAGATTAATTAGCTGCAATGAAAAGACGCGTTGTTGTAACCGGCATTGGTTTGGTAACTCCGTTAGGAACGGAAGTCGAAACAGTTTGGCAAAACCTTCTGGCAGGAAAGTCCGGCGTAGATTACATTACCCGATTTGACGCCAGCCGTTTCCCCACAAAAATTGCGGCTGAAGTCAAAAATTGGGATTTGTCCGACGTTGGACTGGATCCAAACGACTGGATCGGGCACGGTTTGCACACTCAGTTTGCCATGGGCGCTGGAATTAAAGCCGTTCGAGATTCCGGAATTCAGGATACGCCTATCGATCCACTGCGTTTTGGCGTCTACACCGGCAGCGGCGAAGGACAGCAAAATTTCGACAAGTTCACGTTTATGATGGCTAGATGCCTCAAAGAAGACGGAACTGTCGATATGAAAGAGTTTGTCAAAGCAGGGTTGGAGATTCTCGATCCGGTTGAAGAAATGGAACAGGAACCGAACATGCCCAGCGCTCACTTGGCAGCTCATTTCGGAGCGGAAGGACCAAACGCCAACTGCTTAACTGCCTGCGCCGCCAGTCTTCAAGCCGTCGGAGAAGCGGTCGACATGATTCGCCGCGACGAGGCGGACATCATGCTCGCTGGTGGAACTCACAGCATGATTCATCCTTTTGGCGTTTCCGGGTTCAATCTGCTTACCGCTTTAAGTACAAATAACGAACATCCGCAGCAAGCCAGCCGTCCGTTTGAAAACAATCGTGACGGGTTCGTCCTGGGCGAAGGGTCTGGAATGCTGGTTCTGGAAGAATACGAACGCGCCAAAGCTCGCGGAGCCAAAATTTACGGCGAACTTATCGGATACGGCACCACTTGCGACGCCTACCGAATTACCGACATTCATCCTGACGGACGCGGAGCTATCGCCGCTTTGAACATGGCGTTCAAAGACGCAGGCATTGAGCCGAAGGTCATTGACTACATCAACGCTCACGGTACTAGCACTCACATCAACGACCAGGTTGAAACAATAGCTATCAAAGCCGTCTTTGGCGAAGACGCCTATAAGGTTCCGATGTCCAGCACCAAGAGCATGATCGGGCACCTTATCGCCGCCGCTGGCGCGACCGAACTGATTTACTGTCTGCTCGCTATGCGCGACAGCATCGTTCCGCCAACCATCAACTACGAAGAGCCAGACCCGCTGCTCGATTTGGACTACGTTCCCAACGTTGCCAGAGAAGTCAAATGCGATTATATCCTGTCCAACAATTTCGGGTTCGGCGGACAGGACGTTTCGGTTATCGCGAAAAAGGTCTGAGCTTTAAAGAATATTTCCTCTCGGAAGAATGAAACGGATTGACGTCATTTTGGCGTCAGTCCGCTTTTTATAATCACTCAAAAAGTTACATATAACAAGGAAAAGCAAAATGGAAAAGCCTTTGCTGACAGACGATTTTGTCTTTAGTTATATGATGGGCAGCTCTGGTTCGGAACTGGCTCTGAAATCCTTTATTGACGCCGTTCAAAAGGATTCCGGACGTTTGCCTACCAAAGAAGTTCAGATCGTCAGTCCTTTTTCTTTGGCGTCCTTTATCAATGGGAAAAAGTCCATATTAGATAGTTTCTATTTTCTAATAAACATTCATTAAATAAAAGTGGAGATTTATCTCCACTTTTTTTGATTTAGCAAGAACGTCGAGCGCAATATTGTCGTATAAACAGTATCCTCAAAATTATACAGTTCCTTACACAGGAGAA
>JAFSMW010000076.1 GCA_017447745.1 Thermoguttaceae bacterium
AACGGAAACGACCGAGTTGGTGGTTCCTAAGTCAATGCCGATGATTTTTTCGCCTTTAGCCATAATATTGTTCTCCTTAAATTTTTTGTTTTTTTGATTATATACACGTCAGAAACCCGTCAGACCGCTTGAACGATTTTCAATTTTCGGATACAATCCATTTTCAAGCGATAAAGACAAGCAGTTTGCTGAACCAGCGTTTCAGCTTGTCTCCCCCTTCTTCCGGGGGACGGTTTTCGCACGATTAGTAGAATTGCAATTTCCGTGCCAAAACAAAATTGAATCACAAAATAATTTATAACTCGTTATAAAATAACGGATTGCGATTATTTTTGACGCCGTCCCCCGCGGTGAGCGTTTCCCGTTCTGCCAATTTGGCAGGGGGAAGAAATGGATTGAAAGGCGGTAATGGAGCGACCAACGGGAGCGAAATTACGCTTTCGCCGAAGGCGAACCTACTAACGAATACCGCCAGCCGTCCTAACCACTAACCACTAACCACTTACAACTTACCACTTTACGTTCCCTATATTCTCTAATTCCACCCCAATTTACCATGGCAAAAACTTCAAACAATTCCAAGTCGAGTAAGAATCAAAAGTCTGTACAAGTCAAAGCGAAGGGGAGCAAAGGGAAAGGGAACGGCGCGAACGGCAAGCGTTCTGAACAGGCGTCGCCGAGCGTCTCTCAAAGCAAAGCGCTTTCCGCCGCCGGGTCGGATTTGGCTCAATTGCGTTCTCAGCTGGTTGAGGCGGACAAGGCGCTTCTCGACGCTCTGAATAAAAAGATCGAGCTGGAACGGAAGTACTTTGAACTCAACTGCGGACAGAGTAAAACTGTAACAGGCAAAGGCGACGGCGCGGACGGCAAGTCAGCCATGGCGTTGGGGTCTCGGTATACGGACTGGAATCTGGACCATCAGCGGATTGAAAGCATGGCGCTGTGCGCGCGCCGACAGAGCGGGGGGGCGTCGGAGAACTGCGTTCGAGCCGTCTTTCGCGAGGCGTTGGGCGACGTCCGCGCCAGCGTTCATCCGACTCGCGTTGCGTACCTGGGTCCGGAGTTCAGCTTTACGCATTTGGCGGCTTTGAAGTATTTCGGAACCGGGGTGGAGCTGATTCCCGTTTCCAGCATCGCCGGGATTTTCGAACAGGCGCAGTCCGGCGAATGCGATTTCGGCGTCGTTCCGATTGAGAATTCCACCGACGGGCGCATTGTCGACACGCTGGACATGTTTACCAAAACGAAAATCAAAATCAGCGGCGAGTCGATAATTCCGATTTGTCATTGTCTGATCGGGAACCTGCCTCGAAGCAGCATTAAAACCGTCTACAGTAAAGCGCAGGCGCTTTCTCAATGCCGAAACTGGCTGGCGAAATGCCTGTCCGGGGCGGAACTGGTTGCGTGCAACTCGACGACGCAGGCGGTTGAACTGGCTCTTGCTGGGGCGGACAACGGCGTTGCTGCGATCGCGTCCATGGAAGCCGCCAAGGCGTACGAGGTGGACGTTTTAGTCGAAAACATTGCCGACAACCCGGACAACCACACCCGTTTTGTCGTTTTGAGCAAGAATTCCTACGACCGCAAGGGCAACGACAAGACCGCGCTCATGTTCCAGTTAAAGCACGTTGCCGGGTCGTTAGCGGACGCGTTAAACATCTTTAAGAGAAACCATCTCAATCTGACCTGGATTGAATCGTTCCCGGTACACGGAACCGACAACGAGTACCTGTTCTTTGCCGAGATGGAAGGGCACTTTAAAGACTTGAAGATCCGCCGCGCCATCGACGCGCTGGGCAAACGTTCGGTGCGGTTAGAAATACTGGGGTCGTACCCGGCGGCAAAATAGCGGCGGGGCGCCGCTCCAAGTCCGCGCTGCCGCGCGCTTGCCAATATTCGCTCCCGTTGGTCGCTTGCTCTTAACTTTCTATTTTTTAAGCTGCAAAGAACGCAAAGAAATGAAAGGCGGACGCGAAGCGTTCATCCTAATAACCCCGAAGGGGTTACATTCCTATAACCGGCGGTTTTCAACCTCCGGAAAACGACGACAAAAAAACAAACAATCGACAAATACCCTTTTCTTTTCCTCCCGGCGCACCGCGCCGGGAGGGAAAGAAAAGGACTAACTCGATTTGGGGGAGCGAGGTAGGCTTCGCAGCCCGTAGACTAAAGTCGACGGTTATAGAAATGGCGTCTCTTCGAGACGCGGTCTCGCTTCTCATCTTTCTCTATCTTCGCAGGAAAAATATGCGTGCGCCGCCAAAAAATTTTCTTTCCCCCCTATTGCAATCGAATTGCGATTCTTGTAAAATCAATAAATATAATTGAGTAAATCGCTCAATTTCCTGCCTGAATTCTCTAAACAAGGAGTTGCATCAATGCCCTCAAAACGTCAAACATGGATGATTACAACTATCCTGCTTGCCTTGTCAAGCGTTTTTGCTTTCGCTCTGCAAGCGCAAGGCGAACAGCCGGCGGTTTCTCAAGCGGTCGTCAACGACTGGATTGCTCAGCAGGCGTCTCAGTACAAAGGGTTGTTTACCTCTAAAGACGACTCGATTAAAGAGAACGCCGTTTTGACGGAAATCTTTTCTGACCTCGACGACGGCGGCCGCGCGTTCAAGGCGGAATTCGACGCTCTGTCGGACAAGCCTGGCGCCGATCCCGGCTGGCGCGCTCTGTTTATAAAAGCCTGCGCCGCCAGACGCGCTGAGCGGCTTGCGTTCCTTCACGACGAAAACGCCCGATTCATTTTCGTAAAGCGTCACAACCTTCACGGTTCCCATTACGCCTATACGGAAGGACTGTCCGACGCCAACGCGGAACGCCATTTCCGCCCCGGCTCGCAGCTGTGGATGCTGGAATTCACCGAAGACGGCGAAATTAAAGAGACGCTTTTGCTGGATTGCCCGCGCGGGGTCATTCGCGACCCGGACGTCTCGTTCAAGGGCGACTACATTGTCTTTGCCATGAAGCAGTCTGACCTGCTGGACGACTACCATCTCTATCGAATGGACATCGAAACGAAGGAAATAACGCAGCTCACCTTTGGGCTGGGCTATGCAGACTACGAGCCGTGCTGCTTGCCCAACGGCGACATCCTGTTTAACTCCACCCGCTGCGTTCAGATTGTCGACTGCTGGTATACCGAGGTTTCCAATCTCTATCGCATCGCGGAAGACGGCAAATATCTGCGCCGCGTAACCGTCGATCAGGTTCACGACAACTACCCAACCCTGACGGAAAAAGGTCAGATTCTTTACACCCGCTGGGATTACAACGACCGCGGTCAGATTTACCCGCAGGGTCTGTTCCAGATGGGGCTTGAAGGCACGGGTCAGACGGCGTTCTACGGCAACAACAGCTGGTTCCCGACGTCGATTCTTCACGCCCGCGGCATTCCCGGCTCCAGCAAGGTTCTGTGCATCTTCTCCGGGCACCATTCCCGCCAGCGCGGCAAGCTGGGCATTCTCGACCCGCGCCTGGGAACAGAGGAAAACTCCGGCGCTCAGCTGGTCGCTCCCTATCGAGACACGGAAGCCGTTCACGTAGACCATTACGGTCAGCAGGGAGATCAGTTCTGCTATCCGTACCCGCTGTCGGAAAACGACTGTCTGGTTTCGTATCGCGCCAACTTGGGCGTTAAAGAACAGGACGACAGCGATCCGTACGGGCTGTATTATATGGACTTCGACGGGAATCGAGAACTGCTCGTTCCGTGCGACGGCCCGCGCTCCTGCGTTCAGGCGGTTGAGTACAAGGAGAAGGAACTGCTCTTTGAACGGACGTCGCCCACCGACCCGACTCTGGACTATTCGACATATTATCTTCAAAACGTCTTTATCGGCCCCGGTTTGGAGGGCGTCGATAAAAGCCAGGTTCGGTCGCTGCGCGTAATTGCGCTGGAATTCCGCACCAATTCCATCGGACGCAACGGCAACTCCGGCCCCGGCGGCGGCGCGCTGTCGTCCTGCCCGGTTTCAATCGGTCAAGGCTGCTGGGACGTCAAAAAGATTTTGGGAGAAGCGACCATCTACGACGACGGCTCGTGCTGTTTCCGCGTCCCGCCCCTGACGCCGGTTTATTTCCAGGTTATTGACGTCAACGGTCGCGCCATTCAGACGATGCGCTCCTGGAGCGCTCTTCAGCCCGGAGAACGATTCTCCTGCGTCGGATGTCACGAAGATAAAAATCAGACCAGAACCAACATCGCCGGCGGAATTACAAAGGCGATGAGAAACGGGCCGCAGGACTTAAAACCGTTCTACGGAGAGCCGCGCGGGTTCTCGTTCCAGAAGGAAATCCAGCCGATTCTGGATAAACACTGCATCAAATGCCACGACAACGAAGACGTTCAGCCGTCGTTCAATCTTGCTTCTACAAAAACGAATGAGAAAACGCCGCAGGAACTGAATCTCAAACAGCTGACAAATCCGGATGCCGACTGGTCTGTTACAACTCAAAAGCCCGGCGACAACTGGACGACCCAGTTCCCGCTTCCCAACAGTCAGAAATCCAAAATGGGGTTTGGAAACGTTCCGTTTTTGGAAAAGAATCATCACGTTTGGGAATCTCCCGAAACGCCGAACGTTTGGGCGACGACCGAGCTGGAACTCCCGGCTGACTATAAACCGTCGCCGCTGTACCTGAAAGCGTTTTACGACGACAACGTCGAATTGTACATCAACGGAAAACGCGTTATTTCGGAGACCGGGTTTGTAACAAAGTACTGCCTGATTTTGTTGAATACGAATCCACTCAAGCCGGGGAAAAATCTCATCGCCGTTCACGGTTCCAATCCCGTCGGCGGCGGACAGGGCGTTGACCTGAGCTTGTGGGAAAGCCCAAACGGAGAAGCCGTCGAAGCGACCTTAAAACCCTTTAGCCTCAAAGCAACGCCGGTTGTAGACGAACAGGCAAAGAGAATCTGGACGCGTTCGTATTTGAACCTGACCTCCAGCAGCCTTCGAATCAATGACAACAAAAAGGTTTACTACGGTCGTCAAACGGACGTCAACAACTGGCTTTGCGTCCAGGAAGCCCCGCCGATGCTCAAGCCGTACCACGCCGGGTCGGTAAAAAGCCGGCTCTCGTTCCAGTTTGAAGGCGACAATCCCCACGGCGCTGTAATACTGTCACAGGAAGAAAAGGACAAGATCAACGCCTGGATTGACCTGCTCGTTCCGTTCTGCGGTACGTACGAAGAAGCCAACAACTGGACAGACGACGACAAGGAAATCGCGGCGTATCAGCAAGCCAAACGCGACGCCGCCGATCAGCTTAACGCCGAGAACTTTGCCGCCTGGCTCCAATCCCTAACGCCGCGCAAACACGGCAAGAAGAAAGAATTTGTCATTCAGGGAGCGGACGACCCCTATCGCGCGCTCAACGCTGACATGACTCCCGAAACGAAAGACGACGCTGTCGTTTGGACGTTTGAACCTCCCGTCCTGACGGATCAACTCAAGCTGTCCGCGCCGCCGAAAGAAGACGTCCGGTTTACGTTCGACAACGGATTTGAAACGGTTATTCACCCCGGTCAGACGTCCGTCGTTTTCAAACCGCAGAAATGCTCGTCCGTTACATCCCAAAAATGTGACTGCGACCTGTCGATCATGGGAATCAACTACAGAAAATTACGTGAGAAGAAAGAGGAGAAGAAATAGCATAAAGTAGCGAGTTGCGAGTTGCGAGTTGCGAGAAACGCAAGCGCCTCACCACTACTGCCTACTGCCTACTGTCTACTGCCTCAACCACCCTTATTCAACGAAAGGACCTACTACTATGAAACGATTTTGTTTTGCGATTGCGTTTGCCGCGGCGATGTTCGCTTTTGCGCCAGTAAACGCTCAGGAATACACCAGTCTAAAGCAGATTGAACAGCAGAGCGCCGACGACTGGGCGGACTATCAGGCGCAGGGCGAATACCTGTATCAGAAGGGCGACATGCGGTTCGCCGTTCAGGTTATCGCGCTGGGCAAACGTCAGTTTGATTTCGTCGGCTATCCCGGCGGGTTCCCCGGAGAAGGCTGGATTGCCAAACGCGTCAAGGTGTTCTATTCCGGCAAACGCGACGGAAACGTTGTAACAGCCCCGTGCACCGGATTCCAGATTCTGGCTCAAAGCGACGCGACCCTTCCGCTTCCGGAAAAGAACGTCGGCTCCAAGGCGGTTTTGGACATCGAGAAAAAGACGATTGATTTCGTCGATCCTCAAGGCGGCGTCCGAACGGCTTACAAAGTCGAACGACCCAACCCGGCTCTGGGAGCAAAAGCCCCCGAAGGCGCGACCGTTCTCTTTGACGGCAAGACTGTCAACCTTCAGGACGGATACAAGCTCAACGAAGAAGACGGAACGGTTTGGGCGGAGTTCACCACCAATACCTTTGAAGCTGACACGCCGTATCATCTGCACATTGAATTCCTCACCACGTTCCGTCCGTACGATCGCGGTCAGGGACGTTCCAACAGCGGCGTTTACATTGCCGAAGCGTACGAATGCCAGGTTCTGGACAGCTTTGGCTTGAAGGGACTCAACAACGAATGCGGCGGCATTTATCAGGCAGCCGCGCCGGCGTTCAACGCCTGCCGTCCTCCGCTGACCTGGCAAGCGTACGACATCTACTTCACGCCAGCCAAATGGGCGGACGGACAGAAAGTCGAAAACGCTCGCGTTACAATCAAGCAGAACGGTCAGGAAATTTACAAAGACCTGGAACTCAAGTCCAACACGCCAGGCTGCAAAGGCGAACCGCAGCAGGGAGAAGCCCGCGGCATCTACTGCCAGGGACACGGAAACCACGTCCAGTACCGCAACATCTGGGTTGAATACACGAAATAGCGTTTAGCTATAAACAAACAGGGAATAGAGGTCAATCTCTATTCCCTGTTTTTGTATATAAATACCGAAGGATTCTCACGTAAAGCAATGAAAGGCGGTAATGAAGCAAGCGCAGCGAGCGGAATTACGCTTAGGCGAGCCACGAGTGTAAACCCGTGGGTGTGAGCGAAGCGAACGGAAAATCTCACGCGGAGACGCGGAGACGCGGAGGGCGTTCGCGAAGAAAGCAAGAAATGAAAGGCGGTAACGGAGAGAGCGAAGCGAACGAAGTTACGCTTTGCTTGACGTTGCATACCAAATTGACGCAGCCGAAAACCTTCCCTGGATGTAGCCCGTCCCCGGGCTACGTTGCCGGTACAAGAAAAATTTCTTTCGCAGGAATGCCCACTCGAATAACCGGCTCGCGGCAGTCCTCTGCCGCACAACAAAACCTCACGCAAAGCAATGAAAGGCGGTAATGAAGCGACCATCGGGAGCGGAATTACGCATTCGCCGTAACGGCGAACAAAAAGTCGGAAGCGTGCATACCAAAATGACGCAGCCGAAAACCTTTCTGGATCGCGGATATTATCCGCCGAAAGAAAACCTCACGCAAAGTTCGCAAAGTCCGCGAAGTTTTAAAAATACCGACGCGAAGCGTTCAACTAGAACCGCGTTAGCGGTTCACTGTTAATAGCCGTGGGTTTCAACCCACGGAAAAAGGATTAAAAAGATTCCCTTTAATCAAATCAACCTCTTGAAAAATTTGGAATAACGTATATAAAAAATGGTGAGATTTGTTTAAAATATATTAATAATTCCCCCTTATATTATAAAAAGGACGATTATATGAATAGCAGTCTTGTGTTAATTCGCAAAATTATTTTGTGCGTATGCTTTGTTTTTTTAGGCGTTGTTTCAGCCGTCAGCTATGGAGCAGAGAATTCTAATCGAGAATCGCTGTCAAAGAAAGTTCTTGACGAGTTTGGCGTCGAAAGCGTTAAACGGTTTGAAAAAATGTTCAAAACCGAAAAGTTTGATTTTGATTATTTCAGCTACCACGGCGGCAACGTTCTTCATTATGCCGCCATGACAGGGAATCTGAACCGGGTTAAACAACTCGTTGAGCAAGGCGCAGACATCCACGTAAAAAACAAAATGACCGATAGAACGGTCTTGATTTATGCTGCCGAAAGCGATAACCTGGAACTGGTTAAATGGCTCGTTGAACATGGCGCGGACGTAAAAGAAAAAATCCAATATGGCGAAACCGTCTTGATGAATGCCGCCGGTAATGGGAATCTGGAAATGGTTAAATGGCTTATTGAACATGGCGCGAATGTCAAGGAAAAAGACAATGTTTACAATATGTCAATCTTGCATTTAGCTGCTGGAAGCGGGAATTTGGAACTGGTTAAATGGCTCATTGAACATGGAGCTGACATTAACGCAAAAGGCCGACACTCAAATACAGTCTTGCATTTAGCCGCCGATAGCGGAAATCTGGAACTTGTGAAATGGCTGGTTGAACAAGGACTGGACGTCAAAGAAAAAACTGATAGTAACAATACAGTTTTGCATTCAGCCGCCTTTAGCGGAAATCTGGAACTTGTGAAATGGTTAGTTGAACAAGGACTGGACGTCAAAGAAAAAGACGAATCCGACTGGACAGTCTTGCACAAAGCTGCTTTTAGTAATCGTGATAATGTGGAGTTGATTCAGTGGCTTGTTAAACAAGGACTGGATATCACCGAAAAAAACAACCGCGAACAATCGGTCTTGCATCTTGCCGCCAGTAGTGGAAATCTGAAACAGGTTCAATGGCTGGTTGAACAAGGACAGAACGTCAACCAAAAAGACAATGCCGGCTGGACAGTCTTGCACGAAGCTGTTTCAAGTGAAAGTTTGGAACTGGTCAAATGGCTGGTTGAACATGGCGCTAACATTAACGCAAAAGATAATAAGGGTGAGACAATCCTGGATCTCGCTGTCTGGCTTGAAAATGTGGAAATAGTTCAATGGCTCATTGAACATGGTCTGGACGTCAACCAAAAGAACGAAGATGGCGCGACGCCCTTGTTTTATGCCGCTTACTGTGGTAATCTGAAATTCGTTAAAATGCTGGTTGAACATGGCGCCGACGTCAACGCAAAAAGAAAGAATGGCTGGACTGTCTTGGACGATGCCGATTGCAGCGGGAATATGAAATTGGTTAAATGGCTAGAAAAACGAGGCGCAAAAAGAGGAGAACGATAAACGTTCGTCTTGCGGATAAAGTATTGCGGATTCTTAGGATCGCGGCTGTCTCAGCCGCCAAAGATTTTTAGCCGCAAAGAACGCAAAGAAATGGAAGGCGGTAATGAAGCGAACGAAGCGAACGGAATTACGCTTAGGCGAGCCACGGGTGTAAACCCGTGGGTGTGAGCGAAGCGAACGTAACGGCGAACAAAACGATAGGCGAGCCGGGGTGCGTAAGCCAGGGCTGACGTATGAAACTCTAGGAAAAATATTAAAGATAGAAAAACGTACTATCGATATGATTGATATATATCAATCATTTTTTGAAAGGATAGTACGTATGGGAACACTACCGAAG
>JAFSMW010000077.1 GCA_017447745.1 Thermoguttaceae bacterium
ATCTCAAGCGGACCATTAGAAGGTTTGAATAATAAAATCAAAACCCTTAAACGTCAAGCCTATGGCTATAGAAACCTTGAGTTTTTCAAACTTAAAATCTTGGCTCTTCATACAACCAGGTACGCACTTGTCGGATGAACCGACAATTTTATGTAAATCTATTGTAATATTCCCGTTTATTCGAAAACTTTTGCTTTTCATTTTTAAAAATACTCCCGATAAAACTAATACATAGTAGAGTATTTGTTTTTCAGTACCGACTATTTTTCTACTGAAAATGGAAGCTGAATGATTCCTCCGGTTTAGCCGCTTTTGGTTTTCAAATGCGCGAAATTGGGAGCCTGGAGCTTCACAAAGGATAAAAAAAATGAGAAGGAACGCAATTTTATTTATCGTTATTGGGCTGAGTTTATTGTTATCGACGCCATCGTTCGGACAAGGGATTTTTATGCGCGGCGTTGGCGCTATAAACGAATCCTTTGGCGGGACCGCTGTCGGCGCTCCGCTTGATTCCATGGGCGCTCTTACCTGGAACCCAGCAACTATTTCCGCTCTTCCTCAAAGCGAAATGGGATTCTCCGCCGCGATGATTCTTCCCAACATGAAAGTTAATACGCCGTACGGAGAAGTAAACGGACAGCCTGGCGTTGCCGTTGCGCCGAACTTTGGCATTGTCTCAAAGAACCCGTGTTCTCGCTGGACGTTTGGTTTGGGACTGTCAACGTTGGGCGGCGCAAAAGCGGCGTATCCGTCTTTGAAACAGATTGCTGGACCGGACCCGACCGTCTCCGCCCTGGCAACGCTCAATGCAGATATTATGATGCTGCAATTCGCTCCCACGGCTTCGTATCAGCTGACGGAAAATCTGAGTTTTGGTTTCGCGCCCACGCTGACGATGGCTCAGATCCTTTGCGATCCGCTTTATATTTCCATTCCGCCAGAGGGCGCCGGCGCGTTACAGTTCCCCAGCGGAACGTCGTCCCGATACATGTTCGGCGGCGGGTTCCAGTTCGGTCTGTATTACGACACCCAGTGCAACTGGGCGTTCGGGTTCAGCTACAAGTCCCCTCAATGGATGGAGCCGTTCCGTTTCCAGACTGAAGAATACGCCGCAGACGGAACCTATCTTGGTCCAAACGTCCGAAAGCTGCATATTACCGTTCCGCAGATTATCAGTTTCGGAACGTCTTACCGCGGATTCCAAAACACGCTCCTGGCAGCTGACGTGCGATATTACATTTACGACGGCTGCGGAGACGTCAAACTGCTCGGCTGGCACAACATGTTCAGCATTCATTTGGGAGCGCAAAGAATCATCAACGAACGTCTCACCGCGCGAATGGGATACGTTTACAACGACAATCCCATTCCTGACTCCTACACGTACCGCAACCTCGCCAGCCCGATTTGCCATCAGCACATGCTGTATCTCGGAGGCTCAATCAAGCTGACCGATCAGATCGAAGCGACGCTCTGTTACGGACACACGTTCAGAAATACGCTTCACGGCGAAACCCCGGTTGGAATGCCCATTTCCGTATCCACCGCCGCCGACATGCTCGCCTTGAGCATGAGAGTGTTATTCTAAAAGAATTAGACGTCTACTCTTCCAACCGCGTAGCGGTTCACTGTTTCTAGCCGTGGGTTTTAACCCACGGAACGGAGAACAAACAAAAAAGAATATCGTCAAATACTCTTTTTCTCTTGTCCCCTGACTAAGGGGGCGAGAGAAAAAGATACTGAAACGATTAGGCGAGCCGGGAACGTTAGTTCCCGGGCAGTGATGGCGCCGCTTATTGATAGCTTTGCAATTCGGAGTGTCGGCGTCCGCGCCGACCGCTAGCGTCCCCGCCTGCCAATGGAACAAAGTCCCGCTGAAAAAACATAGCGTACCTGGCTCGCGGCAGTCTCTGCCGCATCAGAACCGCGTAGCGGTTCACTGTTTCTAGCCGTGGGTGAAACCCACGGAAAAGACGATTGAAACGTTTCTCTCTAATCGAGTCAACCTCTTTTCTGTTCCCCCCGCGCTGTAAGCGCGGGGGAAATAGAAAAGAGTATTTGTCGATGATTTTATTCTGTGACTCGGTTGTCCGTGGGTTAAAACCCACGGCTAGACATATTCAACCGCTACGCGGTTGGGCGGCAGAGGACTGCCGCCAGCCGGACTCAACCATATGCAATTGCAGGAAAAATTTGCGTGCACCCCCACAACGACTTCTCCCCCTACTCCCCCTTGCGTTTTATTCCTAAATAATATAATATTATTAGCCGTTTACAATTTGAAAGCGGCAAGCGATTGTTTTGGCGGCGATACGTCAAAATTCAACTCGGCGCTAGCCGACCCAATCCATAAATCCTTATACTGTATACTCCTGCCATGGACGAAATCAAACAACAATTGACGGCTGATTTAGCAGCGGCGAAAACCCCGGCTGACATTGAGAACATCCGTATTAAATACCTCGGCAAAAAAGGGCTGGTTACCAACGCGGCGAAAAGCGCAAATTTCGGCGCCATGTCCGTCGAAGAGAAAAAGCAGTTTGGACAGAAGCTCAACGACCTGAAAAACTTCGCAACAGAAGCGATTACTCAGGCGGCTGAAAAAGCAAGGTCTGCCGCTCCGGCGAAAAAGAAAAACGCTATCGATCTGACCATGCCCGGCGAGCCGTCAACGATCGGATCTTTACATCCCGTTACGCTCGTCCAGATGGAATTGGAGTCGATTTTCCAGGGTATGGGATTTATGGTCTACACCGGTCCGGAATGCGAAGAAGAATTCTACAACTTCGACGCCGTCAATATTCCATCCGACCACCCGGCGCGTGAAATGCAGGATACGTACTGGATGACCAACGGTCGACTGATGAGAACGCATACGTCCGCCAACCAGGTCAGAACGATGAAAAAATTCGGCGCGCCGTTAAAGGCAATTTTCCCTGGCCGCTGTTTCCGAAACGAAGCAACGGACGCCTGCCACGAAAACACGTTCTATCAGTGCGAAGGCTTGATGATCGACAAAAACATCTCAGTCGCCAACCTGATTGCGGTTATGAAAACGGCGTTGAGCGAAATCTTCCGCCGCGACGTCAAAGTTCGGCTTCGCCCTGGATTCTTCCCGTTCGTTGAACCGGGCTTTGAACTAGACCTCAACTGCCTCATTTGCGGCGGCGTGGGCTGTCCAACCTGCAAGAACAGCGGCTGGCTGGAACTGATTCCCTGTGGACTGGTTCACCCCAACGTTCTGCGCTTTGGCGGCATTGATCCGGAAGAATACAGCGGATTCGCGTTCGGCGTCGGTCTGACGCGTCTGGCGATGATGAAGTACGGAATCCGAGACATCCGTCTGCTCAACGACGGCGACTGCCGGTTCCTTCAGCAGTTCCCGGTGATTGTATGATTTATCAAGAGAATATATAAAACAAAAAGGAGCAGGAAAGATTTAACTATTTCCTGCTCCTTTTTTGTTCCCCGGACAAGTCTTGGCGCTTAGTCGTCTTCCATCTTTTCCATCTCATAAATTTCGCAGCACATGACGGCGTAATATGTTAAGATAATTGTATTGTCGTTAACAAAACCGACCATATACTTTTCAATCTGGTCGCTCTCCGCTTTTTTGTCGGGGTTCTCTTTGATACTGTCAAAATAGGCGTAGAGACTTCTAAAATGGTTAACGGGATCAACCTGCTCTTCCAGAAATATTCTTAAAAACGCCAATCTGAACAACTCAAAGCTGTATTTATTCGGATCCCACGATTGCAGTATTCTTTTTGTAATGCGATCTGCAACGCTTTCGTCCAGAGATTCGCTGTCGTCATGACGATTCAAATACAAATTGTGAAGCGGTTCTAAAAGATGAGAAGCGACCGAAGAGTGGTTCTGGTGAATGTAATCGAAAACCATAAACGCTTTTAAAACGTCGTTTGCCAAACCCGCCGCAATTCTTTGTATAAAACGTCTATGCCGGGTTAGAGCGGAATTGCCGCTCATAAGCAGCAATATTTGAATTGAATCAATATCCACCGGCAGAATTTTGGGCATATTTTCCAACGACTCCGTCAAAAGCTCAACCTGGTCGAAAAAGTCCAACTTTTCTTCAAAGACTTCTTCGTAACCCGGAAGTTCAGAGATTTCTTTCATGCAGTCGTCGATTGCCTGTTTGGCTTTGGGGCTGTCAATCCAGAGCAGGTGTTCAATCGCCTCGATATTGATGCGCGCCCACGCTCTGAGGTCTTTATGCATAAACCTTTTTTTGAGCCTTTCCAGATCGCCAAGTATAACGTCGACGTCGTCAACGCCTTCTTCAAAACGAAGATTGACCCATCGAACGTTGAGAAGCAGCGTAATTGCAGGGAAATTCAAATGACTCAAGGAATAGTCGTAAACGCTGTCTTTGCTCGAAAGATTATTCCGTTCGAGGAAATAGAAAAAAGTCCTGATGCACAAAGTCAGCACATTGGCTTCTATCCGGTTGTCTCCCTGGATAAGATATTTACAAATCTCCGGGAAATTATCCTCCTCAGACGGATTGGTTACGTACAACAGCCAAAACATGTACAAATACGGCAGATCTTCCAGATCGGTTATTTCCTCCGGGATTTCTTCAGAGGAATCCTCCGGCGGGATTAAACTTTCAAGATAATTCTTTGCTCCGTCCCAGTCCGTTTTGTAAATATACTGTTTGTAAAGCGTATCGAGAAACTCCGCCTGACGTCGGGCGCAGCGTTCCAGGATTCTCTGTTCTTCTTCAGATTCGGAATCGGAACCGGACGAGGACTCTTCCTGGCTTGACGCCTTTCCCGACTGAATCAAATCGCGCAGCGTTTCAAAGGCTTCCTGAATTCGCTGAAAATGCTCCGGATGCGTCTCTGGACGAAAACGTTTGATAAGTTTGGAATACGCCTTTCGCAAATCGTTGTACGACGCGTTTTGCGGATCTAAATTAAACAGTTCCCAATTATTATTCGACCATTGAGAAAAATCGTCAGGTAATTCGTTGTGTTCGTCCATTGCTATTTTATAAAATAACCCCTATTGTCTATTGTCCCCGTGGGTTAAAACCCACGGCTATTAATATTGAACCACTACGTGGTTCTTAAGGAAGCGCGTCGCGCTACTACTGCTTAATCTAGCTTCGCGGATGAAACTTTTTGTGAATCTCTTTGAGTCTTTTTGCGTCGACGTGAGTGTAAATTTGAGTTGTACTGATGTTGGCGTGTCCAAGCATCTCCTGAACCAGACGCAAATCGGCGCCGTTAGCCAGCAGGTGAGTTGCGAAAGAGTGCCGCAAGGAGTGAGGACTAATCTCTTTTTTTATCCCCGCCATGAGAGCGTATTTTTTAATCAGTTCCCAGACGGCTTCTCTTCTTAGCGGTTTGCCGCGATAGGAAACAAAAATGACGTCCGGTTTGCTTTGCAGATTGAGCGACAACGCTATTGGACGCTCCTGTTCAATATAAGTTTTTACCGCTTGAGCGGCGCTGACGCCGAAAGGAACCAGACGTTCTTTGTCTCCCTTGCCGATAACGCGGATAAACCCGTCGTCCCAAAGGACGTCTCGCAACCGGATGGTAATCAGCTCTGACGCGCGGCAACCGGTAGCGTACAGGGTTTCCAAAATCGCTCTGTCTCGCAGAAAACAGGGCGCGTTGGGCTGCGGAGCCGCCAGGAGCTTTTCCACATCTGACGGAGAAAGGACTCGAGGAACCCGTTCCCACAGTTTTTGCGATCCAAGCAGCTGCGCCTGGTTGTCTGTTACAATTTGTTCTAATTGAAGGTACTTGTAGAACATTCGCAGAGAAACCAAATGCCGAGCGATGGATATGGGCGCCAGATTTTGCTCTTGAAGGAATTGCGGATACGTCGACAGGTCGCGAATCCGCAATTTGGATATATCGCGATTCCCCAGCCAAGCGTAGAATTTAATCAAATCCCGACCGTAAGCCAAAACCGTGTTTTTCGACAGATGACATTCGCCTTTGAGGTAGGCGAGGAATCCTTCCGCCCATTCAAACTGATTATTCATATTATCAATTATAGCGCCGATAAATTTTTTGGGAAGAACCAGTTGCATTTTGTTGAAAAAAAAGTATTATATAATTATAATATAGAGGCTTCTAAAAACACCGCTTGACTATCCGCGTTTTCTCAAAATTGAGGAAAAAGCCAAAGATCACGCGCTTTGAGAAGTTCTCCAAAATAACAAATCGCATGAGGCAAATGGTTGTCTTTAACGACGGTTTACTCTTGCGCCTAAACATTAATAGTTCTTTCCCCCCCACCCTGCTGTCATGAGTGAAAACAACAACGAACCGTTCAAATACGTTCCGCCTGAAATCGACCTTCGCAGTCTGGAATTGCAATTGCAGCCAGAGGAGCCTGACAGTAAAGAGGATGAAGAAACAGATCCGATAACGAATAATTGTCGCTTATGGGCGAATTTGCGATTATTTGTTTTACCGGGCTGCGTCCGAATAGAGCAAAAGAATCAGAAAATTAGCGACGTTCTCGGAGAAAACAATTTGGATTATCTGACGCCCAAGACAAAGCTCGGACGTCAACTTGGCGTCATGCAGTATATTCTCTATGAAGAAGGGAATATCGTAATAGAAGAAATGCTTTATATTGACGTCATTTTACGACGGATCAATCAGTTTAGTCCTTTTATGCCGGGCGTTGATCGTTATGACGACAGAGGAATAATGCATTTATTTCAAGGAATGCAAAAGTTTTTATGGGACTTTTTTTCCTTGACGCCACAAAAACGCAAAGACGTTATCGATAATTTCGAGTTAATCGGAAAGTTCTCGCCAGAAATTCTGCAAGCGCTAAATCATTTGAAAAAACTGGTTAATCTTCCCCGTTATAAGACGTCGAATAATTCACCGCAAAATAATCCGGTTCATTATTGGCCCACTGACCTGAACGGACGGGATCTGGAACTCTTCAAGCTCCTTTCCGGAATGGAAACGGTTTCTCCCCGAAAACAGGCGTTGAGCGTTTTGAACTATATTCTTCCTGAAGATCCTGAAACGTCAAAGCGGAACGATTCCGATTCGTCAGACAGCGCCGCTTCAGAGAGTCAAACCGCAACGATTCGAATGGAGCCGGTCGATAAAGAACGAATCGCCCGACTGCTCAAACGGTTTCCGGCTTTGAATCATTGCAATCCGTACCTGATAAAAATGGTTGAAAACGAGATCCCATTTGAAAAGTTCAGCGCCAAATCAGACGGCATGGAGCATTTTTACAACGGGCTGGCGCCATCCAGGGTTTTCTTTCCGTCTGTCCTGGCGGATCCGCCAAAAGAACCCGGCAAACAGAACAGGTTCTCAAGCTGGATTTATTGGGGTGTAATGGTTGCCGTTGTTTGTTCGCTGACGAAATTGGCGGGAATCCTGATTCATGCGTTGATTAAATAACAATTGGAATAACGCCGTTCAGAATTCCAAGCAGACGGTTTATATGTTCCCGAACGACGTTGTTTCGACATTATATTGAGCCAGCAGGTCAAAAGTGGCAGACGAAACAAGCGTTTCAAACTCCTGACGTCTGAAGGGGGACTGATGGAATTTTCGGTCGTCTTTTGAACAGCAGCAGCGGGAATCGATATTGGCGTCCAGAGACGGGTGCAGGTTTAGCTCTGCAACGCGAATCGGTTCGCCGGAAACGGACTGTTTGAAAACCGGCGTTTTCTCAAATACCGACAGCGCCGATTCCCATGCCGGAGCATTCATCCTGCCGGTTTCTAAAATGCCAAAATATCCAGGGAAAGAAACGTCTGCTCGATTATTCATTTGAATCGAGTCGCCAGACAGTTTTGTCAAAATCAGTTTTTTTAGAAGACCACCGGGAAAGTATTTGGTAAATCGGGACGTCACCCGTTGACGCGTTCCGAAAAATTCTACAGGACGGCGCAGTACCAGCGGCGGAGTCGATTTGTCGCGCAGTTCGTTGTTCCATTCGTCAAAAACGCGCCAAACGGCGCCGTCTATTCCAGGAATAAAATGAATGTGCTGATGAGAATCCAGATGATCAAAAACGAGATTGTATTGACGAACAAACTTCCTCATTTTGTCAAATTGGGCAAGAATTTCTTTTTCCACCTGAGCGCGTGCGGCGGCTTTTTTTCGAGCTGAAGAAAAATTGAGCAGCGCCAGCAGCGAGGGGAACGAACGGCAGAAATCGCCATTTTTGTTTACCAGCAATGGAACATCCGACGGGTGCGAAACCGGTTTGCCGCTGGTCAAACAGACGTGCAATCCAAGACCAAGTTTAGGGACTTCGTTGGAAATCTGTTCTGCCGCCTGTTCAGCAAAGGGCATATTGACCATTAAACTGGCGGCTGTCAAAACGCCGTTTTTATGGGCTTCGATTATAGCTCCGTTGACCGAGGGAGAAAAACCCAAATCGTCAGCGGTTACAATTAGTTTATTCATATTGTTATTTGTTAGTTACCATAGCGCAAAGCGCAAACTACTGCCTATTGTCTACTGTCTCTATCTTCCTCCGGCGCGTAGACGTTCCACGCCTGACATCGGAACAGAAGTTTGCGATTAATCGGTTTACCGAGTTTCTTTTCATTCCAGACGGAGGCAACCAGCAAACAATCGGAGGAATTGTTCAGGCTCTCTTCCATGCTTTCTCTATCGTGATTGCGTAATTGTCCGTCAAGATAGAATTCTGCAGAATACGGCTCAGCGCCCATGAAATATAGCGGCGTCTGTTTCCATTCCTCCTGCTGTTTCAGGTCGTTTAGTTTATGGTAAATTTCTGTGTTGAGGTTAGGATGAGTGTCTCTGACTGCAACGGTAACGATTGCTGGCCCGAGTGTAAATCCAATCGCGCAGAAGAGGATAAATAGTTTTGTCGCCAGACAGCGGCCAGGCGAACTCAGCTCGCCGATGTCGTTGAATCGAACGGCAAGGAAAATCGCCAATAGCGGCGTAGTTGGAATCAAATACGGCAAAAGCGATTGACTGGTCAAACACCAAAAGGCGGGAATCGTGATAACGGTCAACGCCGCCATGCCTGTCAGCGAATCGGAGAAATATGACTTAGCGCCTTTGACAAGGTTATAAAACGCTTTGATTCGCGGTCGATAAAACATCGGCAGCGAAAATATTAAAGGAATGTTAGCCAAAATGAACCAGATAATTGACATTCCATAGAAGGAATCGCGGACTGTACCGTAACGAGCGGCTTTATCGGGATGAAGAAATCGCTCAACGTTTTCTGTGATGAAAAAGTAATACAGGAAATCCTGGTTTTTCATCTGCATCAAAATGTACCACGGCAAACAGGGAATCAGGAAAACAATCGTTCCGAGAATCCAACTGTGATATTTCAGATTTTTCCAGCGGTTGTTAATCAACACAAAGAAAAAAACAGGCAACCCCGCCATGACAATCGCAACGGGACCTTTCGCCGCCATCCCAACGCCAAGACTGAAGAAGAACAGCAGAGAGTAGGCAGTAGGCAGTAGGCAGTAGGCAGTAGATCTTGTGGAGCTTGCGTCAATTGCTAATTGCTCATTTCTAATTGCTAATTCATGTTCAAACTCAATATAGCTGTAAATCGCCATGACAATAGCCGCCGTTAATACCATGTCGGTCATCATCACGCCGCCGAACATATAAAACACCAACGAGCAGAGCGTTAGTAGAACGGCTGTGTAGGCGGTATGAACGTCGCGATGTTTTTTTACAATCGAATAGGTTCCCCATAAAATCAGGCACATTGCCAAAAACGACGGAACGCGAGTAGCAAACGGCGTCGACCCGAAAATCAGACAGCAAAGCCCGCCCATTTGAAAGGGAAGCGCCGGCTTGCCTTCAAAACACTGAAATTCTCCGCGATAGATGAATTTGGGTTCGAGAAAGTTTCCAGACTTCGCCATGTTTTTGCACATGACGGCGTATCGCGCCTCGGACGGTTCCGCCAAGGGAATGAACCACATCAAAAGCAGGCGTCCGAGCAAAAAAATCGCAAGCGTCGTCAGGAAAAACTTTTTGGAAATGGGAGTGTTCATATCAATTATCAGGAAGAACAGTCGAGGGGGTTTCGACAGCGTCGGCTTGCGTTTCAGGAACGCTTCTGTCCGACGGCGCGTAGACGCTCCACTGTCCTTTTTGGAATACAAGTTTGCGATCGATCGGCTTGCCTAAACGTTTTTTCTGTTTTTCTGTAATAAAGAGCCAATCGTTTTCGCTGTTTTTCAAGCTGTCATCAATACTTTCCGGAACGTGGAATTTCGTTTTGTCTTTGTAGTAATATTCCGCATAATGCGGCGACAACCCGGCGAAGTAATAGCTCCGTTGGGCAAAGTCCGGATTCTTCTCAATTTCTTTAACGGCGCAAGCGACAACCGGAGACGCCAATTCTGAGGTATTGTAAATTGCTGCGTATACAACGCCAGCAAACAGAATCGGAAGCAGAATAAGCCACGACGTTAAGAAAAAATTGAGTCTTTGGGAAAATCCCGATTCCTCCATTAGTCCGCTGTCGCGAAATCGCACCGCCAGAAAGACGGCGAAAAAGGGAATCGTCGGCAACAGGTACGTTATAAGAACCCGGCTGGTCAAAGCCCAGAACAGCGTCAAGGATATACACGTCAGGGCAGCCATGCCGGTCAACGGGTCTTTGAACATATTCCAGACGTACATCTTTTTGCGGTTTTTAGACGGGTAGAGCTGAAGCAAAAAGACGGCTGGCGCATTAAGAGCCAAAAAGTAAAGGAACGAAACGCCATAAAACGACTCTCGAGCCGTTCCGAAACGCGACGCCGACCCTTTGAACAGGAACCGGTTGAAGTTTTCTTCAATAATAAAATATTGTAGAAAATCCGGATGTTTAACGGATACAATCCAGTAATACGGAACGACTATCGCCAAAAAAGCGATCGACCCCAAAATCCAGGCGTGATATTTCAGGTTCTTCCAACGGTTGTTAATCAGAACGTAAAAGAATACTGGCAGCCCGCTCATGACAATCGCGACGGGGCCTTTAACCAGAACGCCCAGAGCGATAAAGACGAAGAACAGGATAGAGTAATAAGTTGCGAGTTGCGGTGCGAAGCCGCACGGGCGAGAGGACGAGGTTTTGTCTCCGAAAAAGCTGCTTTTGGCGCTCCCCACTTCCAATTGGGAACCGACCCTGTCGGTGCGAGTTGCGAGAGAATTTTGTGAGGCGCTTGCGCTTCCGCTAGAACCGCGTAGCGGTTCAATATCAGTAGCCGTGGGTTTTAACCCACGGGGGCAGTAGGCAGTAGTATTTAAATTCGCCGAAGGCGAATCATTATTCTCGCAACTCCGTTCAAATCCAAGGTAGCTGAAAATCGCGCCGACGATGGCTGCGGTTAAAATCAAATCTGTCATGCATTGTCCTGCGTACATATAAAACAATAACGAACAGCAGGTCAGCAAGACAGCGTAAGCGGCGGTCTGAGCGTCGCGCCATTTTTTGACAAAAAACCAGACAAACCAGAGAATCAACAGCGCTGATAAAAACGCAGGCAGACGCGTTGCGAATTCCGAGATTCCCAGAGTCTTGCAACACGCCATGCTCATCTGAAACGCCAGCGGCGGTTTTCCAACGAAGACGGTGTCGACGCCCTCGTAGTTGTACGTCGGCTGCCACCAGTTCCCGGATTGCGTCATGTTTTGGGCGAATACAGCGTACCGAGACTCTGACGGATCCATCAATGGCGTAAAAACGTTCAGAATCAATCGGGAAACGATGAATACTGCTAAAAGAAGGAAAAAGGCTGTAGGCAATAGACAGTAGACAGTAGTATTTAAATTCCCCAAAGGCGAACTGCTATTCCCTGTTCCTTCTTCCCTATTCCCTGCCGCTTGCGATAACTCCTCACTCCTCACTTCTCACTCCTCACTTATACTCAGCTCGCCTCTCGTTTCAGTTTTTGTTCTTCTGAGGTTTTATCCCACGAATGACCAACAACCGTTTGAGTGTTGAGGTTTTTATCGATACCGTAAAGTTCCTGAATTGTGAACAGAGGACGTCCTTTAACCTGATTGTAAATTCGACCGATGTACTCGCCGATAATGCCGAGGGAAACGAGCAGCGTTCCGCCTAAAAGCATATTGAGTATAAGCAAAGACGTCCAGCCGGGAACTGTAGCGTTGAAAATAAAATGGTCAATTAAAGCCCAAATGCCGTATGGAATAACCATAGCGGTAACGAGAAAGCCGATGTACATAATCCATCGCAGCGGTTTGGTCGAGAAACTGACCATGCCGTCGATGGCTAACGCGATCATCTTTTTGAACGACATCGGAACGCCGGTCTGTCGGGCGTTGATGGAGCAGGGAACAGACGTCTGCTTGAATCCCATCCAGCGAATCAGCGCTCGGTAAAAAGGCGTCTGTTCCGGCAGACGGCTGAGAATATCCACTACGACGGAGTCCATAAGCCGGAAATCGCACGCGCCGGGAATAATGGGGACGTCTGAAATCGCGTTCATAACTTTATAGAACGCCGCCGAGGTGAATTTCTTCAGCCAGCCGGCTTTGTCGCCGTAACCGGTGCGAACTGTATTGACAACGTGATACCCTTCTTTCCATTTTTCAACCATGACGGGAATCAGCTCTGGCGGATGCTGCAGGTCGGCGTCCATAACGATAACCGCTTTCCCGCTGGCGGCTCTCAACCCGGCGGCGATGGCTAACTGGTTGCCGTAGTTTCGAGAGAAAATCACTGCTTTGCAGCGTGGGTCTTGTTCGTTAAGACGACGCATCAAATCAGCGGAATTGTCTGTACTGCCGTCGTTGACGAAAATTATTTCCCACGACTCTGTTATCTCATTCAAAACGCGAGCGACCTCTGTATAAAACCGTTCAACATTGCCTTCCTCGTTAAGCGCAGGCGTAACGACTGAAATCAACGGCGAGCCGTCTGTCGGCAGATCTCCGTTCTGAAAACGAATCGGCAGAATCCGGTCTGCCTGCAATCCGATTATTTCCGTATTCTCTGACATAGTTGTAATAACGAGTTGCGAGCGGCTAGCTGTCAGCTATTCGCCAACGGCTACAAGCTCTCATAAATTTGGATTATAGAAATTCTTAAAGATTTTACATGTTTTCGCTATTTTAAGCAACCCCGAATTAAGACCCTTTTAACGTTTCTAGAAAATATATTTATGGAAAATCGAAAAAAAATGTCGATTTCCTCTTGAAAGAATTCTGATTTACGTCATAATAGTTTAGTGTATGATAAGCGAGCTGTTGAATGTAAAACGTAAGGTTTGTTATTCAAAATTCGCCGCTCGCATCTCCTTTGGGCGACCGCATCAAATCGTCCCATGTCATCGAAACTTACAACTAATTTATTATGAAACGATATTATATACTGGCAATCCTGATTATTATAGTCGCTGGATTAGGCGTCTATGGCTGGGGGCAGTCTAAAAGCGCATCCAAAGAAAGACAGGAGTACGATAAGCTTCTTGAACAGTGGAAGCCAATGGTAGCGGAATTGTCTCAGCTGCGTTATCAGTATTTTGACGTTAAACGCAAGCCCGGCGAAGACGAAATAGTCGTCGTTGAGCAGACGCCAAAACGTCAGGCGCTAAAAAAAGAATTTGATGAAAAATTCAAAAAAGCCAACGTTACGTACCAAAAACTTATCGACGCTGCGGTTCTGGCTTACGCCAAAGATCAGGAAAACAATCGCGATATTGAACAGTTTCTCTTCTACACTCTGCGATACTTCATGCAAAGAGACATGTATGAAGACGCCTTGAAAATGTGCGACATTCTGCTCAACAGCAACGTTAACAACCCGTACGTTATCAGATGCGCTGCGTTTGCCGCTTTGTATACTCAAAAGTACGACATTGTCATACCTTTTCTCGAAAAAATTCAAAAGTTGGGAATTCTGGACGAGTTTCGATTAGGGGAAAGCGATTTCAAATTCCTTCCTGTTTTTGAAATGCTATGGGAACAGGAAAAAAACTTTCGAGAACGGGAAGAACGTATTGACTTGCCCTCCGTTGTGCTTTACACGACAAAAGGGGAAATCGAGATTCTTCTTTATGAAGATCAGGCGCCCAACACAGTCGCCAACTTTATCTGGCTTGTAGAAAAAGGCTTTTATAAAAATATAGACTTCGACGCCGTAATAACGGAAGGAATAGCTCACGTCGGCGGAACTGAACAGTACAAACGCGTTGACAACCTTACTCTTCAGCCAATCGTCCGAGGAAACGGAACGCCCGGATACGTCATTCCAGACGAATTCAAACGCTTTGATTTCCAGACAAAAAAGTTTCCTGAAGATTCCCGGTTTTTCTGGCGCGGCACGGTTGCAATGGATTTGCTCAGAGATCAGCCCAATACAGCCGGCTGTAAATTCTTTATTTTATTCAAGCCCAATATTAACTGCGTCAACAAAAACACGGCTTTTGGACGCGTTATCCGCGGCATGGACGTCGTTTGCCGTCTGCAAAGAAGAAATCCGTCGTCGGTTATTTCTCTTTCCCAGCTTCCAACTCCGGATAAAATTCTCGATGCGAAGGTTAAAAACAAGCGAAATCATGAGTACAAACCCATGATCAAACCGCTGGAAAAAACGGTTCCGCCGTATCCAAATATGCCGGTTTTGCCTGAAGAGGAAAAGAAAGACCCGAACGTCTTTGATATTATGGACTATAACCGCACGCACATGCCATGACCTTTGTTACGCCATGGCTGATTTTAGGATCGATCGCCATTGCAATTCCCGTTGCGATACATCTGTTTCTTCGGCGTCAGCCGAAAAAAATAGAGTTCCCGGCGCTGCGCTTTGTTCAGCAGGTTGAACAGACGTCAAAACGTTCTATGCGATTGCGGCATTTGCTGTTGCTCTTATGCCGTATCGGTTTGATCGTTTTGCTGTCTTTGATCCTGGCAAGACCGTCTATTACTCAACATTTTAGCGCGTCCTCGTCTACGCCAACGGCGGCGGCGCTATTGTTCGACACGTCTGTCAGAATGAACTGTCAGAGCAATAACGAGTCGCTCTTTGATCGTTCCCGAAAAGAAGGGCAATGGGTTTTATCGCGACTGCCAAACGGAAGTCAGATTGCCATTATAGACTCTCAAACCAAAACGCCCGCCTTTGCCGTGGACAGATCGGCGGCAAAGTATCAGATGGAACAGCTCAAGCCCGGCTCCGGCGCCCTCGACTTTACAAGTCAGATAATTAAAGCGGCGCAGCTTCTGGAATCGTCGTCTTTGCCTGTCAGAGAATTGTATATCTTTACAGACATGTCAAAAGCCGCCTGGGACGCGTCTACCGCTTCCGCTGTGGCGTCCTGTTTGAAAAAGGCGAATTCCCCCGCCGTGTACGTTATTGACGTCAGCTCTCCGGATCTGATTAACGACAGCGTCTCGCCGCTTCAATTGGAAAAAGAATCCCTCGCCCCGGGAGAGAAGCTAAATATAAGCGCTACGGTTAAGAGAGGGACAATGGAAGGCAAGAGGCAAGAGGCAAGAGGCAGTAGTAAAGATTCTCCTACTGCCTACTGCCTACTGCCTACTGCCTCATACCCCAGCCGCACTTTGGAACTGTACATTCTGGACGACTCCGGCAAACCCGTCAAGCGTGACGAAAAGATTCTATCCAACGAGTCTGAACAGCGAATCAGCTTTTCTCTGTCCGGATTTGAGTCGGGCAAGTACGAGGGCTTTGTCGCTCTGACGGGCGCAGACGCGTTTTCTGAAGACGACTGCCGCTGGTTCTCGTTTGAACGAACCGAAGCGAAAAACGTCCTGCTTGTTACATCTTCGGAGAATCAAAAGGCACAGTTCCTTACCGCGGCTCTTTCGCCCAAATCGCTGCGGACGGACGGAAAGAACCGGTACAACTGCAACGCGGTTTCGCAATCGGACTTTGAATCCGAATCGTTTGGTCTGGACAAGATGTCGAAATACAAGCTGACGTTTCTGCTCAATCCGGCGCCGATGTCGGCTGACGCTTGGAAAAAGCTGGAATCGTGGACTGAGCAAGGCGGCGGGCTGTGCATCGTACTGGGCGACAACGCTTCAGACGTCAGCGCGTTTAATTCTCCGGAATCGCAAACCGTCCTGGCTGGCAAAGTTCAGATTCAGGCGCGAGCGGGCGACGGCGTCTTTGTCTTGCCGCGGTCGTACGTTCACCCGATTCTGGTTCCGTTTGAAAAGGTTGCAAACTCCGTTCCGTGGACGCAAAACGCCGTGTTTCGATACTGGCAGATGTCGGACTTCCCTTCGGACGTCAACGTGGTTTTGCGGTACAGTGATTTAAGACCGTTCATTTTAGAACGTCCTGTCGGCGCCGGTCGAGCGTTGACAATAACGACCCCGATTGACAGCGCGTCGTCGTGGAACGCTTTGGCGTCAGCTCAAAACTGGGTCTTTTTCGTGTTGATAAATCAGACGGCGGATTACCTCAGTTCGTCCGGCGTCAACCGGTTGAATTACCGCGCTGGGGAAACGGCTGAAATCAAGCAAAGCGAAGAAAGCGACGAATGGAAAATCACGATGTATTCCAAACCGTCGGGAACGCTGACGTCCGAAAAGGCGCCGGAAACGCAGCTTGTTCGCGCTCAAAAGGACGCCGTTCGCATTCCCGGTCTTATGACGGCAGGGTATATTGCCGCCGAATCGGAATCCGAGTCCGGTTCTTCAGAGAAATTCTTTTTGAGCTATAACTATTCAGAAAAGGACACCGATTTAACCCGTCTTGACTCCGACCAGCTTAAAGACTTTTTCGGCTCATGTCCGTGGTCGCAGTCCCGAGACCGAAAACAGATCGAACAGCGCGTCTCGACAGGTCGCGCCGGCTGGGAACTCTTCCCGATCCTTGCCATCCTGTTCTGCTTGCTTCTTGCCGCTGAAACCTGGCTGTCGCAGCGATTCTATCGATAAAAATGAAAGGCGGTAATGAAGCGACCATCGGGAGCGGAATTACGCAGTTCGCCGAAGGCGAACCGAAGAAAATCTCACGCGAAGTTCGCAAAGTCCGCAAAGTTTTAAAAAACAGACGCGAAGCGTTCAACTAGAACCGCGTTAGCGGTTCAATATTTCTAGCCGTGGGTTTTAACCCACGGATCAAAGAACACACATAAAAGAACATCGTTAAACACTCTTTTTTTCTTGCTCCCTGACAAGGGGACAAGAGAAAAAGATACTGAAACGATTAGGCGAGCCGGGAACGTCAGTTCCCGGGCTATTTCTAAACGGCTATTGTTAATACGTTGATTATCGATTATATCCCCACGGGTTTACACCCGTGGCTCGCCTATGCGTGGCTTCAGTCTTGACGCTCATGCGAATTTTTTCGTTTGGGTTATTGACCTCGGAGGACACGGACACCCAGGTAGTAGCTCCGGGACTCCGGAACGCCAGCGTCGCGGTTCGCCGACCGGCAGAACTGGGCGCCGTTGAGCCAGCTGCCGCCGCGGATAACGCGGCTGGAGCCATTCTTAGGACCCGTCGGATCTGTAACACTCACGCTGGGATATTCACTGTCCCAATCCTGACACCATTCCCACACGTTCCCGTGCATGTCGTATAAGCCCTAGGCGTTGGTTTTTTTGTACCAACGGGATAAGTAGTTATTTCCGTACTCGTACCTTTAGGCGTTGAATAATACCCATACCACGCCATATCGTCCAGATTTCCTGCGTATGCTCCTGTTGTTCCCGCTCGACAGGCGTATTCCCATTGAGCTTCCGTTGGAAGCTGTACCGTCAAGCCAAACTGTTTACACTTTTTACAGAGCTCCTGACAGTCGTTCCATGAAACGTTTTCAACAGGCAAATCGTCGCCTTTGAAATAACTTGGATTGGTTCCCATAACGGCTTTCCATTGTTTTTGCGTTACCTCTGTTTCCATCATCCAGAAACCTTTGGTCAACGTTACTTGATGTTGTGTCTCCCAGCTATAGCGTCCTTCTTCCGTCTCAGGCGACCCCATCATGAACGTACCCGGCGGGCACCATCGAAAGGCAAATTCTACGCCGTTGACGTTTTCAACTTTGCGGTCGCCCGGTTTTGGTGTAACCGTTGGCGTCTGGACGGGAGCAGGCGCAAGAGTTGTGATACTGGGAATTGGTGAAGCGGTTTCCAGCTTTGCGATACAGAAGTCCGTCATTTGGCCGCCCTGTCGGAACGTCGGGACTTGAACTTTATTGAACTCTTTAAAAACGTACTTTTTCGTCTTCGAACTGGCGTACTGAAAGATGTTCATTATGCTCACGTAGCCGTCTTCATCCTTCGCTGCGCCAGAAATTCCTTCCGCCAGATAGTACGTAAAAACGCCGTGTTTAAGATTAGAGTGTTCCCACGATTTCTGCTTTTTATCGCAGGACGCAATGAGAATAAATCCATGCGTGTCGGCGCCGATCGGGTCTTCCAGCGTCTTGGCGCCGCTGAGAGCCTTCTGACTGCTAAACGAAACCTCGTCTCGGCAGGCGTCTATGATAAAAATCTTCTGTTTGGCTTTGCAGTTTTCAAGCTGAGCAAACGCGCAATCTCGTGAGACAATAGAGTTTCGGTTGTCCAGGTTCGTATCGCAGGGACACAGATACGATTTCCCGTCTACCATCGCGCCGTACCCGCTGAAGGCAATCGTCAGCTGGTCGTTTGACCCCATGAGTTGAGTTACGCTTTCGATTTGATGACGGATATTCTCGCCTGTCGGACGACGTTCCAAGGGGGAATCGTCTGTTACAAGAAATATATTTTCTTTCGGAACTCCGATTTTCTCAAAATACTCTGCCAGCAGCTTCATGTCGTTGACGCAGAATTCCAAAGAGCGAATTGGTTTGACGTACTCGTTGACGCCGATCAGCAGCGCGTACTGGTTCCCGGCGGGAACGAGCTCTATTCCGCGAGATTCGTCGTCCAGTTCAAGCCCAACGTCTTCATCATCGAGACTCTTGCCGCCTTTCCGAAACTCTGTTACGTAATCCTGATCGGCTTGCGAGAGATTTTTAAACGGAACTTTATAACGCTTTCCCTCTTTGAGAAGGTAACCAGATCCGGATCGTCGGTTTCCTTCGTATTGTCAAGCGACGCTTCAATAATCGTCTTTCCGGATTTAGACTTCCATTCCCGAACCGGCTCTGCCGCCAAAAGGAGAACTGGAACCGCCAAGGTCAGCAAAATAAGCAATATTCTTTTCATGGATAGCTGTACGCGGTAAGTGGTGAGAATTAAGTAGTAAGTCAGGCGATTTGCGCCCTATGCCCTATATTATTACAAACAATTCAGAAATCTGCAAGCCCCACGAGGGCAAAGAAATCCCAAAAATCTGGGATTATTTTGAAAAGGCGGCGAGGCGCCGCTCCCGTTGGTCGCCTTGCGTCAATTGGTAATTGCCAATTGAAAATTGCTAATTTCTCTAGCTCCTCACTCCTCATTCCTAAATTCCTAACTGTTTCTCTCCCCCTCCGTCCCCCTTGCTCTTATCTGAAATCGTAGTACAATACTATATTAATATATTTGTATTTTACAATTACCCTTTAACCATATTTTAGAAAGCAGTTATCATGTACGAGAAATGGCTTGCTGATCGTTCGTTTGCCTTCGACGCCTCTGGAATTCGCAAGGTCTTTGACCTGGGCGCGAAACTGGTTAATCCTGTCAACCTGTCTATCGGACAGCCGGACTTCGACGTTCCGGAAAACGTCCGTCAGGCGGCGTGCGACGCTATCATGTCCCGCAAAAACGGGTACTCGCCGACGCAAGGCGCCCCGCTGCTGCGAGAAAAGATTCAGAAGGAAATCGACGCTCTTTACGGTCACTCCGACCGTCAGGCGTTTGTCTGCAGCGGCGTTTCCGGCGGATTGCTGCTGATTATTCTGGCGATGGTCAATCCCGGCGACGAGGTCATCATGTTTGACCCGCATTTTGTCATGTATTCGTCGCTGGTCAAAATGGTGGGCGCGAAACCCGTTTTTGTCGACACCTACCCGGATTTCCAGCTTGACGTCAACAAGGTCAAAGACGCCATTACCGACAAAACGAAGATGATTCTTTTCAATTCTCCGTGCAACCCGACCGGCGCCGTTGCCAATCTGCAGGTTGTAAAGGACATCGCCGCGCTGGCGAAGGAAAAGGACATCCCGCTTGTCAGCGACGAAATCTATCGCTTCTTCTGCTACGATTCCGAGTTCGTCTCCCCGGCTCAGTATAACGATCAGACGATTGTCATGGACGGGTTCAGCAAATGCTACGGCATGCCGGGCTGGCGTCTGGGATACGTTCACGGACCGCAGGAAATCATTCAGACGCTGCTTAAATTCCAGCAGTACTCGTTCGTCTGCGCGCCGCACCCGTTCCAGATCGCGTCCGTAGAAGCGATGGACACCGACATGACGGCTCAGATTGACGCCTATCGCCGCAAGCGCGACATCATTTACAACGGTCTGAAAGACACGTTTGAAATCGTCAAACCCGGCGGCGCGTTCTATGCCTTCCCGAAAGCCCCGTGGGGAACGGCAGACGAATTCGTCAACACGGTTATTACGAAGTACAACACGCTGGTTATTCCCGGCAACGTCTTTTCCGTTCAGAACACCAACTTCCGCATCAGCTTTGCCGCCACAGACGAAACCCTTTACCGCGGCGTCGAAACGCTGTGCAAGGCGGCGAAGGAGAAGTAGGCAATAGGCAGTAGGCAGTAGTGAATAGGACGCAAAGCGCCTCACTAAATTACTACGCACTATGCACTCAATCATCATGCACGAAACACAGATTCGAGTTCGATATAAAGAATGTGACCAGATGGGGGTGGTTCATCACACCAACTATCCGGTCTACTTTGAACTTGCCCGCACTGAAATGCTGCGCGACATGGGCGGTTCGTACCGAAAAATGGAGGAAAGCGGCGCGTTTTTCGTCGTCGTTTCTTTGACGTGCAAGTATCATAAACCTGCATTATACGACGACGTCCTGACCGTCAAAACCGGGTTCGGGAAAATCTCGCGCGTTAAAATGGAACTGGTTTACGAAATCTGGCGTCAGA
>JAFSMW010000078.1 GCA_017447745.1 Thermoguttaceae bacterium
GACCAAACCGTTGGCGTCAATGGAAACGCCGCCGACGCGGTTGGAGTCGTTATTGTAGTATTGACCGAATGCAACGGTTGCGCTGAGCAGGGCAATAGCCGTCGATAAAAGTAAACTGCGTAATTTCATGTTAAATCTCCATAAAAGAGGTAATATAGGTCAATTGATGACTGGCGATGGATAACGGCTAAACGCTATTGCCGATATCCATAGTTCACTTCAATTATCATTTATTATAACTTAGTATTTTTAAAAAAGACAATCTTTTTTTGTGTTTCTTTCAATTTTTTTGAAAAATTTTCCATATTATAACGCCTGAAGCGCAACTCTCGATATTTTGAAAAGATAAACCAGAGAGGTTCGCACTATTGCTCTTCCTGACTGGCGTCATTTTCTTCGCCAGCAATTTTATCTGCCATAATAAGTTTTATTCTTCGGAATTCTTCTTCCGACAGCGCGCCGCTATCTCGCAGATCTCGAAATTGCGATAATATCGCGTGCGGACCGAGGTACGGCTCTTCTTTGGAAGACGCTCTTAGGCGGCGGAAAATATACGAGCTAACCCCAAAAAATAAAAGGAATCCCGCTATGGCCATTATCCATGTGGTTACTGAAAACTCGGGAAGGGGGTTGGACGAAATCAATAAAAATCGTTCGAGGCTGGTATAAAACATTTAACCTCTACAGTTTATCTAATCGGAATAACCTTGGGAAAAATAATTCTGTTTATTTTTATTTCCGATTAGAATTATAACGTATAATCAAATAAATAGGAATACAAATTTTAAAAAAATCAAAAAAATTTTTTGAAAAATGTGAGGCGCGAACGTGAAAAAAGGTTTGTTCAATTGCGAGTTGCAAGCTGCGAGTTGCGAAAAACGTAAACCTCGGTCGCTGCTTGTTGCCTGTAATACAACAATTCTGATAGTTATATCTGCAACATTTTTTGTAAATTTAGACTCTTATGCTGCTGATCCGTTTCTGGCGGGCGGGAATCGACCGTTGCAGCAAAGGAATTCAATAGCGTATTTGAGTCAGAATGAATTTTATATTCCGTATCAGTTAAATGACGAGTCCGACGCTCGAGTTCCGCTGAATTTATACTATTCCAAAAATCGCGGGCAAACGTGGGAACTGTATAAATCTTTAATTCCAGCCAACGAAACGACTAACGGAATCAGACAGTTTAACGTTCGCGTCGGGGCAGACGGGGAATACTGGTTTGCCATTCGCTCCAGCCGAATTGAAAACAGTCCGACGCCTAATTTGGGACCTCATCCCAATCTGAGAGTGGTTATCGATACAACCGCGCCGACATTAAAAATTGAGTCGCAGAAGACGGGCGAAGATAAATTGACGATTTATTGGACGCTAACCGATCGAAATCCGAATGCGGAAACCGTCCGATTTTATCAGCGGTATTCAGAAACGGCGGACTGGACGCCGATCACGCTTAACCCGCGAGCGATGGTTATGTTTAACAATCCAGACGGCTCCAGCGGCGCGACGGGGCAGTTTACCGTTCAGGTTTCCCGCGGCATTGCTCAGCTATATATCCGTGGCGAAGCGCAAGATAAAGCAAAAATCCCGACGGTCGTTTTATGGAACGTCCCGGTTACGGGAAGCGCTTCCTATTTACCGGGAACGGCGCGTCAAAACATCGTTGGAACAGACGTCTTGGGTCGAGGCGATTTTCGTTCAGCGTTTCTCAATCCCTCAGCCGACAACGCCAGCGCGTCTGGCGATCAAAACGCCGCAAACGTTCCCCAAACCGGTTCGACAGGCTCTGCTCCGGAATGGTCTGCCTTCCGAAACAGCGGGGCGACGCCTTCGCCGTCAACGTTTGCAAGCGTACAGCGTCCGATTATACCGCGAAACGTTCCTCCAGACTTTTCAACCGCCAAAATAATTAACAAAACTCATTTTGATTTAGACTACGACATTACAGCAGTCGGATCTTCCGGCATTGGGGCGGTGGAAATATGGGCAACGCGAAATCGCGGAGCAGACTGGTATCTGCTTGCCAAAGATAACGACACGATCACCCCGGTCGCAATAGACGTGTCGGAAGACGGCGTTTACGGACTCAAACTGGCGATTGAAAACGGGTCTGGGCTTGGCGCGTTCCGTCCGCAGCCTGGCGAAGCTCCTGCTGCCTGGCTTGTTCTGGACAGAACTGCTCCATCCGGAGAATTGAAATCCGCCGAAATTCGCGTGAATACCAGCTTGCCGCAAATGCGTCTGCATTGGGTCTGTACAGACGATTACCCGTCACAGACGCCGGTGGCTATGTACTGGAGCCGAGACGGACAGGAACCGTGGAGCCTCATAGCCGATCAGCTGCCTCCGGTTGGAGATTACCTCTGGACAATGCCCAACGATGTGCCCGCTCGCATTATTATCAAAATGGAAATGCAGGACAAAGCTGGAAACGTCAGTACGCACATTTCCAAACCGATTGCCACAGACGCGTTCAGCCCGCAGGGATACATCCGAGGAATTCATACAATAGAATAATTCATAATTCGGCGGCGAGGCGCCTCAATGGTAATAAGTGGTTAGCTTTAAGTGGTTAGGACGCAAAGCGCTAATCCCTGATTAACCAAATATCCTTACCACTTACCACTAACTACTTACCACTCCCTACTCCCCATTCCCTATTCCCTGCCCCATGAAGTTCATCGACCTATTCGCCGGCATTGGCGGCATTCGTATTCCGTTTGACGAGTTGGGGTATACGAACGTATTCGCCTCGGAATGGAACGAAGCCGCCTGCGATACGTACGAGGCGAATTTCGGTCATCGTCCGGCGGGGGACATAACGAAAATTGACGCTCGAGACATTCCCGCGCACGACGTCTTGCTGGCGGGGTTTCCGTGTCAGGCGTTTTCTATCATGGGCAAGATGAAGGGCTTTGACGACGCTCGGGGAACGATGTTCTTTGAGATCGCCCGAATTCTGGACTATCGCAAGCCGAAGGCGATTCTTCTGGAAAACGTCAAACAGCTTACAACGCACGACCGCGGGCGAACGTTTTCGGTAATTCTGGAACTGCTGGATCAGCTGGGGTATCACGTCAAATGGAAGGTGCTCAATGCCTTGGATTTTGGGGTTCCGCAAAAGCGGGAACGAATCATTATCGTCGCTTTCCGCAGCGCCCGAAAAGCGAACGCGTTCAACTTCGATTTCCCGGTTCAGCCGTACAATCTGGCAGACGTTTTGGAGCCGGACGACGCGGTCGACAAATCCCTCTTTGCGTCTGAACAAATCGTCCAAAAGCGGCGGGAACGCGTCGCCGACAAAGACGTTTTCTATCCGTCGATCTGGCACGAGAACAAAGCGGGCAACATTTCTGTTCTGAATTATTCCTGCGCTTTAAGAACGGGCGCGTCGTATAATTATCTGCTTGTCAACGGCGTTCGCCGCCCGTCCGCTCGAGAGCTGCTTCGTCTGCAAGGATTTCCCGACACGTTCAAGATAGTTGTCTCGCTGCAGGAAATCCGCCGTCAAACCGGAAACGCCGTCGCCGTCCCGATGATTCGCGCCGTGGCGAAAAAGATGGACGAGGTTTTAGTAGGCAGTAGGCAATAGGCAGTAGGGAATAGAGTTTAAATCAAAGCGACCAACGGGAGCGATGATAATACGTCTCGCGCGGCAGCGCGGATTGGGAGCGGCGTCTTGCCGCAGCTTTATCTCGTAACTAAAATTTTTCAGAAAAGCGCCCTCTGAACTCTTGTATCTCAATTTGAAATCGCGTATAATAATGCTTGGGCAAAGCTGAGTTTGTTTCAACTGAATGGAGAGGCGTTATGACAGGTCCAGTATTATTGATTCTTCTGCTTGTCGTTCTTTGCGGGATCGTTGTATATTTGTGCGTTGCTGGGAAGTTCAAACCGGCGGCGAAATCCACAGGACAAAGTTTAGAGGATTTGAAACCGGTTCCGGAACTGGTTCAATGGTATCAAGAGGCGGCGGCGCAAGGGGATATTGAATCGCAGTATCTGCTTGCCAGCTGTTACTTTTACGGCATCGGGGTGAAAAAAGATAAAGCGGAAGCGGTGAAATGGTTTCGCACCGTTGCCAACAGAGGCGACGCAGACGCTCAGCGCAGAATGGGCGACTGCTACTATTACGGCGAAGGCGTTGACATAAGCGAAGAAGAAGCGTTAAAATGGTATCTCAAAGCGGCTAAGAACGGGAACGTCTTTTCGCAGGCGTTTCTCGGCAAATGTTACTTTTTCGGAATCGGAACGCCCGTCAACGCCTCGGAAGCCATTAAATGGTATATCGAGGCGGCAAAACAAGGCGATAATGAATCCATCATGGTATTAAAACGACTTGGCATCAACCCTATGTTTACAGAAGAAATCAATCCAGACAACCTTCAGGACTGGATTCAAAATACTCTTCACAAACTATTGGGAATTAAACCCAAAATCGACCAGGATTAGACGTAAGATTATTACGCTTTGCAGGCGGTTTTATTCCTCAAACGACACAGACATGGTATGGCGTCTTTTGTCGCTTAAATATCGTCTCCCCCGTTGACAAAACCAGTTTTTGTAAATATAATTTGTTGTAGTGTGATTAACTTTAAAACGCCAGTTTTAAATTTCCAGTAACGCCTTTTTAATTTGAATAATTCCTACGAAAATGTCAAGTGAAAGCTACAAGTGTCGTAAGTGTGGGAAAATTTATTCCCACAGTTTAACAAAGTGTTCATGCGGTGGAGTTTGCGAGAAGATTGCAGACAATTCTCCCAGTTCCAAAGTGTTGGGTTCTGGGCGTTCTCTGTTATCCGAAATCCTTGAATTGGAGAAACAAAAGGAACAGGACGAATTAGAAAACGAACTTACTCGGTTATACAATGCTGTTAAAGAAGCATGCAGTAAAAACGATTACGTTAATGCAGTTTTGCATTTAGAGAACATCCTTAAAATTACGCCTGATTCTACAGAAGCCCAGGAACTGCTGGATTTCTGCAAGAATAAGCTTGAGAAAAAGAATCTCAAGGCAGCGGAACAAGGAGATGATAAGGCTCAAAGCAGTCATGACAACGCCTCTGCTAACGTCGAGAACGTTCAACAGAATCCTGAAGACCCTGTAAAACGCTATCAAAAAGCAGCGGAGCAGGGTGATGCTGAAGCGCAATATCAACTGGGCAAATACTATTATAACGATGAAAAATATCAAGAGGCCGTCAAATGGTATCAAAAAGCGGCGAAGCAGGGAAATGCTGATGCGCAATACAGTCTTGGCAACTGCTATGAATATGGCTATGGCATTCAAAAAAATAAAGGAGAAGCGCTGAAATTGTATCGCAAAGCTGCGGATCAAGGAAATGCTGACGCGCAATGCAGCCTTGGCGATTGCTATTACTTTGGCGATGGCGTTCCACATAATATTGCAGAAGCGTTGAAATGGTATCTTAAAGCGGCAGAACAGGGAAACTCTAACGCACAATGGAGTCTTGGGGAATGCTATGCTGATGGCGAGGGCGTTCCACAAAATTATAAAAAAGCAGTTGAATGGTATCGCAAAGCGGCGGAACAGGGAAATTCTAACGCACAATACAGTCTTGGAAATTGTTATGCTCAAGGCTTAGGCGTGCCTCAAAATTACGTCGAAGCGGTGAAATGGTTTCAACTTGCAGCTGATCACTTCTGTCCGGATGCGCAATATGCACTTGGATGTTGTTATCTGAATGGAACAGGCGTACAAGCCAGCTATTCTAAAGCAATGGCATGGTTCCGCCAAGCGGCTGAATTTGGTCATGAAGAAGCAATGCGCTATGTACATTGATCCCCAAAGCAGATGCAGGCTTCCTCTTTGAGGATTAATTAGCGTTGAGTAATCCGCCGTTCAGAATTCCTATTGAATGAGTAACTCCCGCAAACCTGACTGAACAAAGGTTTTCGATATTCTTATACTCGAGAACCTTGTTCATTTACTTTTATTACCCATGGATTCCCTTTCTCCCCAACAGCGGCGCTTCGCCATGCAGCAGGTCAAAAGCGAAGACACGACTCCGGAAAAAGTCGTGCGGTCGTACCTGCACAAGCAGGGGTTTCGATATCGTCTGCACGTCAAAAGCCTGCCGGGTAAGCCGGATATCGTCTTGCCGAAGTACCGGACGATAATCGACGTTCGTGGCTGCTTTTGGCATCAGCACGTCTCGCCGACGTGTACGAGAAACAAAAGCCCTAAAGCCCATTCCGGGTACTGGTCGGAGAAGTTCAAAAAGAACGTCGAACGCGACAAACAGCACGAACGCGACTGGCGCTCGCTGGGCTGGAAGGTTATCGTCGTCTGGGAATGCGAGGCGAGTTCAGAGGCAACGCTGCGGAAAATCGTCCGGCGTCTTAAAGCGCAAAATAAGAAACTACAGTAAACCAAAGGAGAGATTATGTTACATTTCAGAAACGCGATAATTGTTCTTGCTCTGATGGCGTCGCAGGTTTTGGCGGCGGAATATTACGTCGACGCCGTCAACGGGTCGGACGCTGCGGCGGGCACGAGTCCGCAGACTGCGTGGAAATCGCTCGACAAAGTCAACCAGACGGCTCTGCAGCCGGGCGACAAGGTTCTCTTTTGCCGCGGGCAGATTTGGCGCGGAACGCTGAGAATGCAGTCTGGCAAACAGGGGAACCCGATTGTCTTTACATCTTACGGGACAGGGCTAAAGCCGAGAATCCTGGGCAGCGTCGATCTGACAAGCCCCGACTGCTGGCTTCCCGCGGGCAAGAATCTCTGGAAAACCAAAGCGGACAGTTACGAGTTCACGAATCGGGAAACGCCGTTATCTCAATCGTACTCCAGCTGGAGACTGTACTGCGAAGGGCAGGGGAATGCAGATCTGAAATCGTCGAAAGACCCGTCGGGACAGATTGTTTATCAGCTTACATGTAACAAAAAGGGCGTCAGTTCCAACCAGATTCAGTTTACCAACTCGCCATTTGACATCGTTTCGCGTCAGGGTTTCTGTTTGAAATTTCGCGCTCGCGCCAGCAAACCGTTTACCACGGAACTGCCGTCGTTAATGCAGCAAAGATCGCCGTGGGGACGTTACGGAAGCGTCGTCAGCGTTGACAAAGCTGACGCTGTTACATTTACGTCTGAATGGAAAGAGTATGCGCTGATCTATTTGCCCGAACAAACGGCGCAGGACGGTAGAACGACGTTTTTCCTGGGCGATTCCATTCCCGACGGCTGCGTTTTGGAGTTCGTTCCGCTGGAAGTTAAATCTGTTGACGTTAAAACGCTTGGGCTTAGCTCCGACGTCGGTAACGTGATTGCTGTAGAAAAAGGCGGCAAAGAAAAGAAGGCGTTATTCAAACGCTGGAGTCTGGACGAACTCAAACAGTCTGGCGATTTCTTCTCCTCGCCGTTTTCCACCCAGTCTGGCGCCAGAACGCTCTACGTCTACAGCGAGAAGAATCCGGCGGAGGCGTACACATTCTTTGAAGCCGCGATTCGTCAGCCGACAGCCGACATGGGCGGTAAAAGCTGGTTTATTGTCGACGGACTGGCGTTTGGATATACGGGAGCGCACGGGATCAAAGGTCAGGACGTTCACGACTCGATAATTCGCAACTGCGACTTCTTCTGGATTGGCGGCTCTCATCTGTATACCAGAGACGAGAAACCGACTCGATACGGCAACGGAATCGAGTTCTGGTGCGGGGCGCAAAACAATCTGGTAGAGAACAACCGCTTTTGGCAGATCTACGACACCGCCATGACAAACCAGGGTCCCGACAACTGCCGGGTGGAAAATATGGTTTGGCGCGGAAACGTAACCTGGCTTTGCGAACAGAGCTACGAAACGTGGCTGTCCGGAAAGCAAACCGTCGTTGACGGGCTGGTTTTCGAGAACAACGTCTGTTACGATTCCGGGTTCGGCTGGTCGCACGAACAACGTCCGGACAAACGCGGAACGCCGATGCTGTCATACGGGTTTGACGTCAAGAGTTTCAAAATTACGTACCGTAATAACAAGTTCTGCCGAACGGCGAATACGATGCTGTGGTTCGCCAACAAACGCGTCGAAGACCCCAACTGGGATATCGACTACAATGTCTATTGGCAAAACGGAGAAACCCCGCAAGAGCAGAAGCTGTTCCGATGGAAGAGCGCTCCGAACGGCGTCAGCTTTAAGGACTACCAGCAGAGAACCGGCTGCGACGCCCATTCCCGCTGGGAGAAAATCCCGGAAATGGAGTTTGAAGACTATTGATTTAAATGGAAGGCGGTAATGAAGCGACCAACGGGAGCGTAGTTACGCTTAGGCGAGCCACGGGTGGAAACCCGTGGCTCGCCTAAGCTTTCATTTTCATACCACTAAAATTTGAACTTCACTATCTTAAAAAAGCGGCGCTCAACCCGTCTTGACAAAACCCCTCTCTATGGATACAATAGAACCTATATAAAAAACGTTTGCAATAATATATAAACGGAAAGGAAGCCATGAGAGTTATTGCCCTGCAATCGGGTAGTAAGGGAAATTGCATTTATCTAGAATCGGATAACGTCCGAGTCCTTTTGACGCCGGCATCAGCGGCAAGCAGGCTCAGGATCGTTTGGCGTATTTCCATATCGATATTCGTTCCATTGACGCCTTGTTAATCAGTCATGAACACAGCGACCACATCGCTTGCGCTGGCGTGTTCTGCCGCAAATTTGGCATTCCATTATGGACGACTCAAAAAACCTTTAAGGAAATGGAATATCGCCTTGGCGAAGTCAAAAGCGTCAATTTCTTTAAATCCGGAGAGACGATTCATTTTGACGGTCTGAATATTGAAACGATCCAAACGCCGCACGACGCTGTCGACGGGGTCTGTTTTGTAGCGGACGATGGGAAAAAGCGATTCGGAGTCTGCACCGATTTGGGCTGCGTATTCAACGAACTCCCCAGCGTCGTCCAGTCGCTCAACGGCGTTCTGCTGGAAAGCAATTACGACCCCATCATGCTCAAATACGGCGAGTACTCTCCAGAACTCCAGGACAGAATCCGCTCTTCTCATGGGCATTTATCCAACGAAGAATCGGCGGAATTGCTGCTTCATTACGGTCAAAAACTTGAAGCGGTTATGCTGGGACACATTTCCGAAAACAACAATACGGAAGATCAGGTTAAACAAACCCACAAAAAAATTCTCGGCAAAAATTATCGAGCGGAACTAGCGCACTATCGCACGTCTTCCAATTGCATGATAATTTAGGGAAGATTGATGAATTCACTTCTTCCCCCCGGTTGAATTTTTAGATAAAAAGGTTATTATTAAGGATTATTAATATATTAGACATTTTCGGAATTGTTCTTCTATTTGTTTGAACAGATGTACAATTCCGTTGACTTTTTCCTAAACAGGAGTAAATAATGCCAAGCATTCAGGCTTTCCGCGGACTTCGATACGACCTCGGTCATGTTGGAGCGCTCAGCGACGTAATTGCGCCGCCCTACGACGTTATTGACGAACAACTTCAAGACGAACTTTACGCCAAAAGCGAATATAACTGCGTTCGATTGATTCTCAATAAAATGCTTCCGACTGACGACGAAGCAAACAACCGCTATACTCGAGCGGCAAAAATTCTCAAAGCATGGAAAGAGGAAGGCGTTTTGGCTCTGGAATCCCAGCCTGCCATTTACGTCTATACTCAGGAATACGAATACAACGGGAAGAAGATTCTCCGCAAGGGATTCATGGCGGGTCTTCAGGTTCAGCGATTTGGCGAGGGCATGGTCTTCCCGCACGAGATGACGCACGCCGCCGCCAAGGCGGACCGTCTCATGCTCACAACGACCACCAAAACCAACTTGAGCCAGATTTTTGGTCTGTATCCGGATCCGAAAAACGAAGTTCAGGCGGTTTTAGACAAAGCCGTTGCCGCCATGCCGCCGCTGGAAGCGACAGATCACCTGGGCGTCGTTCACCGCATGTGGGTTGTAACAGACGGCGAAGTTATCGCCAAAGTCGTCGCCCTGATGGGAGACAAGCCCGTTTTCATTGCAGACGGTCATCATCGATACGAAACCGCCTGCAATTATCGGGATCACGTTGCTCAGACGTACGGCGGCTCGCTGCCAGCCGACCATCCAGCCCAGTTCGTCTTGTCGATGTTTGTCGCCATGGACGATCCCGGCTTGCTGGTTCTGCCAACTCACCGCTTGTTCCCCAACGCTCCGGAATTCGATCAGGCGGAACTGCTCAACGCTTTGGGAGACTGCTTCACGCTGGAAGAAACGCTCGACGGAACGGATTCCTGCTTTACGATGTGGGAAGATCTTGAAACCGGCGGCGACCAGTCCAGAATCGCTCTGTATACAAAGAAAGACGATAAATGGTCGCTGGTCAAGCTGACGGACGCCGGCAAGGCGAAAATCGCCGCCGTTACGCCCGATCATAACGAAGACTGGCAAGCGCTGGGCGTGAGCATTCTGCACAAACTCATTTGCGAAACGCTGCTCAAAATGCCGCCGGCGGCGGAAGTCAAGCCGACTTACGTTCACCTGGTAAGCGAAGTTGACGACGGACTCAAGACGGGCAAGTACCCGATGGCGGCGTTGGTCATGCCGGCTACGGTCGACAACATCAAAACGCTGTGCATCGCCGGCGAACGCATGCCGCAGAAAAGCACGTACTTTTATCCCAAACTGCTCTCCGGACTGGTTTTCAAACCGGTTGAGTAATTTCATTGTTTCAAATAATACAGGGCTTTGTCATCAATGGCGCCTATCACAATAGTTCTCCTGGTCATTCAGGCTTTGTTCCTCCCCTATATGTTATGGCTTTTGTTCATGATCATTATAGGGCATTATAAAGACAAACAATTTCCTGAACCAACGCGACGTCTGCAAATTGCCGTTTTAATCTGCGCTCGAAACGAAGAGCAGGTTATCGGCAATCTTATCGACTGCCTCAAAGAGCAGGACTATCCGGCAGACTGCTTTGAGATCATCCTCATTGCTCATAACTGTACAGACAATACAGCGGAAGTCGGCAGGCAGCACGGCGCAGTCGTTTGGGAACTGACTCAAACAGATCATCCCAATAAAGGCACGGCTCTGGTATACGCTGTCGACAAGGTTAGAACAGAATATCCGGACCGCTTTGACGCCTATTGCATCTTTGACGCTGACAACCTTGTCGATCCCGGCTTCTTAACGGAAATGAACGCCGGGCTGCAGTCAGGCGAGGCGGACGCTGTTCTGGGATTTCGAGACTCCACTAATCCGTTCGACAACTGGGTTGCCAACATGTGCGCTACGCACTGGCTGGTCGTCTCGCGCGCGTATAACATGCCTCGCAGAAGGCTGGGATTGTCCTGTTTCGTACAAGGCACCGGGTATGCGTTCTTAAAAGAGTGCGTCGAACCGGAAGGCTGGACGGCGCACTCCATCACAGAGGATTTTGAGTTCACTTCCAAAACGATTCTCAAGGGAAAGCGTATTACGCACACTCTTCGCGCCAAATACTATGACGAACAACCAACGGAGTTCACCGCCTGGTTGGCGCAGTTATACCGCTGGATGTTTGGATCAAAGGCGAACATTCATTTTGCTGGAAAGGCTCTTGCCAATCTGTTTCCAAACCCCATCCAAAAACTGGACTTGTTCTGGAACGCAACAGCTCCCTTGGTAACTGGTTTGTGTACAATAGCCACTGTGGCTGTGTTCATTTACGCCTTGGTTACTAAAACGCCGCTTATTCCTGATACAGATTGGACATTCAACCTGATTTTAGGCGCCGGCGCCGCTGTCGGATCCTATTTGGCAATGCTAATAATGGCTTTTCTGAGCATTACCTACTGCGGTAAACCTGTCAGTAAATACTGGCGAGGAATGCTCACGTATCCGTTTTTTATTTTAACAGCTTCAATATTATTTATCATATCGCTTTTTAACAGAGAATATCGATATATTCCCTTGGTTCATAGAGGCATAAAAAAAGATTAACGAGAAATACTCCAGTGAAATCGAAATTATCAATCGAATAGCTATTGAATTATCTGGAGATTTCTGATATATATTATTACTTATGGTAGTACATTAAATCAATATACAAATTCCGATAAAGGAACTCACTTGATGAATCATAAAATAGTTGCTGTTGTTTGCTTCAGCCTAATATTACTGACAACTGTGGCGTATTCACAAACAGGACAAGCTCCAACGTATTCGGGCGTCCCATATTCCACAAACGGTCAGATTGTTAATCCTGCAACGGCGAATAACGCCAGCGGAATGCCCAGAGAATCCGTTCCTTCCGTTCCGTTTTCAGGATACAACAATTCAGGACAGGGAGCGTATTCCAATCCGTCAACCCCACAAAGACAGATTATACCTAATCAGCAAAACGGATCGTACGTTCCACAACAACAGCCCTCTGGTCAGCCATACCCCACAAGACAACCGCAACCCGTTGGTCAACCATATCCAACTCAGCCGCAGCAACCTGCCGGTCAACCTTATCCGACACAACCAATCGCTCAACCACAGTCTAACGCTCCGTTTGAGTTAACTCCTCAACAACAGAATCAAGTCAATCAGGTTTTGGCTTTTTGGGAAAGCTATACTCGCGGTATAAAAAAGTTTGAAGCGGATTTTGATCTTTACTCCTATCCGGCGGTTTCCGTTGGAGGTACAGACGTCAATTCCCCGCCGCAGGCTCAACATACGACCGGGTTCTTAAAATACGAAGCTCCCAATAAAGGTATTTTTCGTATTGACGGTCCGCCCAAAGAGCTTTATCGCTGCAATGGCAAGTCTGTATATACGTACAATTTTGATAAAAAAGAAATTAACGAATACCGATATTCAGACGGCTCTATAACCGGTCAGGAACTGAAAAAGGGTCCAATGGCGTTCCTATTTGGGGCGTCTGCAGCAACGCTGCGCGATCGATACTGGATTCGATTGCTCCCGCTTCCTCCCGGCGCGCCTCAAGGTCAGATTTGGCTCGAAGCGTATCCCAAATATCAGGAAGACCTGCAGGACATGACAAAAGCAGAGTTGATTATTAACGTCAAGCCGTGCAAACCTGTCGCGTTTCAGAGATACTCTCCCAATGGCGACAGACAGTCTTACGCTTTGAAAAATATTAAAGTCAATAAATTTGAACTGTTTGGCGGTGAGCCGTTTGAACCAAACGAACGGGGTTGGACAGTTATTTTATCAAGTCAGCCAGAATGAGCTTACCCATAGAAAAAATTGTTACCAGTTCCGGAATTGACATATACGTCATCCGTTGCCAAATGTATCGGTCCATGGTTGGACGGGTTCATGTGATTCCGTCTTTGGCTACCGTTATCGATACCGGCAGCGAGGATGCAACTTCCCATCAGGATATCCTTGACGGTTTTGACGCCATAAATACGCAATACGGCGTTCATTTTCGACCTTCAGACGTCCGCCGCGTTTTGCTGACTCATTCCCATTTGGATCACATCGGCGGTTTACCTCTGTTTGACAATCCTTCTGTTGAACGCTACATTCACAAACTCGATTATCAAATGATAGCGCAAAACAAGGATTACTTTGCTTCTGCGTTAGAATATTTACAAACGTTTTTCGGTCTGTGCGGCGTCCCGAAAGAAGCTCAACCTCATTTACGGCAATGCTTTTTGGATCTCGGCCCCAGAACGGTTGACTACGACGTTGATCACGTATTCGAAAACGGAGACAAAATCGGAGACTTCACGGTAATACCGACGCCCGGGCACACAAAAGGACATTCCTGTTTTCTCCTTGACGACGTTTTATTTGCTGGGGATCATATTTTATCTCATACGCTGCCGCCGATTTGGCCGTTGTTGTTTGGAGAAACGCTGGGGTACGCCAACTATTGCAAGGGTACAGTTCTCATTCGCAAAATGGTGGAAGAGGGAATCGTTAAAACGTTGCTGCCTTCTCACGAGCAGACCATTACAGACCCGATTGCACGTCTCGATTCAATGGAAGTCTCTCAAAACCGTCGTTTTACCAAGATTCACAAGCATACCAAACCGTTGATCGAGCAGGGAATCGATCCAATGCCGTACGCTTTCCAAATTAGTCAAAAGGTTTATCCGACTCCGCCGGAGTATTTTACTTTCTTCACCTTTTTAGATATCGGCATTCGGATGGAATACGAATTCCTTTGAAAAACTTTCTTTGAACGAGAACAAACAAGGACGGTTATCTGAATGACAACCGCCCTTTGAAGTTGGTAAAATTTTAAGTTGGCGAAGTTTCTGATTATTCAATCGTCCATTCAAACAGACCGGCGGAGAACTTCGGTTTAGACTGGATTTCCAGCCGAATCGCTTTGGCTCGGACGGGGTCGAATGTAACGAATGCCATCTTTTCGGAATCGACAGGGAATCCGGAAACGTTTGTCGGTTCCGCCCATTGACCGTCTTCTGTCTGAACGAGAATCTTCCAACTGGCGGGAACGGCGCAGTCGCGGCTCCGTTTGGAGTCGTCAAACCAGCAGACGCCGATTTTGTGAATCTGCTCCGTCTTGGCGAAGTCGTACTGAATCCATTCTTTGGTGTTCAGATGCGGCCAGAAGTCGAAGTTCCGGTACGATTGCGGATTCTCGTTTTGGGCGTCGCCGGGATACGCGTCGTCTGCGACGGATTCCAAAACCATCTGGTTATTGGACCCGCGGGTAAACGAGACGGAAATTTTGGACGTGTTGGCGATTGTCGGCGCGGCGGGACGTTCCGTTTGACGAGCCGAAGTTGGCGCCCAGATCTGCATCTGCCCGTCGCCGCGGTTGTTCCAGACGCAGTACGGGACCGCCGTCAGTTCAATTTCCTGGCAGTCGCCTGTCGATTCCGTATTTTTGTATTGAGGTAAATAACCTTTGGTTTTGAGCGCAATCACGCCGCCGAGGAATTCGGGATTGTATTCTCCAACCTCGACCGGGTTCTTCGGATTGACAAAGACGTCGAAAATATGCCCGTCGTTGTCACAGGATTCAAACGCATAGACAATCGGACCGTACGTCAGCGCGGCGCGTCCTTCGCAGGACTTGACGTTCGGGTTCGCCTTGACCCAGCGGGGCTGAACGGGGAAATGAATGGCAACTTTGTCGCCGGGCTTCCAGACGCGGTCGATTTTCACAAAGCCTTTAATCGGCGCAGCGGCAACCGGCTGACCGTTGACAGTAATTGTCGGCTGAAGCGTTTTGCCGTCCAGATACTCGTACAGGTCGCTGGCAAAGGGCGTTTTGTTGAGCCAGCCGGGAACGCGAAGGTTGAGGCAGAATTGCGCCTCGGCGTCCGTCGGGTTCACTGCCAGTTCGACGTCCCCTGACCACGGGTAATTCCCCGTCATTTCCAGATTGACGCTTTTCCCGCCGACGGTCGCCGTTGCCTTGTTGGCGATGTACAATCCGACGTACAGATTGCTATTGTCAGTCGCGTAGACGTATCCGCCCAGCGAGGCGATGAAGCGCATTAAATTCTGCGGACAGCAAGCGCACCCAAACCACGGCGCGCGGTTAATCCCGCCGCGGGAGGCGAGCTGGTTGGGATAGAAAAACTTGTCGCCGGACAGGGAAACGCCGGAAATGAGCGAGTTGTAAATGGTCTGCTCCATGACGTCGTAATATTTGGCGTCCTGATCGAGCAGGAACATTCTCTGGTGCCAGCCGCAGCCGCCAATCTGAGCGCACGTCTCGGAATAGCCGTTGAAGTTAGACAGAACGTAGTTGTCGGCAAACGCTTCCCCGTGAGGCGTCCCGCCCAGCCCGCCGGTGATGTAAATCTTTTTACTGACGACGTTGTTCCAGATTCGGGTAATCGCGTCTGTAATCGCCTTGTCTTTGGTCATCGCCGCCACGTCCGCCGCGCCCTCGTACAGATACGTTGCTCGAACGGCGTGCCCGACAGCTTCGTTCTCTTCCGTCAGCGGCGTAGCGTCCTGAGCGTACGCGCCGTACATGGCTTTCGGATCGCCAGCCAGAGAGCGTCTCAAATCCTTGCGCCCGCGCATTTCAACAAAGAACTTCGCCTGATTGAGATACTTGACGTCGCCGGTGGCGCGATACAGCTTGACCAGCCCCATCTCAATGACCTCGTGCCCGGGCACGTCGACAACCTGTCCTTCGTTCGGTCCGAAGGTCTTGCAAACCAGGTCGGCGTTCTTTCGGGCGATTTCCAGAAAGTTCGTTTGACCGGTTGCCCAATAATGCGCCGCGGCGGCTTCGTACATGTGCCCGGCATTGTACAATTCGTGCGACCATTGCAGTTCATGCCAGCGTTTCCCCTCGGACGTGGGATTCGTCTTGGAGAAATCCCGCTTTTGAGAAATGAGAGTGTACAGATAGCCGTCGGGTTCCTGCGCCGCGCCGACAATGCAGATCAATCTGTCCAGATAGCGGCTCATTTCCGGGTCGGGATGAGTCGCCAGCGAGAACGACGCCGCTTCGATTCCCTTGTAAATATCGGTGTCGTTGAACTGGGGCGTAACGTA
>JAFSMW010000079.1 GCA_017447745.1 Thermoguttaceae bacterium
CAGGTTAAATACTATTCCGCTCAGTGCGATTTCGAAAACGATACTTATAAACTCGCGTTATTGGCGTGGAATATCAATTCTAATAAAATAGCATGGGACGTCAAACCTGAATCTGTTACTTCTGATACAGCAAATCCGGCGGAGGACAGACGGTCTCTGTTGTCAATTCCTGATACGATTTTAATATACAATTTGAAAACGTCTGCGATTGATTGTCAATATGAAATGAATCCTTCCATAAATCAGGATTATTATTACAGTCCATTTGTAAAGTTCGGTGATTTTATTATTAAAAACAACGGCGGGAATTTATCTTTAGCGTACAATGAAAGAGTGGGATTGTTCTGTAATACGAATGCGTTCATTCCTGTTAAATCCAGCTATAAATACAAGGAACAGACGAGCGGTTCTCCCGCGATTATAACAAAGGAAGCAAAAGACTTCTCGTTTCATTACATCGTCGGAGCCGTATCTGCAATAAGATATGAAAATGATTTTATTGCTGTGCAAACGAAATCAGATAATAAAGTTATAGTAATTAAAAAGAACGACTTCCAAAGCAAAAAGACGTTTTTGTTTCCTGAAGAAACAAATCTGATTGGCGTCTTTTGCAATGGCGACGTTGTTTTGGGTTATCGATTTGAACATAATAATTCATCAGAGTATTCAACGGTTAAAATTGTAGAATCAAAAGGCGATTCTTTCAGCACGATATTTTCATTTCCAGTAACTTACGAATTGGACGATTTTTCCTATTGCGCTAAAATTGATTCAGCTCGCGTCATACTGGTTTTTGACAACGGATACGCGAGGTTGTCGTATAAGAACAATAAATGCACGATAACCGCTGTTGTTGATCTTGAGAAAGAAAAGAATAAAATAAGCGAGTGAATTTCCTTGACGGCGCCGCCGTGAAGTTGTAGCCCGAGGACGGGCTACATCCAGAGGAGGTTTTCGGCTGCGTCGTTTTGGTATCCACACTTCGAACAAAGCGTAACTGCGTTCGCTTCTCTCTCTCCGTTACCGCCTTTCATATTCGCGATCATCCTCCGCTACTCCGCGGCTCCGCGTGAGTTTTTTCTTCGGCGGCTGCGACAGCCGCGATCCAGCGGGTCGGAGGGGTTCTACTGCGAAAGAGATTTTTCTTGTACCAGCAATGCGGCAGGGGACTGCCGCGTGACGGCTCATCAGAGGTTATCCCTTATACCAGCAAGGCGCCCGAGGGCGGGCGCCATCCGTGAAGGTTTTCGGCTGCGTCGTTTTGTTATGCACAGTTCAAACGTTTCGGTTCGCCTGTCGGCGAACTGCGTAATTCCGCTCCCGATGGTCGCTCCATTACCGCCTTCCATTATTAATCGGCCCCCCCCTTGTCGCAAAATGATATTTCTTTGGTCGTTGACAATCCGGTTTTATAATGTATAATTTATGATATAAAATAATTGAAATTTCATTTCCCCACCTCAACTTTTATATTATAACTGACATGCTCAACCGAAACATTTTGCTTACCTTTGCGTTTATTCTGACGATTGCAGGCGTCGTCAGAAGTCAGGATTCCCCCTGTTTCGAGGCGGTTAAAACCGGCGTTATGAACGTCAAGTCGCCCGCCCAAACGGTGGACGTTCAGCTCAATCAGGCGTCTGACCTGTATCTGGTTGTAACATACGGGCCGGACAACTACGACTACGACCAGGCGGCGTGGTGCAACCCGACTCTGTACGATGCGGACGGGAACGCCGTCGATATGACGACGCTCAAGCCCGTTTCCGCTCAAACCGGCTGGGGAACGATGCTGATTAATAAAGATCACGCCGGCAGAACCGTCAAGATTTGCGGCAAGACGTTTGAAAAGGCTCTCTACGCGCACGCGCCGTCGATTCTTCATTTCAAGCTGGACGGCAAATATACGCGATTTACCGCGGAGGTTGGGCTGGTCGAGTCTGCGAAAAACGGAACTGTTACATTCGAGGTTTACTGTCATCCGGTGGAATACCCGTCGAAAGCAAAGTACATGAAAGGCATGCCCGGCGCGCCGGCTGCTCCGTTAGAACCGGTTCCGACGGCAGACAAGGCGCCCTTTACGTTCAATCCGACTGCCGCTCAGCGGCTGCTGGATAAAGGCATTGAGGAAATCGTCTTTATTCGCCGCGTTACGCTCACGTCCAACCACGTTTATACAGACCACGTCAATTCCCGCTGGGCGCCCGGCGGAGGATTGGCGATTCTCAATCTCAAAACCGGGAAAGTGCGCGACGTCAACCCGATTCTCGCCGGCGGCGTTATAAACCGGTTTGACGTGTCCTTCGACGCGAAGAAAATCGTCTTTGACTGGAAGCGATCCAATCAGGAAGGATACCGCATTTACGAGATCAACGTTGACGGAACCGGGCTGAAACAGCTCACCTTCCCGCCGGAAATTGAAGATGCGTTACATCAGCGATTCGCTACCAGCGGATACCATCGCGGCACGGACGACATGCAGCCGTGTTACTTGCCCGACGGCGGGATTGCGTTTATTACAACGCGGTGTCTGTTTTCCGTCTTGTGCGACTCCGGAGACAACCTGACCGTTTCCAACCTGTACCGCATGAACGGCGACGGCTCCAACATGCAGCCGCTGACCTTCTCCGCGCTGTCGGAACAGTCGCCTGCGGTTTTGCCGGACGGCAGAATTCTGTACCATCGCTGGGAATACGTCGACAAGGCGGCGGGAAACGTCAAAGCCCTTTGGGCGATCAACCCGGACGGGACGAACTCGACGGAAATCTACGGCAACACGATCACGTTCCCGGAAACGATGATTTACGCCCGACCCATTCCCGGAACGACCAAAATCGTTTTCCTGGGCGCGTCACACTGCTGTCCCAACAACGCGATGGGCACGGTTATCGTCATTGACGTCAAAGACAACGTCCGCAGCGTCGACACGATGAAATACGTTACCTCAGACGTTGCAGCGTTCCATCATAACGGATTCCATTTCAAAGACGAAAACGGGAACTGGTATCGGGATTCCACCGGCAAACCCGGACGTCTGTTCAAAGACCCGTACCCGATTAACGAGAATCTGTTTCTCGTTTCCTGCAAACCGAAAGGGCTGGCGTGGAACGACCCGACCGGGTACGCTCTTTCAGTCCTTAACGGCGCCGGTGCGGACGAGCTTTTGCTCAAAGACGATTCCGTTTCCTGCTGGCTGCCGTATCCGCTCGTTGCGCGTCCGGTTCCGCCGGTTCGCCCCAGCCTGCTGGACGAAAACCTCGCTAAAGAGAACAAGGCGGTCGTCGTCATGACAGACGTTTACGCCGGCTTGGACAACGTTCCCCGCGGGACGGTGAAATACCTCCGCGTTCTGGAACAGATTCCGCGTTCGTGGTCTGCCCGGAAACCGTTTAGAGACGATCACGCCGGGACGACTCACGCTCATTCCGCTATCGGCGCCGGGCATCTGGCGGTCAGAATTCAGCTGGGCATCGTCCCGGTTGAAGAAGACGGCTCCGCCCGATTCTACGTCCCCGCCGACAGAGCGATTATATTCCAGGCGCTCGACAAGGACTTCCGCGCTATCCAGACGGAACGCACGTACGTCAACTTCCGTCCGGGAGAAACCCGCGCCTGCGTGGGATGTCACGAAACGCCCAACAACACGCCCACCCGGTCGACGATTCAGCAGCCCATTGCCATGACAAAACCGATTGCCGTCATGACCGCTCAGCCCAACCAGACCAGCGGATACCTCCGCGGCGCGTATCTCAACGGGTCGGAAATGACGTTCGACTACGAACGCCAGATTCAGCCGATTCTCGACAAGCATTGCGTATCGTGCCATGACGGCCCCGTGGCGGGGAGCCAGTCCGCGCTGCCGCGCGAAACGCCAAAAACCGCTCCCGATGGTCGCTCTGAACCTTCTCGCAACTCGCAACTCGCAACTCGCCACTCCGATCTCAACCTGACCGGGAAGCCGGAAGGGACGTACAGCGTTTCGTACTATTCCATGAAGAAACTGGCGGACGACGAAAGCAAGCTTCTGTGGGGGAACCGCAAAGAGCGCAACGAAGACGCTGCGTCAAACGGAATTGAATACATCCCGCCGTACCAGATCTGCTCGCCGTCGTCGTCGCTTTCCGCCTGGCTGACGGATACGGACTGCACGTACAACAGCGACGCGGTCAAGCAGTACGCCAAACAGCTCAAGGCGTGGCATCCGACCGTCAAGCTCAGCCCGGACGAACTGCTGACGATCAACAACTGGCTGGACGACAACTGTCCGTTCCACCCGTCGTTCTTCGGCAGACTTCACTCTAAATTCGAAGGACAACCGAACTACCGTCCCGTCGTTACTCCGGACGAATGCCGCGACCGAAACCTGCCAAAGCGGTTTGAATATTGAAGGATGTGAGATATTGACGCGAAGCGTCACGCTAACCCCGAAGGGGTTGCATTTCTATAACCGGCGGTTTTCAACCTCCGGGGGAGGAAACGACAACAAAACAAAAATCGACAAATACCCTTTTCTTTCCCTTCCTCACGCTAAGCGTGAGGGAGGGAAAGAAAAGGTGCGGGTTCGATAGGGGGAGTATAGACCGCCTCACCCCGTAGACTAAAGTCGACGGTTATAGAAATGGCGTCCCTTCGGGACGCAATGTAGATTCTATCTTATCTATCCGCACAACTCGAATTTGCTCACAACCGTTAATCGGATTCTTGCTTTTTGGCTACGCCCAATTCTGTAAGATCGCAATCGTCAGGATATCCGTAATCCACGTATTCCATCTTCGTTTCATTTTTTAAAAAATCAGCGTCTAATGGATCGTTCGGATCGGCGCATGCCAGCAGGAATCTGTCAAGTTTATGGAATATAAAACTCTTAATATCCTTATACACTTCAGCGCAATCTCCTGTATAACAAGGATAAATGATTTGACCGCCTTCGGTCATATAAATACTTCCAGAATAACAACGATCCAGGTCTATCATACCTGGCGTTATAATTTCAGATTTTTTATGAAACCAGGGAAAGCGCTTTCTTTTTTCTTTACAACTACTAAATTCGTAACCAATTAAGCAACACGACATTCCCATAATCCTTTGAGTTTCTTTTTCAATATCGTTATCAAAATCGCATGGGGAAAACGTAGGCAACCAAAAATTACCTTTAGGGTCAATTCCAAAACCAATAAAATCAATGATTAATGTCCGTTCTTTTTTTCTTTATTGAGGAATGGCATTAAAGACTCGTTAAACCATGGCTCATATCCAGACGCTCCGTAATAATTAGTTGTAATTCCTAAACCATAGAACTCATGAAGAAACTCGCGCGCTTTATCATGCAATATCTTGCCGTTTGAATTGAGATGTTTTTCAAAATCTGTAAATGGAACATGCCTGCCGGGATACCATCCAGATATACGCAAGACGGCTTCAAGGGCGCTTTCATAACGGCTTTTATTGGAACACGGTTGTTCTTTTTCTGTATTATTGTCCATGGGCAAAATAGTTTAAACGTTCTTTTATCTCTGGTTGATTGCTGCGTCAAACGATTATTATAATTTCAGGATAACACAACAAAAAGAAAAATACAAGCCTGTGGGAAGAAAAAAATAAAGATTAGGTGCGCTCAAAATTGGTGGGCATGAAAAAAGGCAAGAGTTTTGAAACCCTTTCATAGCCCCCAGATTTATCTGGGGGACTGAAAAGCGCTCCTCCCCCAAACGCTTCCCCTTCCCTCCCTTCCCCGCTCCATTCGGAGCGGGGAAGGGAGGGAAATTTGTGCGTTATATTATTATTTATGCCGTTTTGAACCCCACACCTAAAGGTGTGGGCTACGATTTAAATGTTCATTTCACCTATTTTCGCAACCCAAAATTTATCGCACCCCCAAAGATTAAGGGCGAGTAAAATTTTTCTGAGAAAGAAAAAAACAGCGTCCCTTCGGGACTATAGAGGACTTACGTCCGCCTTCGCTGTCGCGACTCATAATCCCCAACGATAAAACTCAGCGATTAAAGATGTATCATTTCAAGACGAACCTTTAAGTTACAAAAGCAATAACGAATCTAAAATATCTCAATTAATCTTCAGACGTATGATACATGCGATGAGCAGCCGATTTTATACCTTTTACAGCAGCAATCATATATCCCAATATTGCAACTATAAAAAGCTCTACGTTGATTGAATATAATAAACTGTAAAACCAGTACGTTCTATCATATCGAACGTAATCGTAAAAAATAATATCATGAATCGAAATCAATACCATGATTACTGATATTGTAAATATCGAGTAAAATACAATTCGGTTGACAATTCGACTCGGAACGCGGAAAAACAAATGTAATCCTAAAATTGTTACAACAAGATAGATAAGGTTAAATAACGCGCATCGCCAAGGAATATTCTCCAGCTCTATGCGCCAAGTATTAAACGTAGAATCGTATGTTTTGGATACGGTTTTTGCCAGCGATAGATGGTACGATAAAAAGTCAACTATTCGATCTGTAAAATAATCATAGTAGATTGCATAGCAAAATGTATGCGTAATGCGAGAATAGTTACGGCATTCCCATAGAAAATACCCTGTATATCGCGGATAGTCAACGCGTCCAGAACCCATATACCATGGTTTTAAAGGAACAAATATCTGTATGGATAACGGCGTTTCCAAGGTTTTGTAAATATCATTATCTTTCTTGACATAACTAGAATTCCACCATTTTTCAAAATCGCCGTCCTTAGCTTTTATTTGCATTTTTTCTATTAATGCAGTTTCCGAGCGGCGTGAGATATCTATAATAAGATCCCCGCCGAGAGCTTCAATAAAAGGAATTGGGTAGCCATATTGAAAAGTCGGCTTCTCGCAATAATGACCGTTTTCACGAACGGTTGTTATTCCAATACGTCCTGTAATTTGTATTAAAACAAATCCGAGAATCGCCGTCAGCATAACAAAATGTTTGAATTCAAATTTCATACGGATCTCTACATTCCCCGATATTAATAAACTGAAATTATTCCTGTGGAATTATTATCATGTCCCTTTTTTCGGCGCGTTATCTTTATCATATTTCGTTATTTCACAATCCGTTGAATTGTATATTTTACAAAAATCTATATATTGCAATACCCACGATCGGTCTCTTATTATTAAATTATGTTTTTGACAAAATTTTCTAATCCTTGCGCCTGTTGCAGAGTTTTGAAAATTAGAATCATCATTCCAAATGATAAGACGAGAAGGGCAACATTCACATTCATTTGGTACATACAGCTCTATGAAATTTGAACTTAAATGAGGTCCAAAGCCATCTTTACCGCCTTTTTCACCATGTCCCATATCGACCGTATAAAACGGGCGGAATAACAGATATAAACAATATAGGCTATCATTTGGGATAAAATGAATATAAAGATTAGACAAATCTGTTCCATACTTTTCAGATAGAATATTTCTATAACCATCTATCTCATCAGCTAAATCAACTTCCCATTCCGGTAAATCCTTTAGATTAAATTTAAGAATATCATTATTAGCATCTGCTTCAATTATAGCGTCCTTACAAAAATACAATTGATGATTGATCAATTCATCTATGATTCTTTTTTGTAAATGCCAACCTGTAAACAGATATGTTAAACTCAATATCGTTATTACAAATAAAATGATCTTGTACTTGCGTTTGAGTTTTCGTATTAAAAAGTAATACACCAGGAAACATAACAAAAGTAAAAATGAATATGCGTATAACTCAGCATAGCCA
>JAFSMW010000004.1 GCA_017447745.1 Thermoguttaceae bacterium
GAACAGGTTAAGCCCACAACGCCAACTCTTTATAACGGCAGCTTTGAAGCGGACGTTACTCATTTACCCAACGATGGACATAACGGACACGCTTATTTAAATGAAAACAACGTTGGAATTCTTTCCGGCTGGCAGTTTACCAACTTAACCAATACGGCTATGCGCGGCGGTTTGGCGTGGGTTGGCGGTCCTTGCCAGGACTTTCTGGGGAATCAAACGCCTCCAGACGGAAGACAGCTGGCGTGGGTTCAAAGCGGAAGCAGCGTGGACGCGCGTCTATACCAAAACGTTTACGGCTTTGATCCAACCGACAAAAACACGGTCTATCGAGTTTCGATGGATTTAGGCGGACGAACCGCAACGGACAATCCGCGAGTCTCGTTATTCATTGGTCCCGATCAGGCAACTGAAGACGTTTATATCAACGCAAAGGAAGTTACAAAGGGGCAATTTAAAGAATACGGCGCTGTTTTCGTTCCGAATTCAGACGTTCAAACGATTGCCATCAGAAACCTGACCACTACAGACACCTCGCTGCTGGTGGACAACGTTCAGCTCAAAGCGTACAATTTGAGAAATTTCTTTAGCGACAATTACCACGTCAAAGCCAATGCGACAGGTCCCAATATCGGCGGACCGTCCAGCAACGACGAGCCGGATCGATTCGGAGGTTTGCTGGGTGCGCTGGGATATACAATCGGCGTTAAAAGCAATAACCAAATTCAGGTTGGCAGCGGCGACTATGAAGGAAAATGCAAAGGCTCTCTGTTTTTTGCAACGCTGAGCGCTAGCGGCAACGATCAGAGCCAGAGCCACGCTTCTCCCGATTATAACTTCGCCAACGTAGGCGCCATGTCCGCAGCCGATGAAGGCGGACGAATGTACGATATCAGCTTCCGCGTTGCGCCTCAATTTGATGAAGCTGCAGATTCGTCAAACTGGGCGGCAGTGATGTTTGGCTTGACTGAATCCAAACGAACCGCTAACGTTAATGGCTCCGATGGCGTTGGAATTCTGTTCCGCAGAAACGGCGGAATTCAGATTTTTGACGGTACTAACGGTCAAACTCAACAGAACTTTGGCGCTGGAACGTATGAATTAACTGACGATTGGGCGGACGTCCGAGTGGTCTATTTCGTTCCCGATTTTGACGGAACTGCCCCTGTTGACGTCAGTCTGTATGTAAACGATAAATTAATATCGTCTTTCCAGACCGGCAAAGGATTTCTTGACAACTTCATTCAGTTTGAAGGCTACACTGGCAACTCTGGCTATAAACGCAGTCTTATTGACGACCTCGTTGTGAAATCGTCTGCGGAACTCCGATATGACGTTTCCAGAATCAAGGACATGACCAGAGCGTGGTCGCCCAACGGCATCGACAAGCTGGACGTGTTCTTTACATCTCCACGGGGCGAAGAAACGACTGCAACTCATACCGGCGCGCTGGATATTGGCGTCGATACGCAATTTGACGTTGCGGAAGGGTACACAATCGACCAGGCGGGAGCCACAACCGGTTCCGGCAACATCAATAAAGTCGGGAAAGGTACGCTTCGCCTGTCGGGGAACGCTTCCGAATACACCGGAGCTATTCAGATTAACGAAGGTTCCGTTGATTTGGGATTCAATGACAGCGTTACCCTGACAAACAGCATTTCCGGCAAAGGCAATTTGATTAATTCTGGAAAAGGCAAAACGACCTTGACAGACGCTACGTATGAAGGCTCCACAACCGTTAATAGCGGCGTTCTTTCTGCAGAAATCTTGTCAACCGACAGTATTGTAATCAACGGCGGCAAACTGGAAGTTGGATTCTTGAGCGCTGAGCCTCCCGTTACGATCAACGGCGGTCAATTCGTTATTGGAAATACGTCTGATACAACTACGTTGACAATCAGCAATCTGACGCTCACAAACGGCGGTTCTATCAGCTTTGACATGAACAGCTTCTTAGGCGACGATTGGGACTACCTTGAAACTCCTACTGCCAACTTGGAAAACGGTTTTATCAATTTGACGTTTAACAATGGCGACGAATTGGCTTGGTGGAGTAACGCCGGCGAGTACGGGTACGAGCTAATCGATATTACGGGTTGGCTTGGCGGCGTTAGTAACATGAAAGTAACAGTAGACGGCGTTGAAAGCCCCAGCTGGTGGGTGGACTATGACAACGGCGGCATCTATTTGATGGCAACAGAAGTCTCGCCGACGGCTTCCAAATACTATCTTGCCAACCTGCAGTCTGACTTGGACGCAGCCAACTGGACAATCGACGGCGATGCCAAACTTGGCGCCAAGCTTGTTGCAGGCGATACTCTCAACGTAACGTACGGAAAACCTGTTATATTGAACGCAGACGGCGAAGTTGAAGTCGGCGACAGTTACAATTTGACGCTGACATCTGTTACTGGTTCCAAAGCGTTGAACAAAACAGGATATGGAACGCTGACTCTCGCAGGAGCTAATTCCTATACAGGAGCTACTACAATTTCAGCTGGTACGTTGGCTTTGACGGCTGAAAACGCGATTGCCAGTTCTTCATCCGTTACAAACAACAGCGCGATTACGATGGGCGCCGCTCAAACGTTAAACAATCTGACGGGAGCTGGAACCATCGACAACGGCGGATACGTTTTGACGCTCAATAACAATGCGGCGACTGAATTCGCAGGCGTCATTTCCGGCGCGGGCGCTTTGGTCAAGACCGGCGACGCGACGCTGACGCTGTCTTCCGCCAATACCTATACGGGCGGAACGACGATTAACGCCGGTACGCTCAAGGTTGTCGCAACCGGGACGCTGGGAACTGGCGCTGTTACAAACAACTCGATTCTGGAATTCGCTCTGGGAGAAGGCGAGTCAATGGAAATTGGTTATACAATTGCCAATAACGACTCTGGCAAGACGGTCAAAACCGGGGCGGGAAATCTTTCTCTGACCTCAACGTCCACCGGCAACTTCGAAATCCAGGAAGGAACAGTAACGCTTGCCAACAGTCTGAACAATACAACCAAACGATTCGGTCAGGTTACCATTGGTCCGGGAGCTACGCTGCTTGGCGCCTCGAAAGACTCCATTGGACATAGTGACGAACCGACAATGATTATTAACGTCTACGGTACGTTTGACTCTTCCGTTTCAAACGAAACGTTTATCAATACTCAACTTCACATGTACGGCGGTACGGCGAAGGCGTCCAGCGGCAGTACGTTTGATTTATACAACAACACTGCCAAAGTTTACTCTCACGCATTGCAGGGCGCGACTGCTGAAAATCCTACCAATTCGACGATTTCAGCTATCCTTCTGGTTCGCAATAACGCAACAATCGACATTACGACAGACGCCAACTCGCAGCTGTCCATTACCAACGTTATTCAGTCCGAAAACGCTAACGGCAAGGTTGTCAAATATGGCGATGGTACGTTGTATTTGACAGCGGTCAACACCTTCCAAGGTGGATTTGATATTAAAGAGGGACGAGTGATTTCTAGCGGACCAAACTCTTCTCCCAGCAACTTGGGAACAGGTCCGATTGTTATTGAAAAAGACGCCGTTCTGGAATGTCGCGAAAGCAACCAGTTTGGTTACGGGGCAAACTCTCCTAACAACATTACTATTCGAGGTACGCTCATTCCCTCCAACTATACGCACATTAAAAATGTAACGTTGGAAAGCGGTTTGATTGAAAAGGAATATGGCTATACCGCCGGCGGTTCAGGGTTGGACTTTGCCACTCGAACCGGAACTATTACATCAACTGGAAACTCGACGATTAAATCCCGCATACATATTAATAGCGGCGCGACTGCAACGTTTAACGTTAAGTCTGATACGTTGACCGTTGAAGGCGTGATCAAAAGCGACGGCGGATTTACCAAGACCGGCGCGGGCGAGTTAAAACTCACAGCCGCTAACACGTACACCGGCGCAACGAACGTTTCTGAAGGAACGCTGCATTTGACAAGTACGGGATCTCTGGCTTCCTCCGGCGTTACCGTTGCCTCTGGCGCAACGTTTATCGATGCAGCTTCAGAAATCGCATCTGCCGTTACGCTCAACGGCGGTACGCTCACTCTGGGCGATTCCAACTCAACGGCTGAAATCACAATTGGAAACCTTACACTTGACGGAGGCGTTATCAACTTTGATTTCTACGACAGCGCGTCAATTCTCAATTACGATTACTTGACAACCGGCGCTGCCACGCTGACGTCTGGAACAATCAACCTGACGTTCAACAACGATGATGAAAACGCCTGGTGGAACAACACTCAAACAGCGGGCGGCTTTGTCCTCATTGACGCCTCGTCCATGACAGCCGACCTGGATGCTGTTCAGCTGACGATTAACTCAGCCGCAACGGATAACTGGTATCTGGACAAGACGGAAGAGTATCTTGTTTTGAAAACGCAGAACGAGCCGACAACGGATCCTTATTATTACGCCAACACGCCCGAAGCGATCGCTGAAACCAAGTGGACGATTGACGGAACCGAAAAGAAGGGGGTTAAATTCGTCGACGGCGACGATTCAACCGCTGCTTATAACGGCGGAGTTGAAATGGACGCCAACGGCTCGTTCCAGGTTGCAGACGGCAAGAATCTGACGCTTACCGGCGTCTTATCCGGCGAAGGCGATATAACCCTAAACAAGACTGGCGATGGTACGCTGACGCTTTCCGGCGACAATACGTATTCCGGCAAGACGACCGTTTCTGCTGGAACGCTTGCTCTGACCGGCAGCGCTGTCAAGGCAAACGGTTCAATTGAAATCGCCGACAACGCCACGTTGGAATACAACGTCGCCCGCAACGATTCAAAGCAGCTTACGTTCTCTGACGACGTTACCGTCTCCGGCGGAAATGTCCTCAAGACCGGCGAGGGCAAGCTCAAGATTAAGGCGGACGGAACCCAGTTCAGTTCAGACAACTTCACCGTTTCCGCTGGCGAACTGGACTTCAAAGGTCAGTACAACGGCGATTTGGTAGTCAAGTCTGGCGCAACGCTTTCGCCGGGCAATTCCGTTGGCGACTTGACCGTCTACGGTAACGCTATAATCGAAACCGGCGCGACGGGCTTGTTCGAGTTCAGTTCCTACACCGCAGACAAAGAAGCTCAGCAGTACGACAGACTCTTTGTCGCTAACGACGGTTCATTTGTAATTGATGAGAATTCGATTATTAAGTTGTACTTTGAAGCCGGAGACGCTAACCTTTGGGCGGCGGAAGGCGAAGAATACAAGCTGGTTTCCGACGCGGACTTTGACACAAGCGTTACGCCGACGCTTGGGAATTACACCGGGCTGTTTGATCTGATAAGCAAAGACGATGGCTTGTACCTGCTTGGTCTTGGCGCGGGTCCCATTCCTCCGGGACCGGATTCCGGCGTTCCGGAACCGTCAACTTGGGCGCTGTTGTTGCTCGGCGCGATGGGCTTTTTGTATTATCGTAAAAGAAATAAATGAATAATTAATGAAAGGCGGTAACGTAGCGACCATCGGGAGCGAAGTTACGCTTAACGCGAGAGATTATTGTTTGTTGATCTCTCGCTTTCCCAATCAATAACCATTATTTAAAAACTTGTCAGGATTTTATGAAACGTAACGGATTTACACTTGTTGAATTATTGGTTGTCATTTCGATCATCGCCATTTTGGCGGGATTGCTTCTTTCCGCCGTGTACAACGCCAGAGAGTCTGCTCGCAACACACAGTGTGTAAACAATGTTCGTCAGCTATCAGCCGGCTGTCTTAACCATGAATCGCGATACGGATTCTTCCCCACAGCGGGCTGGAACAACGTTTGGGTTGGCGATCCCAATGCCGGCGTTGGAAGACATCAGCCCGGCGGCTGGGTTTATAACGTCCTTCCGTTTATCGACCAGTCCGCTCTTCATGACAAAGGCTTGGGCAAAAAAGACAGTGAACTTCGCGCTGCGTTGACGGAAATGGTTCAAACGCCTATTGCGATTATGAACTGTCCAACGCGTCGTACTTCTGACACATGTAATAACGTTACTCAGATTCAGATGAATAATGCCAACAAGCCGGAATATTACTGCCGAACAGACTATGCTGGCAACGCCGGTTCATATGGGAAAAACATGTACAGCTCTTTCCCTAACACTTGTAAACCTAACTATGATCCTAATGCAATTCGCACTTACGAAAAAACTAATAAGAACTGGCCGGAAAACCCCAACCATCGTCAAAAAAACAACGGCATATTTTATTGCGCTACCGAGATTGGCAGAAACGACGTTATCGACGGTACGAGCAATACTTATATGATTGGAGAAAAATTTGTTGACGCTAAAGCATACGCCGGCGTTGCTCAATGCCGCGGCGATAACGAATCCATGTACGTTGGGCACGACCCGGACGTTCTTCGTTGGTGCTATGGTCGAACGGCAGAGGATTATGACGCCGTCAACAACGGCGCCGGTTTCAAAGGCACTCAGGATTTATTGTTTGAAACAGGAGATAAAAACGCATATACTGTCGCCAATTTTCTCATGCCGCCGATGCACGACATCAACAACGTTCCGGGCGGGTTCCCATGGCAAAACTACTTCTGGCGATTCGGCTCCGCTCACGCGTCGTCTATGAACATGTCGTTTGCTGACGGTTCCGTTCACAAACTTCACTACGGCATTGAAGGACAGATTCACGCCCTGCTTGGAAGCCGTAAAGACGGACAGATGGTTCCGGATACAAATGAACTGAAATAGTTTATCCTGTATAGAACGTCATCGCTTTGCAGCGTTAAAACGCGTTTGCAATATCCCAGTAATTCAGCCCTGCAATTAAAAAAGCCCGGAGTTTTCAAAAAATTTCCGGGCTTGCGGTGTTATGACGGTTACGTACTGTGAAAGTCGGTGAACTCCCTCAAATCCCAGCAGGGTTTACGCATCCTGAAAAGCAAAGGAAGAATGCGTTGACTTTCACAGGTTTAGGTTAAAGGTTTGAAAAATTATACTCTTAGTATACATAATTTTTAATTTTTTTCAAGAGGAATAAGAATTTTTTCTTCTAACGTCTTGAAATATACAATTATTTAAGTATAATAGAATTCAAAATCGTTGCTGGCAGAACGCGCTGAGCCTATAATGGCTGCAATCGCGTCGCGCTGGAACGTCTTAAGAGCTCCAATTTTTTATAGAGAATCTGGCAAAATTACAACCTCAAAGGCGGAGTTTGAAAAAAATTTCGCCTTTTTTTAATTTCTTGTAACGCTCTTTCGTTTCTTTTCCTAATAGAGGGAGATATTAACAAACCTGGTTTTGGAAACCGTTGTAAAATTCTTCTTTTTGATTCGTAAATCATTAAAAATATAGATTTATCTACATTACTGGTTTAGCGAAGAAGAATTAAAATACCAGCGTTATTTGACAGAATAAACTGAGATTATTTGTCGTTGCCTGGACGTTAGGAGCGATTGTTCGTTCTTAAATCCAAACGGCAGCCGCAAGAATACAAAAAATTTTCCCCCAAAGCCAATTGCCCCCCATTGATATATATAATGGCAAAAATAGCCAAGGGGTTAAGTTAATTTCGAGACTACAATACTGAACATTTCAATTGACAACGATTGTGTCGTACAATCAGTTTTTTGTAAGTTTTCACAAATTTAGGAGAAGAACATGGACACATCCTGTTTCATCATGACCGAAGACAACATTCGGTTTCACATCAACGCACTGAAAAAGATCGCAGTTGCTGATGGACGTTTTTCCGAAAGTGAACAGCGCTTCATCGAAGAAGTTGCTGGCATTTATTGCAGCGCCATTCCCGGACTCGACCCCTTTGTTCTGATGGAATCCACCATCACGGATGAAGAATACGCCCAAAACCTGGAAAAGCTGGCTTCATTCCAGTCTCGCGCGCGTCTGCTTCTCAAAGACCTCATTTCCCTTGGACACATCGACGGCAATTACAGCGATCCGGAAAAGAAACTCGTCCGCGAAATCGGCGGAAAAATGAACATTCCGGAAGACGTCATCGGCAAGCTGGAAGCGGCTGTTGAAGATTTGCTCAAAGCGACTTCCGCTCTGAACGCAGTACTTTATTCGTAATGAGCTGAAGCGTATCGTCGTTGCAAAACTGTTGAATAATACATTCAATTTGATTGTTTGATATTTACATAACAGCTTGCATAATTATTCCATCAACATTTACTGCATTAAGGTATTCTTATGAGTGGACATGATAACTATTTGGCGGCTGTAGGCTATTTAACAGTCGCAGAACAAGTCATTTTTGAGTGGGGAGAAAGTCTCCGAGCGCAAATAGTGCAGTGGAGCGTCCAAAACCGGATTGAACTCATTTCAGTTGGCATTGCTTTACTTGATGCAAGACAAACTCCCAACGGCGTTGTTTTGCTCATACGCGTTATGGGCATGCTCCCGAACAGAAAAGTCATTCACCTGATTGACGTTGAAGCTCCGATGGTAGTTGGAGAAGCATTTGGACTTGTATACAAAGGCTATCCCACTGGCGAAGCTCAGGAGCTGTTTACACAGGACGACCTGTATGCCGAATTCTAATCGTCTTTGAAAACAGACGGATTGGAAGTCGTCGTTACAAAAGAGTTAATAATAACAAGGAAACTTTTAATGACTGCAATCCGTTAACAGCTGCAGCGAGGACAGGCTAAATATTCTGCTTCAAAAAGAAACATTATTAAGAGTTTCCTGCATTATTCAATTGTGAACGTTCAATAGAGAACGACGATAAAATGGAAATTAAATTGTTTTTGAATAATCCTTGAAAGATTCAACAACCATAGGAGAAGGACATGGATACATCCTGTTTCGTTATGACCGAAGACAACATGCGGTTTCACATCAACGCTCTGAAAAAGATTGCTGTTGCAGACGGACAATTTTCCGAAAGCGAACAGCGTTTCATCGAAGAAATTGCCGGCATTTATTGCTGCGCCATTCCCGGACTTAACCCCGTTGCTTTGCTGGAATCCACTATCACGGACGAAGATTTCGCCAAAAATCTGGAAAATCTGGCTTCTTTCCAGCCCCGCGCCCGTCTTTTGCTTAAAGACCTGATTTCGCTTGGACACATTGACGGCGATTACAGCGAACCGGAAAAGAAACTCGTCCGCGAGATCGGCGGAAAGATGAACGTTCCGGAAGACGTCATCGGCAAGCTGGAAACGGCTGTCGATGATTTGAACAAAGCGACTTCCGCCCTGAACGCAGTACTTTATTCGTAATGAGCTGAAGCATAACGTCGTTACAATACGGTTATGTTTAATGCGTCAGGCTGAAAGCTTGACATAAACATAATTGAGATTGCTTGTGTATTTCATCAAACCTGAAAAACAAGGTATTATCGGATGGACTTTTTTTTGACTTTATTAGCCGGCGTTGCGCAATGCTGCGCCGCTCAACAAGCTCTTAACAACTGGAAGAATAATTTGCGTTACAAAGTTGTCGAATGGAGTTATCGCAATCGCTGTCAATTATATGGACTTGCCGTAATAATCGTTGGATCCAGACAAACCAATAACGGCGGCGTTTATATCGTACGCTCACTGGGCGTGCAGCCCAATCAATTCCTTGAACTGTTTGACGTTGAAGCTTCAGTGCAAATTGCAGAAGCAATCAATGTCGTGTACAATAAATACCCAGTTCGTCAACCGCAGCTTTTGTTCAATCAAAATGAATTGTACGCCTCTTTTAGTTAATTGAGGTTCAGCAGTTCATTATCCTGTCAAACAAACGATTCGTCCGCTTTTAGCAGAAAAAACTCAATAGATCGTCCCTGTTGTTTTTTCTACTTTATACGGACGAAGAACGCTATTCTTAAACACCCTGTAAGCGCCAATTAAACGAATCCCCTGCAATTCGGCTTTATTTTTAATCAAGGAGAAATCGTATGTCGAACGGTTCAAGAATCCGAGCCAACATTCATAGCAACATCCAAAACGCTCATGGAGCAACGGCAAAGCTTGTCTTATATTTTTTTCTGGCAACATTCATCATTGTAATACTCATGGACATCCTGGTTGTTGTCATTGTACCAGCAGTCTATAATGCAACAATTACTGAACCCGAAAATGCTATTGAAATGACTGGCGAGGCAAGAGCTGGACTTTCAATAATTGTTTCCATTTTAACTGTTTTATTCCTTTTGGGCGCCTGGGGATTTAGCTACTTGGCAAACTCGTCTTTCACTGGGGTTGACGTTGCGGAAAACATGGGAGCCAGATTAGTTCAACCAAACACGTCGGATGCTCAAGAACGACAGTTACTCGACATTGTTCAAGAACTCTGTTCCCGTTTTGGCATCGCAATGCCGCCTGTTTATATCCAAAACACTGGCGATATCAACGCATTTGCTGCCGGGTTAAGCCCCAGAACTGCAGCCGTTGGCGTAACGCTTGGATCAATGAGATTATTTACCCGTGAAGAGCTGACCTGCGTTTTAGGACACGAACTTGGTCATGTAATCAATGGCGATTCCCGTCTTAAACTGAATATGGGCTGTGCAGCGTCAGGTTTTTCTTTTGTTCACTGGATCGGCGATAAACTTCTAATCAAGGCGCAACAGCGGCAGGACGTCAGCGAAATGAATATCGCTATGGAACAACAAAATGCTCAAATGGGCATTTACGATGAACAGACTCACAATAAAAATGACCAGATTAAAGGCGGCTCAGCAGCGTTTTTGGTTTTGGCGGCGGGTGTTTTCGCTCTTGGTTTTATAGGCTTTAAAGTTGGACAGTTGATACTCTATGCAATTTCACGTCAAAGAGAATTTTTGGCTGATTTAACGGCTGCAAAAATGACCGGCAATCCAGAGGCAATGGCTCACGCTTTGATGAAAATCAAACTGGCATGTGAAGGAGACGATGAATCAATGCATATTGATTCATCGCCTGAAAGAAATGCATACGCTCAATTCTACTTTGCCCCAGTGTCATCGTGGTATAACACGCACCCTGATACCAACGAACGAATTAGACAACTCCTGCCAAACTATAACGGCGTTATTCCAAGTTATATTAAACAGCAGTTTGCAAATCCTCCGGGACTGACTTCTGAAAGAACAGGGGGTTATACGTCAAGCTATAGTTCAGATTCTCCATTCCCGGGAATGGCAATGGGATTGGCAGGAAACAATCTCGCCCAGGCTCCGGCGCCGCAATCATCAGCGCCGCAGTTTGATTTCTTGCAGACACAAGCTCAACAACCACAGCAGGTCGTTACGCCTCAGGAACCGCCGAAACCGAAATTCATCGATTTTATTCGAGCCCCCTATTCCGCTCGCTGCGCCATTTTTGCTTTGCTCATTGACGCCAATCAGGAAGTTCGAATGAATCAATGGAATTACTTGCAGCATACATTGGATAGTTCTTTGCTCAAACTGGTTCAAAAGCTGCTTCCAGTTGCAATAAAATACTCTTGCGCCGAAAAGATTTCCATGGCGGAAAAAAGCCTTTACGCCTTGCAGCAGATGACAATTTCACAATACAAAGACTTTCGTAAAATTGTTAACGAATTGACGGCGGCTGACCAGCGTCTCGATTTATTCGAGTTGACCTTGCGATGCCTTATCACCGGGCGGCTGGACTATCGTTACGGACTGAATAAAAACGCTGTCAAATTTACCAAGGCGTCTCAGCTCGGAAATGAATTCCAGATTATGCTGGGATACGTTGCCTATAGCGGAGCTGACAACATGACAGACGCCCAGGGAGCGTTTGCTCACGCATGTAATTCAATCCGGTGTAAAATGCCAATGCCGGAAAAGTCAAGCTGCAATTTGTCCTCATTCGCTAAAGCTCTGGCAAAGATTCAGTTTGCATCAACGCCCATTAAAGCGATGTTTTTCAATGCGTTTATCGATTGTATCAACTACGACGGCAAAGTTACGACCCGCGAAAGAGAACTTGTTTACGCTCTTGGCGCCGCTTTGGACCTTCGTTTTGACCTGGACTAGAAATTTAATCATTGCATAGATTTTTGTAATTGACCCCATTTGGACTAAAAAATGAATTCAAAACGTCAAGTGAAGTCTCAACCGAAAAAATCAACAGACAACGAGTTTGTCTTTACAGAACCTCAACAGGACAACGACGGCAATTTTCAGTTTACCGAGCCGGCAAAGAAGAAATCTAAATTAATGATTTTCTTAATTGCCGGCGGCGGCATTGTATTGCTCTTGGCGTTATTCGTTGTAGCCAAAGGTTTGTTTTCTTCACACAAAGACGACGTTGCGGAGGAATCCCCGTCAGAAGAAATTGAGGTAGATACTAAACTCACAACCTACGAGGGATTTGACATTTCTCAAATAACAGATCCGCCACTGGTTCCATCCAAACACAGACCAGGCGAAAAAAGAACTCTGTACTGCAAGGGTCAGGAGTTTGTCTTTCGCTGGTGTCCGCCGGGACGTTTTATGATGGGGTCGTCTTCATCCGAATACCCGCTAGGAACTGGTCATTGTTATTCAAACCTTACCTTGTCGGATTCTTTTTTAGACGAAATGGGAGAAGCGGAAGGTTGGTCAAAACAAGAAACAGAACAAACTAAACGGAAATTTCGGGCAGCCAGAGAACTTGCATATTCAACTCCTGATTTTAAAAGCTGCGGGCGTTCAAGCGATGAAGTATTGCATCCTGTTACATTAACAGAAGGCTTCTGGATGCTTGAAACGGAGATTACAAATGATCAGTATTATTCAATTGAAAAAACTGAAATATCTATTTTAAATAATCGTCCCTGTTATCCCATTTCATGGAATGGCGCTCAAAGTTTCTGCAAAACATGTTCTCAATTGGGAATGAAAGTTCAGCTGCCTACTGAAGCCCAATGGGAATATGCCTGTCGCGCAGGAACGCAGACCGCTTTTTGTTTTGGCGATTCCTACGACGATTTATGTAAATACGGGAATTATTGCGATGCGAGTCTTCATACCGATAAAGATCTTGTTAATCAGGCGCTTAGGGATAAAGATCACAAAGATGGTTATGGTAATTATCCTGCGCCTGTCAGGAGTTTTCGTCCTAACACATGGGGTTTGTATGACATGCACGGAAATGTTGCTGAATGGTGTTCAGATCCATACGGCGGGTACATTATTGAACATGCAATCAATCCAACTGGAGAAAAAGAATACAAAGTTATTAAAGATGGAGAACTCCGTAAAACGTTATATGATACAATCATTGATCGAAACAAGAAAGATCACGTATCCAGAGGCGGCAATTATCTTTACCATTTTGTAGACTGTAGAAGTGCAAGCAGAGACGACGGCTCTAATCTCAAATGTATCGGTTTCCGCGTTATGATGACCGACAAAAGCATGAACGAGGCTCTGGCTAATCACATGGATCAACCGCCGCGAGAGGAAACGGTTAAAGAACCTGTCGAGGAAGACAACAAGGGCAAACAATCCAACGATGACAGTTCAAAGAATCAGCCTGAAATCGCAGCAAATGATAACGATAATGGCGCTGTTGACAAAACGGAAGATAACAAAAACGACGACGTTTCCAATCTTCTAACTGTTACACCTTTTGAATCCAAGCCAGAACCCAAAGAAGAACCAAAAGCTGGCGACATTCTTGTAAAAGAGATCGACCGAGTTCAATTTGTGTTTAAATGGATTCCACCGGGAATATTCACTATGGGTTCTCCTGCAAACGAAGAGGGGCGCAATCCTAACGAACGACAATACAAAGTTAAAATCTCAAAGGGATTCTGGATGATGGATTCAGAAGTTACCCAGGAGCAATGGATGGCTGTCATTGGAGACGCTCCATCGTCAAGATCGTCATATCAAAAGCCCATTGAAAACGTCAGCTGGTATGACTGTAACAAATTCTGCAGAAAGGCGTCGGCAGCAGGGCTTCCTCTTGAATTGCCGACCGAAGCGCAGTGGGAATACGCCTGTCGCGCCGGCACAAAAGGCTCTTTTGCCGGCGATTTTGAGGAAATGACCTGGCACTACGGCAACAGCGATCGTCACGCGCAAAACATAAGAACGAAAACGCCCAACCAATGGGGTTTATACGACATGCACGGCAACGTTGCTGAATGGGTCGCCGATTGGTGCGGAACATATCCCAGCAAACCAACAAAGGATCCCAAGGGGCCAGACGACGGCGCTAAAAAAATGACTCGCGGCGGCAGCTGGGGCAGTCCAAAACATTTCTGCCGTTCAGCGCTGCGCGGAGGGTTGGAACCAGATCAGCACACCGTCGGTCTGGGATTCCGCTGCGTCCTTAACTCAGATCAAGACGCTAAGAGAAGTTCAAACAACGACAGCGCCAAACGTCCCACGTCTGCCGCCAGCAATGCATTAAAGAATCGCGAAGCTCCTGCTATTGCTTCAAATACTAATACAGGAGGCATGTTCTCCAATCGCGGTTCTGGAAAATATCAAGCCGTTGCCATGGGTGGCGGTACGACTGAAAGCGAACGAGCTGTTGCGTTGGGACTGCAGTGGATTGCCGAACATCAACTGCCCAACGGCGCATGGTGTTTTAATCACCAATTAGCGTCATCTTGCCGCGGCGAGTGTAACAACCCCGGTAAATTTGATAAAGCGTTTAACGGCGCTACGGGTTTGGCTTTACTGCCGTTCCTTGGCGCGGGCGTAACTCATATTAATGAAGGGAAATACAAAACAAACGTATACAATGGGCTTAACTACCTTTGTCGAAATGGCAAAACAACGAAAGACGGCTGCGTTTCATACCTTGAAAACGGCGGGACGATTTATTCGCACGGAATTGCCGCTCTTTGTCTGACAGAGGCGTACGGCATGACCAAAGATAAACGGATTCTTCCTGCCGCTCAGGGAAGCTTAAACTATATCTGTTTCCACCAGGATCCCAATGGCGGCGGATGGCGTTATCAACCCCATCAAGAAGGAGACGCTTCGGCTACAGGCTGGCAAGTTTCAGCTATTAAAACCGGCTATATGTCCGGTTTGGAAGTTCCCAAAGACGTTATCAGAAAGGCGTCTCAATTCCTGGATTCCGTTCAAACTGAATCCGGCGCCAAATACGGCTATACAGAACCTGGAGCCGGTCCATCTACCACGTCAGTTGGTCTGTTAAGTCGAATGTATTTGGGCTGGAAGCATGACAACCCCAATCTTCAGCGCGGAGTAGAATGGCTGTCCAAAATTGGTCCCAGCAAGTCTGACAGCTACTATAATTACTATGCAACTCAGACTATGTTTAATTACAATGGATCATTGTGGAAAAAGTGGAACGTTGTTATGAGAGAACAAATGATTAAATCTCAATCGCAGCAAGGACACACAAAGGGGTCTTGGCATCATAACGGACCGTGGACTGAACGCGGCGGACGTCTGTATGACACCGCATTGTCAATCATGGTTTTGGAAACGTATTATCGTTACCCATCAGTTTATAAATCAAAAACTGACGATTAGGCGTTCACATCGTCTTGAAAAGAAGATTCTCGTTATTTCCAGCAGAGCGTTTAAAAACGCTCTGTTTTTGTCCGTCTATTGACATTGTTCCTTTCAGGTATTATAATTTGTAGTAAGACAAATAAATAACGTTAAATCCAACGCTTTGATATATTTTTTGGAACAGGCAGACGGCTTTCATCGTAATAACTATCAAGGAGGACAAATTATGAACGAAAATCAAGACCAACAATTTACTGACGACGACCAGCAGCCAGAGTTGACCATGACAGAAAGCCTTCAGCTCTTGGCAGACCTGTTAAACGAAACGCCGCGCAGAAAGACGTCGTTGTCTTTTTTCATCTCCTGGTTCTTTGGGAATCGCGGCGTTTTGACCGGTTTGCTAAATTTCGTTTTTTGGGGCGTTCCCGCTCTGTTTATTATACCCGGAGCGTATCTCGGTTTCAAGAGTATTACAGATCCATCGGATAAATGGTGGGTTTTGGGCATTGTTTTGGCCTCTGGACTGGGATTCGTATTATTCCATCCTTATTGGAAAGCGTACAGATTATTCAAAAACGGCTTTTTTACGTTAGGATATTTAACCGATCGCGGGCTTGTCTATAAAGACAGTTCAGGAAATCAACATTACTGGATTCCAACGCGTTTCTACAGATTCTCACAGCCGTATATGGATTACATTCACAGTCCGGACGAACCGTATCTGGTTGTAATTGGCTCCAACCCCAAAAATCTTTTGATTTTGGACGCTGCGCCCTATTCTGAAGACAATGACGTTGTCGGCTTTAGAATATTCATGGGACTTTACGCTCTGTTTGTTTCATATAACTTACAAACCAGGACGTTCGTTGACAAAACCCTTAAAGCATGGCGATGGATTATTCCAATTGGAATCGTACTTTGGACGTTGTTGTGGTTTTATGCCGTATTTCTTACTGAAGTTCAATAAACGGCTAGATGGCTAAATTTGCCATTATTCTCCGTTCATTCTCAACAGACCGTTCATTTATCGACAGAGCGTTCAAAAAAACGCTCTGTTTTTTTGTGCGCCTATTGACATTGATTTTCGAAGGGGTTATAATCGGATAATAGACAGAAAGTTAATAAAAGGTCAATTTCTTATAATCCGTTAAAAATAAGGATATAAACATGGGACGACTATCCAGATTTGAGATTGCTCAAATGATTGACGTTTCCGCGGTTCAGGCGAACTCGACGGCGGAAGAGGTTCAAAACGTTATCGCGCTGGCGTGCGAGTTCGACTGCATCGCCGTTTACGCCTTGGGCGAGCAGACGCGGGACATTTTCAAAACCCTGCCGGCGATCAACCAACAGCGCTTGGCAGAGGGCAAGCCGAAGGTGAAAATTGGCGGCGTGGCGGGATTTCCAGACGGCGGCGTTATGACGTCAGTCAAGGCGTACGAAGCCGCCCAAATGGTTGAGCTGGGCTGCGACGAAATCGACATGGTCATGAACGTCGGCTTGGCGCTGTCCGGGCAATGGGATCGCGTCGGCGCCGATATTGCCGCCGTCAAACAGGCGATTGGCGCCGTTCCGCTCAAGGTCATTCTGGAATGCGGCTATCTCAACGACGACCAGATCGCTCAGGCGGCGATTACCGCGGCGGACGCTGGCGCGGACTGGGTCAAGTCCGGAACCGGCTGGACGGAAAAGAAGACGTCCGTTCACACCATTGAA
>JAFSMW010000080.1 GCA_017447745.1 Thermoguttaceae bacterium
CCTGAATGCCGTAGGCTTTTCCGCGGGCGCAGGTCGCTCCCTCAACTACCAATTCGCCGTTTTCGTTTTTTGTTACGGTTAATTCACAACCCATTGGGCAGCCGATGCAAATCATTTCTTTTCCTCCAACACAACTTCTACAGTAACCTCGTCAACGCCGACAAACTGTTCTCGGGGCAATTCCACCCGTTGAGATTCTCCGGGCGTCAAAATCATGGCGCGTCGTTTAAGCAGGATATTTTCTCCGGCGCGAATCTGCCAAGTCGCTTTTCGGTACACGTCAGCAGGACGGAACGAGATGGCGACTTTGTCTTCTGCGCCTTTGCTGCGAATGCGTTGGGGAACGCAGCCGCGAACGCCAAACCCGTCTTTGACAGCGGTATACGTTGGCGTTTCCTGTGTCGTTTGCGCCGCGAATCGAGCCGCTTCTCTGCCTGCCGTTTCCGATTCCAGACTGACGTAGTCTACCAAATCGTGAACGTGAAGGACGTTACCGCATGAGAAAATGCCGGGAATTTCCGTCTGCATGGAATCGTCAACCGTCGGGCCGCTTGTAACAGGCGAAAGCGGAATGTTGGCTTTGAGCGACAGCTCGTTTTCAGGAATCAAGCCGACGGAAAGCAGGAGCGTATCGCATTCAAAGTATTGTTCCGTACCGGGAATAGGACGGCGTTTTTCGTCAACTTGAGCAACGGTAACGCCCTCGACGCGTTCTTTTCCTCGGATTTCCGTTACAGTATGACTTAACAACAGCGGGATGTCAAAATCGTTAAGACATTGCGCGATGTTTCGTTTCAGACCGCTGGAATAGGGCATCAGTTCGACGCACGCCAGAACTTTTGCGCCTTCAAAGGTCATGCGGCGAGCCATAATCAAGCCGATGTCGCCTGACCCTAAAATGACGACGCGTTTGCCGGGCATGAGTCCTTCCATGTTGACCAGCCGCTGAGCGGTTCCAGCAGAATAGACGCCAGCCGGGCGCGTTCCGGGAATCATCAGCGCACCGCGGGTTCGTTCCCGGCAGCCCATCGCCAGGACAATCGCCTTGGCGCTAAAGACCTGAACGCCATGTTCCGGGCTGACCGCTGTAACCTGACGATTTTCTGTTACATCCAAAACCATCGTTCGGCATTGAATTGGAATGTTCAATTCTTTGACGCGGTCGATAAACCGCTGGGCGTATTCCGGCCCGGTGAGTTCTTCCTTGAATCGGTGCAAGCCGAATCCGGGGTGAATGCACTGCTGAAGAATACCGCCGGGGGCGTCGTCGCGTTCGAGAATCAACACGTTTTCGCAGCCCGCTTCTCGAGCCGCGGCAGCCGCGGCAAGACCTGCCGGCCCAGCTCCGATAACCAATACATCAATTTCCTGATTCATATTATTTATCCTCCGGGAAAAGACGGGAAAGAACCATCAGAGACTCTCCGCCGGCTTTTGTAATCTGTTCCTGCGGGACGCCCAACTCGTCCGCTAAAATCTCAATCAGACGCGGGGTGCAGAATCCGCCTTGGCATCGCCCCATCGTGGCGCGAGTTCGTCGTTTAATGCCGTCGATTGTCGTTGCGCCAACACGGCAGCGGATGCTGGCGCGAATTTCTGCTTCGCTGATCGTTTCGCACCGACAAATAATGCGTCCGTAACGCGGGTCTTTCTCGATGAGTTTGTTGAGTTCTTCTGGAGAAAGCTCGCGAACGCGAGGCCAGTCGCTGACGTCGTCTGAAACGGTTTCCTTTTTCTTCGCGCCGAGTTTGGTCGCAACTTCCTGCCCCAAGTCCAAGCCAATAGCCGGGGCGGACGTCAAACCGGGGGATTCTACGCCCAACGCGTTGAAAAAGCCCGGCGCGTCCGGCGCTTCTCCGAGAACGAAATCGTGTTTGGTCGTTTCGTGCGCGCGGATGCCGCTGAACGTCGTAATCGCTTTGCGGAACGGAATCTCGGTCCAAATGCGGGTGGACAGACGGCGCATTTTGTCCAAACCGAACGCGGTCGTTTCTGTTGCTTCCGGGGATTCGATGTCTTCGCTGGTCGGGCCGACGATAATTGTGCCGTCTACCGTGGGAGAAACGAGAACGCCTTTGCCCATCGGGCCGGGGCACTGGAACATTGTCGCCTTGAAGCAGCCCATTTCCGACTTATCGAGCATGACGTATTCGCCGCGGCGGGGCTGAATGTTGTACTTGGTCGCGCTGACCTGATTGTTCAAAAAAGCTGAACTGACGCCCGAGGCGTTGACGATCGCGCGCGCCTGGAACGTTTCGCCGTCTTCTGTTACAAGCGTCCAGAAACCGTCTTCCGGTTTGACCGTTTTGACGGGTTTGTTAAAGAGGAATTTCACGCCGTTTGCAGCCGCATTTTCCGCTGTGCGGAACGTGAGATCATACGGACAGCAAATCCCGCCCGTCGGCGCCAGCAGAGCCGCAACGGCTTCTTTGCTGACGTTTGGCTCCAAAGCGCGAAGCTCGTCACGGTCGATAATTCTCAGTCCTTTTACGCCGTTTTGAATTCCTCGGTCGTACAGCTTTTGAAGGTTGGGCAGTTCCTCGTCTGAGAACGCAACGACCAGCGACGTGTTGCGAATAAACGGAACGTGAAGCTCGCGGCAGGTTTGCTCGAACATTTCGTTTCCGCGAACGTTGTATTTCGCCTTGTTTGACCCCGGCTCGGCGTCAAACCCGGCGTGAACGATTGCGCTGTTTGCCTTGGACGCCCCGGAGGCGACGTCTTCTTTTCCTTCCAGAACGAGTACGTCCAGCTCGTAGCGGGACAGGCAGCGCGCGATGGAACAGCCCACTACGCCCGCGCCCACGATTATTACGTCATTCATAGTTATCACCTTAAAGTTATTAGCAAAGGAATATCGCTCGAGATTCTCCTGTTACGTTTTAATACTGCTCGACTTCGCCGAAATGGTTGAGCGTCAGCGCCGGCGGCGTCCCCTGGTATTTTTCCAAATCAGCCAGAGTTGTTTCGCCAGACAGGACGCAGATGAAGTCTACGCCGGCGTTGTCGGCAATGGCTTTGTCCGTATAAAGCCGATCGCCAACGACGGTAATTTCTTCCTTTTTGAAGTTCGCCAGAACCGGTTCCAACAGGGTCGGAGACGGCTTGCCGAAAACGTGCGACGGCTTCATGCCGTTGGTCGTTTCCAGAAACTTTAACATCCCTCCAACGTCTGGAATCGGCCCCTCTTCCGACGGGCAACAGTTGTCCGGATGCGTCGCGACAAAATCGACCGGGGCGCCTGCAATGGAGCGCAAACCGACAGCTGCATTCCCGCCATTACGTATATTCCATAACGCAGTGATGCGTCGCATCTTTTCGTAGGTCAGCTCCTTGTCGTAGGTCAGCGCGATGAGTTCGTTCTGTTCAGGATCGTATTCCAGCGTCACGCCTGCATCCGCCAACCGCTCAGCCATGTGCTGTTTAACCGCATCTGTCGAAATGAGGTAAACGGATTTATATCTCTTTTGACGGATATAGCTTTCCAGCGTAATGAGCGGGGTGAGAATCTGGCTCTCGTCTACGGGAATCGCAGCCCCGCTAATTTTTTTGAGGTATTCGGACGGGTTCTTGGAGGTGTTATTCGTCAAAAAAAAGAACCGAAACCGTCCGCTTTTTGTTGTACGAATAACAAAATCCACAGCCTGCGGAATTGGGTTGGCGCCCATGAACAGAGTTCCGTCCAGGTCGCAGACAAACGCCTTTTTTTTACTCAATTCGTATGCCATGATTGAATCTCGTTCCCCGTTAAAAACTACTCGTTCTCTTCTGCGGCTTTAACTAAATTTTCTTCAGTAGGATCGGTTTTGTAACCCGTCGCCTTGGCATTCCACGCCAGAGCAAACAGAACCATGCCGATAAGAGCAAAGATGGCAATTGAGCCCAGAGCAATGCCCCAGCCGTAATGAACCTGGATAAAGGCAATGCCGATGCCGGAAACGATTGTGGATGCGTAGCCCATAATGCCGGTGAATCCGTTTGCCATAGCCGCAGCCTCTTTGGTTGCCTGGTTAGCGGCAACGATGCCGATGAGCGCCTGCGGTCCGTAAATGAAGAACCCGGCTCCCATGAGCAGCAAGGTTACTAACCAGATTGGAGCTGGAGTCGGTTCGTTACTTGACAAAAAGACGACTTGTGAATCGGCAAACTTCTCTTGCAATTTAGCGGTAAAGAGGGATTCTTCATCCTTATATCCCTGCAGTTTTTCTTTTTTCTTTGCAATAGCCTTTTCTTCTCGGACTCGTTTCTTTTCGTTTTTAATGCTGTTCAAATCGACATTGGCGCCGGTAAGCTCTTCCGTAGTATAGACGGTATACAAAACCAACTCCGGAGCCTCTTTCTCAGCCTGCTGATACTTAACAACAATATTTTCGTCAAAGTCTTTTAATAGCGTTCTAACTTCCGAAGCTTGAGGTTGATGGTCTTTGTTGACAGAAAAATGCAGTTCTGTTCCCCCGTTTGGCAAGATCCAAAAACCGAACGAAAACAGAGCGGCGCAAAGCATGCAAATGACGCACATTCGAACTCCGCGTCCTTTAAAAAATTTGTCAGATGCCCAACCGGCAAAAATAGTTCCGACAACAGCGGCTAATTCAAAGGCGATAATCATCAAACCGCCCTTGGAAACAGGGATGCCTTTGAACTGTTTCAGGAAGGTTGGCCCCCAGTCGAGGAAACCAAATCGGACAATGTATACAAAAAAGTTTGCCAAGGCGACAAGCCAAATCACTTTGTTGCAGAAAACAAGACGGAAGCGATCCGACGTTGTGATTTCAGAGGACGGTTTATGCGTCGCCGCCGCTTCAATTTCCAGTTCGTGTACGCCGGCTTCTGTAGGCGAATCCTTTACGCAGAAGAAACAAAAGACGGTAGCCGCTGCCGCCAACGCTGCTGGAACCCAGAAACACCAACGCCAGTTAAGCCCCAGCGGTCCAAGGATAAGCGAGCAAAGTCCTAAAGCCAACACGGCGCCAAAGCTGTGAGATGTATTCCAAATCGCCATTTTGGTCGCCAGCTCTTTGGGATGAATCCAGTGAGTAAGCATTTTCGCGCAGGCGGGGAACCCCATGCCCAGCGTCCAGCCGTTAATTACCCAGAATATGCCAAAGAGAATCGTTAACGATGTACAGCCAAACAGAAAGTTCATCAGCGCAGTAAGAGCCAAGCCGATTGCCATGAAAATTCGTCCATTCAATCTGTCTGCCCAGAACCCGTTTACAAAACGGCTTACTCCGTAGAGAACGCCATGAACGGTAAGAATAATTCCAATCGCGTACTTGGAAATCACTCCGTCTTCAAACATTTCAACTTGCGCCATAGACAGGTTCTTACGCGTAACGTAAAAGAACATGTAGACGATCATGCTAAAGATGATGAATTTCCACTGTTCAACCGAGAATTTTTTCTGTTCTTCGCTGGTCATGTTTGATTACTCCGAAGGGATTGTTCTGGACGCTTCTAATAACAGCATTTTCTGAGGGGTGCGTAAAAAGCGCAAACCATCTGATTAGACGATTATCGCCCTTCGCGACAAGGTTTTAATGTCTGCTATTTTGAAGTGTCGTTTTTGATTACTAACGCCTCCTTTAAATATACCCAATACATTCTGATTGTCAAGTAGTAATGGAATAAAAGATGCGTTGAGGATAAACAATTAAGCGAGCCGGGGCGCGTTAGCTCCCGACTCGCCGATTGATTTTACGTTACGCTTGCGAAATTGTTATTTGAGAGTTCGTTTTCGAACGTAGAATAGTCCCGCGGTTCCGAGGATCAGCAGCGCCCAGGTCGACGGTTCCGGGACGGCGTTGGCGTCTACAGACGCGAAAACAGAATACCCATCCGTCGTCAAGTTCCAGTAATACGCATCTTCTGGGGTCAGGAACGATGTCCAGTAGTCAAGATCGGCGTATTGACCATCCAGTCCTTGCGGATCGTTAAAAATTTCGTACGTTGCGCCGGGCTGAATAGACGTAAAGACGTATTCGACAATCGCGCCGTCCGCAATATTGAACGTATTGGCGATGAGCGTATCCATGCCGGTGGCATCCTGCTCCATCAACAGAGTTGAACCCGGATTGAGCGTAAAGATGCCGTCAATTGTCAACGTTCCAACCGAGTTGCCCGGCGAGAACGTTGCGGTTGTATATCCTTCGTCGAGTTTTTTGCCGACTTCCAGCGTTCCTTTGTAGTACTCTTTCATATCCAGACGACCGGACGAAACAAGGAAATGACTGGCGTCAACCTGTCCAGCTGAAGCAGCGTAAATCTGCAGCGTTCCAGCGCCAGTCTTTTCCACTGTACCGGTACTGACTATCTTGTTAGAATTGTCAATCGTCAGCAGTTTCGACTGTCCTTCTGTCACATTATATATCAACGTTCCGTTATCCCCAACCGTCGTCAGACCGTTAGTAACAACGGCGTTGCCGGTCAATTCCAGAACGCCTGCGGAAACAATCGTTTCACCGGTATAGGCGTTTGCGCCGGATAGTTTCAGCGTACCATCGCCAAGTTTGGAAATAGAACAAGTGTATATTGTACCATTAGTATAAGTCCCCAGAATTGCGCCTGTTAAATCCAACTGCGAATTAGCGGCGGTATCAATTTTAAGCGTACCGTTATGACGAAGCAGCAGCGTGGGCGAGATCGTTGAAACGGTTGGATTATCTGACGTTGCGCCATCCAGAGCGTACGAATAGAACTCCACGCCCCCATTCAAAATGTCGAACGTACTGCCGCTGCTCGCTTTAGCCGTGCCGCCGTACATGTGAAGCCGAGTGTTATTGAGAGTTTCATTCTCCACGGTACTGTCCATCGTACCGTAAATATACATCTTTGTATTGGCTGAACCCCATCCAAGCGTATCTTTCGCCGCGCAATCTAACAGAGCGCCTTGAGCAATGGTGATTGTACCGTTGAATCGTTTACCAGAGCCAAAACCATTGGTCAGCTTCAACGTTCCTTCTTGTACTTCAACCTGACCGCTGATCCATTTATTTGTAGAAAGCGTTCCAGCGCCTGTTTTAATCGTCTTGCCGCCGTTGGTAAGATTGTCAACGTTGTTAGTGATTGAAACTGTTCCAGACTCAATCGCGAATTCAATCAGAGCGTTGCTGTTCATGGTCGTGCCGGTTCCGACAGAGGAGCCTGTAATTAAAAGCTTACCAGCGTTAACAGTAATTCCACCGGAAAAAGTGTTCGTTCCAGACAATTTCAGCGTACCGTCGCCGTCTTTGGATATAGAGCCAGAGCCGGTAAGAACGCCGGAAACAGTAAGCTCGCTATCTTCAACATCGATAGTTAATGTTGACGAATTTTTAATTGCAGAAGCGATTGAGGAAGAGCCTGTAGAAGTAATAGTCCCATTTCGAGTACTAAAATCCAAACCGTCTCCCGAAGTCCCATGACTTTTGACAGTTCCACCATTAATCTCAAGGGATCTCATGTGTAAATATTGATTAGGAGTCAATGAACCGCCATTGATAATGACATTGGGAATATTGCTTCCAAAAACGTTATGAGATTGGGCTACGACAGCAGCGCCGCTATTGATGGTCAAATCGCCTGTTCCAACAGAACTCTTACCCTTGTTAGTACCTGTAAGGTACAGCGTACCAGCGGAAACCGTAGTGCCGCCGGTATAGTTTTGTCCGTCGTTTCCAGCAGTAATCTTCAAATCGCCCGCGCCGGTTTTGATAATTCCGCCATCACCGGTAAGAGCGCCGCTCCACGTAATCATTTTTCCTTCAGCCGGAGCAAATGTAACTGCGCCAGATGAAATTTCCGCGTTCAAACCGGATGACCAGTTTGAGCCGTTGGTTCCGAACGTTCCGCCGGAAAGAGCGATTGAGTAAGCGCCGTCAGAAGACGCAATTCCTCCTTCTCCAACGTTGATCGTTCCAGACGACATGTTGAGATTGCCGGTATTGGTAAGCGTAATCGCCTTGGCATTGAGAACGCCGTCGCCGCCGTCCTCGCCGTTTTTGGCAACATTAAGCGTTCCGCCGTATTGAATTGCAAACGTATCAGCAGCGTTGACCGTTCCAGAATGGAGGTTGAAGACGTTTGAGACTTGCTTTGGCGTAAACGTTTGATATAATCCAACTTCAAAAGAATTGCCTGTCTGATTGAAATTCGCGGTTCCGCCGGTCATGTTAAAGGCGTTAAAGCCAGAATCTTTAGAGCACCACAAACCCGCGTCAGCTGTGGTCGTGAGAGTTCCGCCGGAAAGGTTGTACGTTCCGTTTCCAGCGCCCCAGCCAAAGACAAGCGATTTATTAAAGGTTGCGCTTCCGCCAGACTGGTTAATAACTCCGTTAGCTGTTACGCCAATATAGGAAATGTTGTCAATAGTCGCAGTTCCGCCCTGGATATTCATGATCGCAGACGCGCTGCTCATTCGGAATTGACCGCTTCCGGCAAGATTAAACGTACCGCCGTCATTAAGCGTGATCGTATTGTTATTTACAAAATTTGCACCGGAAGTGTAGTCAAACGTCCCGGAAATAGTCATGCCTGTCTGATTATATGTTCCGCCATCGACGGTCAATGTACCGCCAGCATCAATGATTGTAGTGTTCTGAACGGTAAGCGTTCCATTGCTCAGAACGGAAATGGATTTATTTGGCGCGATTGTAAGTTTTGAGTTGCTGTTGCGGGTAACCGAAACGGTACCCGTATCGCCGCCGATAGTCAGGCTTTTAACCCCGTCGCCAAGATGGCTGTAGTCAAAAGAAACGGTTGAACCGTCGACCTGGACGAACGCGGAAATCACGTCGCTAGAGGATGACAATGGGACGGGGGCGTCGGAACCATCGCTTAATTGCCATTTGGATTGTGTAAAGTAATTGCCGGATCCGCCCTTCCAGTAATAATCGTAATTCTCTGCCTGAACAGAAAATGTAACGGAAAGCAGGGCTGCGAAAAGAGCGACGATTGCAAACGTTCGTTTTGCCATTGGGGGGAATCTCCAAAAATGTTTATTTGTAAAGGTGTATAGTACCAAATAATAATTCTACTTAATAATATATTATAACCTGTAATTGGGAATTATTGAAGAACTTTGAAAAGATTTTTTGAAAATTATAGAAAAAACGAGCTGTTTATGCGGGAGAAAGCAGAGAAAATTGGAGTGAGACGGCTTGACGTCGCTTTTAAACTTGACGGCTTCTTTTTTTCTGTAGCGAGCTGCGCTCGCCGGTTTGAGCAATTCTATTAATTAAAAAAGCGAGAGTTCCGCTATCGCTTCCCTCTCGCACTCCGAGATGTTATACTAAATTAGCTCCTCACTCCTTCCGTGGGTTAAAACCCACGGCTAGAAATATTGAACCGCTAAAGCGGTTCTAGCGGAAGCGTAACTTCATTCGCTTCGCTCATTCCGTTACCGTCCTTCAATATAATTCCTAACTCGCTTACGAAGGAATAATACGACAACCCCAAGCGCCAGCAGCGCCCAGGTCGACGGTTCTGGAATGGCGTTGGCGTCTACCATTGCGGAAATAATGCCTGTCGTTCGATCGTAATTTAAGCCAACAAGATACGACGGATACGATAGATTCGCGAGATCAAATGTATCAATCTCAGCAGGAATCTGAAAACTGAGCTGCTGACTCGGTACAGGCGAGGCGCCTTCTGCTAACGCCAGAGTAATAAATGACCCATCTTCGAATTCTGTATTTCCTGAAACCAGAAGGGAGTCAGCGCCTGTTTCGTCGAACTCCAATAACAGCGTTGCGCCTTCTTTGAGAACGAAATCATCGCCGAAACTTGCTTGCCCGATGGAATTGTTTGACGGGGAAGAACCAATCATATAGTCTAATAGCTCAATCCCTGTTCCAGGAACATTGGTCGTAACGGAATCGATGCCCATGTTATACAACTCGCTGACTCTGACGGGATTGTCAACCGTCCAGGTCATAACGGTAATGCCGTTGTCGTGAAGCTTCTGGACGAGTTCCGGCGTAACGGGAGAGCTTTCCAGGTCTACGTAGGTCGTATCGAGTTCCTGGAGCTTGGCGATGATTCGGTCTGCGTACTGATCGACCGTTTCAGAGCTGTTTTTTGTGCAAAGCCAGGCGGCTTTGATTTCCGGAGCCAGACGGCGACATTCTTTAATTGCGGCTTCGCTGAACGCGATAATCGTCGTTTCGTCTTCCATGCCTCTTGAGCGGACGGCGGCGATTGTATCCGCTTCCAGACCGGTCTGTTTGAGTTCAATAACCGGAGCGCAGCTCGTGCCGTTTAACAGGTCGAGATACTGGTCCAGCGTCGCCACTTTTTCGCCTCTGAATTCCTCGCCCTTCCAGACGCCGAAGTCCATGGTGAGAAGCTCGTCCAGCGTGTAATCGGCAATGCGTCCGGAAACGGGATTGCCATCGGCGTCGCGAACGTTTCTCGACAAGGTTGAGTCGTGCTGAAGAACCAGATAGCCGTCTTTCGTGCGATAGACGTCGCATTCTGCGCCCTGCGCTCCGGATTCAACACAGGAACGGAACGCCGAAAGCGTGTTTTCCGGGGCAACGGAGGAATTCCCGCGATGTCCAACCACTGCTGGGACGTCTGTAACGGAGGCGGAGCTGGAAGGACCCGGCGAAAAGACCGAACCCGGCTCGACCGTAATCCCGCCAGTCATAACGCCTGAAATATCTACGCGACCGGAAGAAACGGTCAAAGAGCGGATGTCAATCGCCCCGCTTGCCGCTTCGTACAGCTGCAACGTTCCGTCGCCTGTCTTTATAACTTCTCCTGTACTGGAAATCTTGTTGTCATCCGAAAAAGTCAGTCTTACAGGCGCTACCCTTGAATTAACGTTGTATTCCAGAGTTCCGTCTGGTTCGACGTTCGTTACGCCTGCTGTTTTATTGACTAAAGCAGGAAGCGCGTTTCCGGTAAGTTTGAGCGTACCTGCTGAAACGGTCGTCTCGCCGGTATGCGTATCAGCGCCGGAGAGCGTCAGCGTTCCGGAACCGGTTTTTGTAACAGCGCCAGTTCCGGAAAGGGCGTTGCTAAACGTCTGGTCGGATTCGTGAGCGAATTCCAGCGTCGCGTTGGTCTCAACCTCGCCGGATCCCAGCGTACCGTCGCCGGTGAGCTTGAGAACGCCTTCGGAAATGGTCGTCTTGCCGGTATACCCATTGGCGGCGGTTATTTCCAACATTCCCGAGCCGGATTTGACAATCTCAGACGCCTTTTTAGCTGTTCCAGTAATGGACGGGTTAACAATTTTCGCGGAAATAATAAGGTCAGAAAGCGCGTCTGTAGAACGGTTCGGGTTGGTAACGTCTTCAACATAAATGACAGCCGGGACGGTGTCGAGTTCGTCTGTAATCGGTCCAAAGGTAAATACCGCGCGAGTATCATTCGCTGCAGTCAGCGTTGCCGCAGGAGCTGCAGTATTGTCGCTGTTGCGTTCGACCCGGAGGTTTTGAATCTTGTACGCCGCCCAGTTCGCGTTTCCATCGGCGGCGTTAACGTTGCCCCCGTTCTTTAATGTAACATTATGAAGGAAATTAAAGAAGGCTCCAGAGTTCGTAATCTGTCCGCCGTCGAGAACATAAGTAATTTGCGAAGTGGCGTGTGTGTCGCAAATGACGTCTTGAGCTGCAAGTTCAAGAACAGCGCCGTTGTTGATTGAAACCGTTCTGGCGACATTGCTTGCGCCCAGGGCGGACGCCGTTCTGTTGTCCGCGCTTGAACCGGCAGAAATCTTGAGCGTTCCTCCGTTAATTGTCAAATTCCCCGAATAGGAACTATTGAGATTATTCAGTTCCAGCGTACCAGCGCCGGTTTTGACAATCTCGCAAGCTGTTTTTACAGGCCCGTTTTTATCTGTAGTTGCGTCAACAATTTTAGCGGAAATAAGGAGGTCAGAACTGGCGCTGGCGGTAATGTCCTCAACATGAATTTTGGACTGCGTTGTGGCAACGTCGCTGGATTTGGCGCCGAAGCAAATAACCGCGTCTGTGTTGTTCGCGCCTGTAATCTTAGTAACCTTCGCTGCAGTGCCGTCCGTGTTGGATAAGACGCTGATGTTTTGAAACTTGTACGCTTTCCACGTCGAATTGCCGTTGGCGGCGTGTATATTGCCGCCGTCTTTCAATGTTACATGCTGAAGGAAATTGTAATACGCTCCCGAGTTGGAGACTTTTCCTCCGTCTACAACAATGGTAACCGGGTTGTTATTATGAGCGTCGCTGAAAAGATCCTGATAGGCAAAGATCAACTCTGTACCGCTGTTGACGTAAACGCTTCTGCCCTCCTGAACTTTTCCAAAAGGCGAGTTTGAACCATTGCGCTGTGCAGAAACTTTTATTTTTCCCTCATTAAGGTAAAGGTCTCCGGTAAAACTGCTGTTCCTGCTGGACAGCGTCAGCGTACCCGTTCCGGTTTTGATTAAATCGCCGGATCCGGAAACCGTGTTGCTGAACGTCTTATCGGAACTGTAAGACAATTCCAGCGTCGCATTGTTGACAATCGCGCCGGAACCCAGCGTACCGTTGCCGGACAGCTTGATCTTTCCGGCGGAAATGGTCGTCTTGCCGGTAATGGTGTTGGCGGCGGTCAATTCCATGGTTCCCACGCCTGCTTTAACGATTTGGGATGCATTTGTAACAGCATTTTTGGTTGTGTGCACGGGATCCGCGATGACTGCTGAAATAATAAGGTCAGACGCGTCGTCAACGGAACCGTCTGCGCTGGTAATTTCACCAACAGTAACGGTCGAAATCGAGTTGTTGTCTTTAACTTTGATTACGTTGCTGATATCGCCGAAAGCGATAGTGGCATTAGCCATGCCCGTAACAGCGGTGATCGTAGCCGGTGAGCGGTCATCCCTGTCGCTGCGTTCAACAGTCACATTATGCAGTTTGAAAGCCTTCCATGTAGCGTTGCCGTTAGTAGCGTTGATTTGACCGCCGTTTTTAAATGTTACATTCGTCAGGTGATTGTAAAATTCGCCTGAATTGGAGATTGTTCCCCCGTCCAAAACAAAGAGAATCGGGTTAGCGTTGTGAGCGTTGGTAAAAATGTCCTGATTGTTGAGAATCAACTCGGCGCCGCTGTTGATAGTAATAGTTCTGTTTGCCTGAACTTTACCTAAAGCTGAATTAGAGCCGGAAGGTTGGGTCGTTATCTTAATTGCTCCGGCGTTAATGTCTACGTTTCCGGTAAAGCTGCTGCCGCCGTTTGTCAGCGTCAGCGTTCCGTCGCCGGTTTTGTATAGCGAACCGGAACCAGACATCGTAGAACCATACGATTTTTCCCCAGAAATCTGAAATTCAACGCCGTCAGCCCCGATAGCAATAGTACTAGTAGGAACTGAATCGTCTGTATAAACAACCGGGTCGGCAAAACTGACGCTGACAAACAGAACCAGCGCGACAATCCATGCTCCTGTTAAAACGCGAGCGGACGAAATATTCAGGCTTGAATGATGAACCATAATACTCATTAATTATTAGGAATATCGATTGTTTATGAACGCTCTAGCGTCAAAATGAATGGCGCGAATAGAGCGTTCGAGTTTTAGTTGTTTATTTTCGTTTCCGCCAGTACAGCAGCCCCGCGGAGCCGAGTAAAAGCAGCGCCCACGTCGACGGTTCAGGGACGGCGTTGGGGTCAAGCGTTCCTCGAATGGCGAACTTGCCGTTATATTTCTCGCCATAAGAACCGTCGAGCTGAATGACTTCCAGGTCTGTAAAATAGTACGAACGAACGTACTTATCAATAAAGTCAGGATCATCGGCAAGAGTCGAGCTGTTGCTTCCAGACAAGACCGCGACGAACGTGTCACCGCCCACTAACGCACTGTCGCTTGACAACGCAAGATAAATCAGACCGTCATTGAGCGTAATATCTCCGCCGGCAAATAAAGCGTCGTTTTGATCTGGATTCTCTCCGCCGATTTCCATCAACAGAATTGACATTGCGCTGCCAAGAATAAAATCGTTGGTAAACGTTGCCTCTCCAATGGAATTGCCGGGAGAAAAGACCGCATCTTCAATAGTAATGCTTCCAGCCATATAGCCTTTCAAGTCAATGCGGCCAGAGGAAACGACAAAGCTTTGAGCTTCAACAAGACCATCCGCTTCGGTATAGATTTGTAGCGTTTCGCTGCCAGTCTTTTCTATTGTGTCGGCTTTAATCGACCCGATATACTTTGTTTGTTGATCGTTATTGAGCGTCAAATTGCCAGCGATGTCAATAGTCCCATACCCGTTTTCGTCAGAAGAAAGATTATTGAGCGTCTGGCTGGAGTTTGCGGTAATATCGGCATTGTTGACTATAGACATCGACGAGGCAATCGCATTTTCCGTTGATAAATACAGCGTACCTTCGGAAATGGACGTTTTGCCGGTATACGTATTGACGGCTGAAAATTCCATGGTTCCCGCGCCGGTTTTTACAATTGCAGATGGTTTTGAAGTTCCATTGCTGTTGACTAACGGATCCGCAATGATTGCAGAAATAACAAGATCGGAAACGTTATCGTTAATAGACGCGTCAGAGCTGGTGATTTCTGCAACATTAATTGTCGAAACCGAAGTTCCTGCATTTAGCGTATCGCTTTTCGCACCAAAAGCAATTGTAGCATTGGGCATGGTCATGTCTGCGCTAAAAGTTACCGGCGCTCCGGCGGTGTTGTCGCTTTTGCGTTCGACTGTTACGTTATGCAGCTTGAATGCCTTCCAGGTTGCGTGCCCGTCAGAGGCGTACAGACTTGCGCCGTTTCTTAATACGAGATGTTGAAGGTAATTATAGTTGGCGCCGGTGTTGATAATCTGCCCGCCGTCTGCAACAATAGTAAGCTTTGTATCGCTGTGAGCGTTGATAATAACGTCCTGAGCTGCAAATTCAAGAATAGCGCCGTTATTGACCGTTACCGTTCTTCCCGTTGTATTGCCGGATCCCAAGGCTGACGCAGTTCTGCCATTGGTTGATGAGCCTGATGTAAGTTTGACTCTCCCTTCGTTAATGGTCAAATTCCCGGAATATGTATTGCCGGCATTTTTCAGTTCCAGCGTACCCGCGCCAGACTTGACAATTGGGGCTGCCTTTTTAGTTTTGCCGTCAGTGTTCGGGTTAACAATCTTAGCGGTAATCAGAAGGTCTGTAACGGTATCGGAAGAACCAGCGGCGCTGGTAATGTCTTCAACATAAATGGAAACCGGAGTCGTGGTAATTTTACTTGAAATAGCTCCAAAGGTAAAAACATTGTGATCGCCGCTTGCAGCGGTCAGCGATACCGCAGACGCCGTTGCGTTGCCGCTGCGTTCGACGCGGAGGTTTTGAATCTTGTACGCTTCCCAGCTCGCGTTTCCATTGGATGCGTAAATGTTAGCCCCATTCTTTAACGTTACATTCTGAAGGAAGTTGTAATTAGCGCCGGAGTTCTTAATCTGCCCGCCGTCGACAACAAAAGTAAGCTTTGTACTGGAGTGAGCGTCGCACATAACGTCTTGAGCTGCAAGTTCAAGAATGGCGCCGGAGTTGATAATTACTTCTCTTCCTGCAACATTGCTCGCGCCCAGGGCGGATTTTGTTCTGTTATCAGCGTTTGAACCTAAAGAAACTTTGACGGTTCCGTTGTTAATGGTAAAATCCCCTGTAAATGAACTGTTGACGGTTTTCAGTTCCAGCGTTCCTGTTCCACTTTTTGTAACAGAGCCGGTTCCGGAAATTACCCCGCTGTACGTCAGATTGGAACTGCTGGCAAAATCCAAAATTCCATTATTATCAATCGCGCCTGTTCCCATCGAAGAGCCGGAGAGCTTGAGCGTACCGGCAGAAATGGTCGTCTTGCCGGTGTACGTATTGGCGCCAGACAATTCAAGAACTCCGGTTCCCGTTTTGAGCAAAGCGCCGGTTCCGGAAATCGCGTTAGAGCTGACTTTATCGGAAGTATGAGCAAATTCCAGCGTCGCATTGTTGACAACTGCGCCGGTTCCCAGCGTACCTTCGCCGGACAGCTTGATCTTTCCGGCGGAAATGGTCGTCTTGCCGGAAATGGTATTGGCGGCGGTCAATTCCATGGTTCCCGCGCCTTTTTTAACAATCTCGGTTGCATTTTTCTTGGAGCCGCTGCCTTTATACACAGGATTTGCAATTATTGCTGAAATGATAAGATCGGAATTATTGTCAGCAGAATCGTCTTCGCTGGTAATCTCCCCAACGTTGATGGTAGAACTTGAAGCGCCCGCTTCAATAACATTGCTTATATCGCCGAAAGCGATTGTGGCATTGGTCTGCCCGTTAGTAGTAATTGTAACCGGCGAGCGGTCATCCCTGTCGCTGCGCACAACAGTCACGCTATGCAGCTTGAAAGCCTTCCACGTACCATGACCGTTGGTCGCCTTGATTTCAGCTCCATTTTTCAATGTAACATTCGTCAGGTAATCGTAATTGGCGCCTGAGTTGGAAATTGTTCCTCCATCCACAACAAATTCAATCGGGTTAGCAACGTGAGCTGTTGTAAAAATGTCCTGATTAGCCAAAATCAACTCGGCGCCGCTGTTGACGTAAATAGTTCTGTTATCCTGAACTGCGCCTAAGGCTGAATTCGTACCTGATAGTGCGGCAGTTATCTTAATTGCTCCGCCGTTAATATAAACGTCTCCGGTAAAGCTGCTGCCGCCGTTGGACAGCGTCAGCGTTCCTGTTTCGGTTTTGTAAAGCGAACCGGAACCAGACAAAATTTGGGAATATGTTGGCGTTCCCGTAATCTGGAATTCAACGCCCTCGGTTCCTATTGCAATATCAACGCTTGGGAATGATGAATCTGTATATTGAACCGGGTCAGCAAAACTGACGCTGGCAAACAGAAACAACGCAACAACCCAACCGCTCATTAAAACGCGGACGGACGAAATATTCAAACTTGAACGATTAACCATAATACTCATATTAATTATAATAGGAATATCGATTGTTTATGAACGCTCTTGCGCCAAATTAAACGGCGCGAACAGAGAGTTTGTGAATGTCATATTTTTATCGAGAAGCGGAACGAAAACTCCTCACTCCTCATTCCTAACTCCTAATTCTCTTCCGCAGGAATAATACGACAACCCCGAGAGCTAATAGCGCCCACGTTGACGGTTCCGGAACGCCAGAGCCGGGTTCTGAACCCGGTCCCGGTCCGGGCCCAGCGCCAAGACCGACCAGGTAAAGCCCGTCTGATCTGCCTTCCAGACCGAACAGGTCAGTATAATTGTTCAACCAGGACGTAAGGTCGCCTTCCGTAAATCCGTTGTCGGAAACCAGTTTGTATCCAGTCGGGTCGTCTTCCAAAGCCGCCGCCCAGACGGAAGCATCGTCGTTTTCGAAGAACAGCTGAATCATGGAAACGCCGGCAGTAAATTCAAAATCTGTTGTACCATCGCCGTTGACAATGTTCAATACGTCAAACACGCCTTCGCCGTCGTTATAGGCAGAGAATTCAAATAACGCCTTGCCCTCGTCCGTAATAACGACGTTGCCTGATACGTTCGCCGTTCCAACGGAATTGCCCGGCGAGAAAATGCCGTTAGTAACGGTAATATTGCCGTTCATAGCTCCCTTGAAATCCAGACGTCCTTCGGTCAACGCCAGGCTCTTTGCGTCAAAGGAGTTCTCCGCAGCGTCAAATTGCAGAGCGCCAGCGCCGGTTTTGACAATCTGTCCGGTACTGGAAATCGCGTTTGAGGCGGTCAGTTCCAGCTTTTTCGAACCGCTTGTAACATTGAATTCCAGCGTTCCGTTATCTTCGACTGTCGTTTTGCCGTTAGCGACAACCGCATTTCCCGTCAGTTTGAGCGTACCGCCGGAAACGGTTGTAGAGCCGGTGAAATAATTCTGTCCTTCAATAGTAAGCGTTCCACCGGTTTCAGACCCGTCGCTGACTTTAACCAGATTGACTTTGTTCCAAACGGTGTTTTCCTGTCCTAACGTACCGCTGACCAAGCCGCGCGCGGCGGTAACCGTTCCGTAGTTGTTTCCCGGATCATTGGAGCAAATGCGAATCACCCCGCCTTCTTCGACGTTGAGTTCTTTAACCGTCAGGTTGGAAACCGCGCTATTGCTGACGCCGTGAAGCCCAATTAAACCGTTGGATTTAACGTTTAACGTAGCGTTACCCAAATTCAGCGTTCTAACGGCATTACGAGCCTCGTTTGTAATCATGATTTTGCCAGCGGCGTTGATGGTTCCGTCAAAGTCCTGCAGCGCAGAGCCGTTAGTTCCGTCAAGGCTGAATAACGTCCAGTTGGATCCGGTGAAACTCAAAGTACCGGAACCCTTCAAACCGGTAGAACGGGCGAAGTACTGATAATTGTTGCCGCTGAGATTGTTGGTAATTTCCAGCGTTCCGCCCTCGATTGTGGTTGTACCCATATACGAAAGATATTTAGCGGACAGCGTCAGCGTTCCGCCGTCTGCCGTGCCATCGTCGGTTTTGGTCAAATTGATATGGTTGACGTATGGATACGACGTATTGTTTGTGCTTCGACCGATTTCTCCAGCATAATTTCCGCTGCCAACGATCAAATTATTGTAAGTAGCTGTGTTTGTGGAATTGTCGATGTTAAGAATTCTGCCGTACTCATTGCCGTTTAACGTTCCAATTTTCAAAGTTGAAGCGCCTTTGTAAAATGCCACTTCGGAAAACTTGCCAGCGGTTTTGTTTCCATTAATTAAAACGGTTGCGTTCGACAGGTCGATGTTCGTTGACGTTGTTCCGTTTGCTCCGGCGAGTTGAACGCGAGAGTCAGCTGAAATGCTAGTGTCAAAGACTTGAACCGTTCCCGTAAACTCGGACGCATCGCCGATATTGAAATACTTTTTGTCGCCGGAGAGCTTCAGCGTTCCAGAGCCGGCAAGACCGCTAGAGGACGTGAAATTATTGCTGACTTCTAACGCGCCATCGGTAATGGTTGTCTTTCCTGTATACGTATTGGCGCCGGTCAGCTTGAGTATGCCCTCGCCGGTCTTTGTAACGTCTCCTTCATCGGAAATAACGCCGCCAAGCGTCAGCGTTCGACCCGTTCCGACCTTAAATTCGCCGTCGCCGCTCATCGTAATGGCGCCGCCATACGACGCGGTCATGCTGTCGCCTTCGGTAAACTGGACGCCCAGTTTGGATGTTCCGTCAATTGTCCACGATTGCGCGGCAACGTCGTCCGAATTGGCGTAATACCAGGGTTCGCTTACAGGTTCGTCTGCCTTTGTCAAAAGGAAAAGTCCTTCCGATGTAGCAGTAAGCGTCCAGTCGCTTGACAGCGCGCCGTTGACAGCAACTTGAACGTTGTTGCTATTGAAGCTTTGGTAATCAGGAATCTGACCGGTGATGATCTCGAATCCTTCGGAGCCGTAATTATTTTTAATGACGTTCCACCAGGCTTCCTCGGAGCTGCTGTTGAACGTCAGATCAATAACCCCGGAATTCAACTCGGCGGAAGAAACGTGCAGCCAGTCCGTATCGATATTATAGTCGCCATCTAAAATTGTGACGTCGTTAAAGTCGTATCGAATAGTTCCGCCGTCAAGCGTCAGAGCGCCAATCGTAATATCTTTGGATGCAGATGTTTCGCCAATGACAAACGTTCCGCCTTCTCCGAGTTCAAATCCGATGCCGTCCAGATTCGCGCCAGTCTGGAACGTCGCTGACGAATCCGAGGCGACTGTTACTTTGTAAGTTGACAGACTTGACCCTTGGGGAATCAGTAGCGTTCCGCCGGAAACCGTCGTTTCGCCGTAATACGTCTTCTCGCCGGACAGCGTCAGCGTTCCAGAACCGGTTTTTGTAACAGAGCCAGTTCCAGAAATAACGTTGCTAACCGTCTGGTCGGATTCGTGAGCGAATTCCAAAGTCGAGTTGTTTATAACTTCGCCTGTCCCCAGCGTACCGTTGCCGGACAGTTTGAGCGTTCCCTCGGAAATTGTCGTCTTGCCGGTCATCGTGTTGGCGGCAGTTATTTCCATGGTTCCTGCGCCTGCTTTTACAATTTGGGTTGCGTTGGTAAGAGCGCCGGAGGTGGTGTGCAGCGGGTCGGCAATGATAGCGGAAATAACCAAGTCCGAAACGTTGTCGTTAACGGACGGGTCTGCGCTTGTAATTTCTTCAACGGTAACGGTCGAAATTGAGTTGTTGTCTCCAACTTTGATTGTATCGCTTTTGGCGCCGAACGCAATCGTGGCGTGTGGCTTGCTCAAATCCGAAGAAATAACAACAGGCGAATCCGCAGCGTCGGCGGATTTGCGGACAACGTTCAGGTTATGGAATTTATAAGACTTCCAAACTTCCGCCCCGTTGGCGGCGTAAACTTGCGCGCCGTCTTTGAGCGTGAGATTTTGAAGATAGTTATAGCCAGAATTGATAATCTGTCCGCCGTCTACGACAATAGCCAGCTTTGTATCGGTATGAGCGTTCACGATAACGTTGTCTACTGTTAAATCGAGAACGGCTCCTTCGTTAACTGTAACAAGCCTTCCAGCAACGTTGCCAGCGCCCAAGGCGGACGCCGTTCTGCCATTGCTGGCAGAACCGCCGGTAACCTTGACCGTTCCTTCGTCAATGGTCAAATTCCCGGAATAAGTATTGCCGGCGTTTTTCAATTCCAGCGTACCCGCGCCAGACTTGACCATCGGAGCCGCCTTTTTAGTTTTGCCGTCAGTGTTTGCGTTAACAATTTTGGCGGAAATAAGAAGGTCTGTAGCGGTATCAGAAGCCCCGTTTGCGCTGGTGATGTCTTCAACATAAATGGAAACCGGGGTGGTGGTAATTGTACTTGAAATAGCGCCAAAGGTATATACATTGTGATCGCCGCTGGCAGCGGTCAGCGAAACCGCAGCCGCCGCAGCGTCGCCGCTGCGTTCAACGCGGAGGTTTTGAATCTTGTACGCTTCCCAGCTCGTGTTTCCATTGGCGGCGTAAATGTTAGCCCCGTCCTTTAACGTAACATTCTGAAGGAAGTTAAAATTGGCCCCGGAGTTGGTAATCTTTCCGCCGTCGACAACAAAAAGCAACTTTGTATCGGAATGGGTGTCGCACATAACGTCTTGAGCCGCCAGTTCAAGAACCGCGCCCTTGTTGATTGTAACAGTTCTTCCGGCGACATTGCTCGCGCCCAGGGCGGACGCCGTTCGGTTGTCTGCGTTTGAACCGGCTGTAACCTTGACCGTTCCTTCTTTAATGGTCAAATTCCCAGAATAGGAACTGTTGACGTTTTTCAGTTCCAGCGTTCCCGCTCCGGTTTTGAAAATCTCGCCAGCGGTTTTAACGCCTGTGTTGACCGTGGTTGCGTTAACAATTTTAGCGGAAATAATGAGATCAGAATTGGCGTTGTTAGTGATGTTCTCAACGTAAATGGTAGACGGAGACGTGGCAACTTCGTCGGATTTGGCGCCGAAGGAAATAACAGCGTGATTGTTATTCGCGCCGGTAATCGTTGGAGCCGTCGCCGCAGAGCCGTCGGAGTTGGAAACGACGTTGAGGTTTTGAAGTTTGTACGCTTCCCACGTCGTATTACCGTCAGCGGCGTGTAAATTGGCGCCATTTTTTAACGTTACATACTGAAGGAAATTGTAATTCGCTCCCGAGTTGGAGATTTTTCCCCCGTCTACAACCAAAGCAACCGGAACATTATTGTGAGCATTGTTTAAGATATTCTGATTGGCTAAGATCAACTCTGTACCATTGTTGACGTAAATGGTTCTGCCAGCCTGGACTGCTCCTAACGCTGATTTCGTTCCTGTCCACGCTACCGTAACACTTATTATCCCTCCGTCAAGGTGAACGTCTCCGGTAAACGTACTGCCGTTTTTATTCAGCGTCAGCGTTCCGTCGCCGGTTTTGTAAAAATCGCCGGAGCCAGACATCGTATACGCATACGTTTTCGCCGCAGAAAGCTGGAATTCAACGCCGTCTGCCCCAATGGAAATATTAGCGGCAGGAACCGTATCGTCTGTATAAACGACCGGGTCTGCAAAACTGACGCTGGCAAACAGCGACAACGCAGCAACCCAAGCGAACGTTAAAACACGAACGGACGAAATATTCAGACTTGAATGATTGACCATATTTTTTCTCCGAAAGAGGGGAATAATGATTTCCTTTGCAAACGCTCCAGTCCTGATACCACTCGGGTAAAATAGAACGTCTGCATTATATCACAATATATATTATAATAGATATTTTGAGATTTGATAGCGCTAAATCTAAAAATTTTTTGGGAAAAATTGCTAAAATAAGAGGATTGTTACGGAAAGAAAGGGCGTGATGTTGGGCAGGGGAACAAAGAGGCTTCGGCGGGCGAAGACGCCCGCGAACCAACGTGGTAGACGGGCTTTCCACGTTCAGGAGATTTTAGGAGGCTTCCGCCGCAAAGCGACCAACGGGAGCGGTTATTGGCAAATGCGCGGCAGCGCAGGCTGGATCCCCCGCCATCGGGGGCGGCAGGGGACTGCCGAGCGCCGGACTGATCCGCGTCTAATTTCGAACCCGGTAAATGGGTTGACCGCTCCAGCCGAGCTTTTCTCTCAGGGTTTGATAATAGCTTTTGTGCGGCGAGGCGACAAGTTGAACGCTCAAGTGGGATTTTCGGATTTCCACCTGATCGCCCGGTTCCAATCTGTCCAGAATCTGCCCGTCGACGACGACGCTCGTTTCCGGGTTCGGATTGACGATTTCCATCACAAAAACGCGGTTGGCGTTATCAACGACAGGGCGATTAGTAAGCGTATGAGCGGAAATCGGACAGACGACAAACGCCTGCATCGTTTTATGCAGAATCGGTCCGCCGGCGGAGAGATTGTGAGCTGTCGACCCGACGGGAGTAGAAACAATCAGACCGTCGCAGCTGTACGTTGTAACCAGTTCAAAACGCTGATCAAACGGCGCAGAAACGTCTGCCAGCGAGCGCCGGGTTGCTGTATCGGTTCTGTCGGCGTACAGCTTGATTTCCATAATGTCAAACGGCGCGCCGTTAAGTATTGCCGCTTCGTTGACGCCCTGAACCGTTTTGATCGCCTTGCCGTTGCGAAGAATTCTGCACTGATACATCATCAGCGGGACGACCGGCAGCGACTTCCCGTCGAATAATTTGAGCAGCGGAACGAGTTCTTCCAAAGCCACGTCTGCCAGGAATCCAAGTCTGCCGAGGTTGACGGCAATCAGCGGACGCTGTTTTTCGCCCATCTGGTTCACTGCGCGAAAAATAGACCCGTCTCCGCCCAGCACGATGACGGCGTCCGCCTTGTAATGCGACAGATTTTTTTCGCCGGTAAAGTCTGAACAGACAATATTGGCAACTTTTCGGATTTCTGGCGTTAATTCCTGGGCGATCATTTCAATTCCCGCCCGGTTGGGATAGCCCAGAAGGATAATATTCATAATTGAAAGTGGAGTAATAAAAACGAATCGGGAACGTTACTCCCGATGATTATTTACAGTCTTATGAATGTCAACTCGCCGGTTGTCCGCATTTCCAGCTTGTATGTAGCTCCTTCTTCCAATTTCATGTACGGAGCGGAACCATGAGCTGCGCGAACGCCTTTTTTACTGGCGTATTCTGGATCTTGAGCCAACTTCCAGAACTCTTGCCAAAGGGCGTCCTGAAATTTTTGAAAACTTTTGTTATCGGAAATACAGGCTTGTGGCGTTTGTCCTTCCTGGTCAATCGGGAATCCATCGTCTGGTCTTTGTTTTTCGCTGAAAAGCCGACGAATCAGACATAACGCCTTTCCTTTGAAGTCGTCTCCTTTTTCAATGTATTTATCTTCAAATTTGATGACCATAGAGTCAACATAAAGACAGTTTCCCTCAATTGTGAACAGTCGTTTTTCACCGTATGGCTCTTCTGACGGATCCAGCTCAGTAAACGTAAAAGTTGTTTTTACAGTTCCGCCTTCTTCCGTTTTTTTAATATCGGAAATGATCGCCATGCGTTTACTCATTTTTAAGAACGCATTGGCTTGCAACAGCCTTTGAATCTCGCAGTCTTGCCAATAGGATTTAATTCCCAGATAAATCAATGGAACTCCTACCAGGGCGGCTAAGATAAATGATGTAGCTCCTTTGGGAAGAAAGCCAAATAAGACTGATAAAACCAGTACCGCTACTCCAATTCCAGCAAGCCAAACCCCGTTAGAGAGATTCTTCAACTGAAATAAGTATTTCAACATAAAAATATCCTCCGATTAAAATTTGAAATGACTTTATTGCAGGAAGGTTAATTCTCCGGTATTTCTCATTTCGAGCTTGTAGGTTAATCCTTCTTGCAATAGCATTGATGGAGCTGTGCCGTGAGCGGCTCTAACGCCCATTTTTTGGGCGTATTTGGGGTCTTGAGCCAATTTCCAGAAATTCCCCCAAAGCTCTTTTTCAAACTCGCTGGAATCTGGCGAATCCAGCTTATAGGGTTTAGGCGTTTCGCCGACAGGGTCAATCCTGAATCCGTCTTCTGGTTTGATTTTTTCACTGAAGAGTTTGTCAAACATGCACAAAGCCGTTCCCTTTAAAGGATCTCCCTGTTCGATATAATCGTCTTCAAATTTAATTATATAGGCGTCAATATAAAGTTTCTCGCCGTCAATTGTAAACATTCGCTTTTCTCCAAGAGGATTGTCAGCCATGTCGATTTCTGTAAAGGAGAATGACGTTTTGACAACGTCGCTTCCTTCAGGTTTTGTTTTGACAATGTCGGAAATGACAGCCAAACGCCGAGTCCTTTTCAACAAAAGGTTTGCCGTTTCCAGTTTTTGGTTTAAGATCTCGAGTTGCGAGATCTTTTCCTGAGCTTCTTTGAGCTGCTTTTGTGTTGCGCCGTAGCTTTGATCAAGATACGTAAAAATCTGCCAGCCGATTGCTGTTAGAATCAAAAGAACAACGGCGTAAATTGTCGAGGTCAGGTTTTTCGGAAGTCTTAACATGATTGAAACAAAAAGTTACAAAGGACAAATATCAGTGCGACAATGTCAAAGCAATCATTACAGCAATAAAAATAACGGCAAGTACAATCGCGACAATCGCCCATTGAAACAGGAGTTTTGCCGTTTTTTTATCTTCCAGTTCTTCAGACCGTCTTTTTTTGTTGATATACTCTACTGTTCGTTCAAGAGTAATAACAAACGTTTTTTGACAGTATGGACACATTGCTTTTTGCCCAATCATATTTCTGTCGATATCAAGCGAATGTCCCGTTGGACACAGGCAGTGAAGCCGTTCGTCTTCGTCGGGATCGCCAATATCCATTTTTTGAGCTGGTTTTTGAGCTGTTTTTTCTGCTTCTTGAGCGGCAGCCTGGGACGCGCCAAAGTCGAAATTACTTTGTTTTCTATGAACGTTAAAATCGCTTGTCGGCGGAGGATTAACGTTGTTATTTTGGGAATTAAGTCCTGTAAATGACGAAACAGGGGGCTGCGTCGTTGGAGCCCCTGGCGGCGTAGGGGGGGGAGGAGATGGCGCAGGGGTATATCCAGTTGGAACTGGGATAATTATTTCTATCTGACAATGCGGGCAAACGCATGATTGACCGATTTGATTCTCGTTTGCCTGCAGCAGATGTCCATTAGGGCAATAAAACTGAAATGGCATGGCGTCTTCTTTTTAAATCTGAAAGAAAATGGGTAATTTGAGAAAATATCTTAAATTGTTTTACAACACGATTATCCATTTTTAATTATTATACCCCAAAACGACGTCTGAGAAAATAACGAAAAGGCTATTTTTGAGGATTTTTTCCCAAATTTCTCACGATTTTGACGACTTTTCAGTCAGGGGATTGACGAAACTATATTTCTATGTATAATTTTGAGCAATAATCATTATATATATTTGTTGATGATTTTCAGGCGAAATCCGTTTTGCCTGCAGATTAGACGGAAAAGCTGCAGACGGATTCGTCCAGTATTTTAAAGTTAATTATTAGAGGTGCGTTTATCATGAGCGCTGAAAAGCCGGAAAACAACCCGGAATCAACTCCCCCTACGCCAGAAACGGCTCCGCTTAAACCAGCTCCGCCGCGTCGCAAGATTTTAATTGGAACTCAGCGCCCGGGCGCCCTAGAGGCTCACCGTGCAGAAGTTGCAAGGGCTGCAGAAGTTAAGAAAGAAGCAGCTCCCGCTCCTGTAGCTCAAGCCCAGCCGGAAGTTGTCGAGCAGAAATCGGAAGTTCAGCCGGAGCCTGTCGCTGAAGTCAAGCCGGAAGTTGTCGAGCCGAAGCCGGAAGTTCAGCCGGAGCCTGTCGCTGAAGTCAAGCCGGAAGTTGTCGAGCCGAAGCCGGAAGTTAAGCCGGAGCCTGTCGCTGAAGTCAAGCCGGAAGTTGTCGAGCAAAAGCCGGTAGTTCAGCCGGAGCCTGTTACTGAAGTCAAGCCGGAAGTCGTCGAGCAGAAACCGGCAATTCAGCCGGAGCCTGTCGCTGAAGTCAAGCCGGAAGTCGTCGAGCAGAAGCCGGAAGTGAAAGGCGAATCTAAAGAAGATCGTCGAGATGGTCGCGGGAAAAAGCGAGAACCGAGAGTTAGCAAAGCGCAACAGATTCTTGCCGCTGGACCGGTAGGGAAAGTATCCAAAATCCCCGTTCCGAATCAGCGACTGCCATTGTCAGACGAACTTCAGGCGGAATACGAAGCCGCTCTGGGAGATTTGGCGGAAGCAAACGGTTTCGATTCCGTTATCAATAACGATACCGTTAAAGTGGGAGTCGAATTCCAACAGGATGATAAAGTCGAAGCCACCGTTGAACGCATTTCTCGAGAAGACGTCATTCTCGACTTGGGTAATTTTACTCAGGGCGTTGCCTCATTGCGTCAGTTTTCAGAGGTACCAACGGTTGGAACGAAAGTCAAGGTTTCAATCGTTCGATTCAACGAATCTGAAGGACTGTATGAAGTAACTTTGCCCTATGCCGCGGCGATTATCGGCGACTGGTCTGAAGTTCAGGAAGGAATGGTTGTTGACGCTCTGGTTACCGGTCAGAATACCGGCGGTCTGGAATGCGAAGTCGCTCATATTCGCGCTTTTATGCCGGCAGGACAGGTCAGCATCTATCATCGCGACAGTTTTGACGATTTGATCAATACACACCTCATGGCAGTCGTTCTGGAAGCGAAGCCGGAAAAGCGCAATCTGGTTATCAGCCACAAAGCGTATGAATTCCGTCAGCAGGAAGCCGAAAAGAAAGAATTCCTCGCCAATCTGAAAGAAGGCGACGTTTTCGACGCGGTTGTCCGCAAGATCATGCCGTTTGGCTGCTTTGTCGATCTCGGGCACGGCGTAGAAGGTCTGGTTCATATCAGCCGTCTTTCCTGGGGACACGTTACAGATCCCAATGAAGTCGTCAAAGAAGGCGAAATGATTAAAGTCATGTACCTCAAGACGGACGACAAAGGCAAGCTTAGCTTCTCTCGTCGGGAAACGATGGCTAGCCCGTGGGAAACCGCTCCGGTCAAGTATGCGGTCAATACGGTTTGCACGGCAAAAATTGTCAAAATTGAACAGTTTGGCGCGTTCTGCGAACTGGAGCCAGGCGTTGAAGGCTTGCTTCATATTTCAGAATTGGCTCACCAGCGCGTCGGACACGTTTCTGACATTGTCAGAATTGGTCAGGAAGTTCAGGTTCAGGTTATTTCCATGGATCCTCTGGCTCGTAAAATTGGGCTTTCCATCAAGGCTCTGATTGCTCCTCCAGCCAAAGAAGAGTCTGAAGAAGACAATCCCGGACATAAGAAAAAGAAGGAGAATCCCGAAGACCTCGAAGCCAAACCGTTGGCGAAGAAATATCGCAACAAAAAAACCGACAATCTCAGGGGAGGAACGACTTCCAGTTCCGGTTCAAAATGGGCAACGGACTTCTCGGCTTTGCTGGGAAACGTTAATGAAGAAGATTAAAAACTAATGCGGTGAGTTTTGGATGCAAAGCTCTCCTTGAACTTGCCGCTTATTCCTTAACCCTTACCACTTACCACTTACCACTTACCACTAACCACTAACCACTTACTTATACAGGAGAAATTAAAATGGCTAAAGGCAGATACCTGTTTACCTCAGAAGCTGTCAGTATGGGGCATCCCGACAAGTTGGCTGACCAGATTTCAGACGGCGTTTTGGACGCCTGCTTGGAACAAGACCCGATGAGCCGCGTCGCGTGCGAAACGATGGTTACCACCGGCGTTGCGATTATCGCTGGCGAAATCACCACAAAAGCGGTTATCAATTACCCGGACGTTGTTCGCAAGGTTATCCACGACGTTGGATACACTGACGATCAGATGGGCATCTGCGACGAGACGTGCGCTGTCATGGTCTCGCTGGACAAGCAAAGCCCGGACATCGCGCAGGGCGTCAACGACGCAGACGCAGCTGGTAAAAACGTTGTCTATTCGTTTAGCGCCGGTTCCGTCGGTTCTCAAACGACCTCTGCCGGTAAAGACGGCGCTGGCGACCAGGGTCTCATGTTCGGATACGCCTGCAACGACACCCCAGAACTCATGCCGCTGCCGATCGCTCTGGCTCACCGCATTACCAACCGCCTGACCGAAGCCCGTCAGAAGGGCGAAGTCAGCTGGCTGCGTCCGGACAGCAAATCTCAGGTTACCGTTGAATTCGAAGACAACAAGCCGATTCGAATTGACACCGTCGTCGTTTCAACCCAGCATGACCCGTCTGTTGACCAAAAGCAGATTGCTGAATTCGTCATTCCGAACGTTATCATGCCGTGCCTGCCTCCGGAATTGGACAAGGGCGACATCAAATTCTACATCAACCCGACCGGCAAATTTGTTGTTGGCGGACCTCATGGCGACTGCGGTCTGACAGGACGTAAAATCATCGTCGACACCTACGGCGGCTGGGCGTCTCACGGCGGCGGCGCGTTCTCTGGAAAAGACCCGACGAAGGTTGACCGCTCCGCAGCGTACATGGCTCGTTACATCGCCAAAAACATCGTTGCCGCCGGTTTGGCTGACCACTGCGAAGTTCAGCTCGCCTACGCCATCGGCGTTTCAGAACCCGTTTCCGTTCTGGTTGACACCCGCGGAACCGGCAAACTGGCAGATGAAGAACTCACGGCCATCGTCCGCAAGGAATTCAAGCTCAATCCGAGCGGAATCATCGAAACGCTGGACCTCCGCAAACCCATCTTCCGCGCCACCGCGGCCGGCGGACATTTTGGCCGAGAAGGCTTCTCCTGGGAAAAGACCGACAAGGCTGAAGATCTCAAGAAGTATCTGAAATAGTCCTGCGTTGAGCAGTCCCTAATTGGGATGCATAACAAATAATAAGCGAGAGTTGCACGTTTGCGACTCTCGCTTTTTTATTCTGATTAAAGAAAGAAATCAGGGATTGACTTTTTTATTATTTCATATATTATTATGGAAGATAAACTAGGCGAATGTTTAGATTTTGAATTTTAAAGTTACAAAAATATAATATATGAACGTCATAAGTCTATTTAGCGGCTGCGGAGGATTAGACCTCGGATTTGAGAGAGCAGGTTTTTCAATTCCTGTCGCAAACGAGTTCGATTCTACGATATGGGAAACTTTCCGGGTTAATCATCCTGATACGTATCTTATAGAAAAAGATATTTTGCAAGTAACTAAAAAAGAAATCGCAGATCATATATCTTCCGAAGTGGACGGGATTATTGGCGGTCCGCCTTGTCAGTCGTGGTCTGAAGCAGGTTCGTTGCGGGGTATTAACGATAAAAGAGGGCAGCTATTTTTTGAATATATCCGGATTCTTGAAGAGTTTGCTCCAAAGTTTTTTCTTGCTGAAAACGTCAGCGGCATGTTGGCTCAGCGCCATAGCAGCGCTGTTAGACGGATATTGGACTTGTTTGACAAAGCAGGATATGACGTTTCTCTTACTTTGGTTAATGCTAAAGATTACGGCGTTGCTGAAGAAAGAAAACGAGTCTTTTACATTGGGTTCCGTAAAGACTTGGGCATTCGCTTTAGTTTTCCTAAAGGTTCAACAAAAAGCGACAGCAAAAAGCTTACGTTGCGGGACGTTATTTGGGATTTGCAATTTACAGCCGTTCCCTCTGGCGATAAAAATCATCACAATCCCGAAGCAATAAATAATAACGAATATTTTACGGGTTCGTTTTCTCCCATTTTTATGAGCCGAAATCGCGTTAAGACGTGGGACGAACAAGCGTTTACGGTTCAGGCGTCCGGCAGACAATGTCAGTTACACCCCCAAGCGCCGACTATGATAAAATTTGGGAAAAACGATTGTCGTTTTGTTGAAGGTCAAGAACATCTATACAGGCGTATGACGATACGAGAAGTCGCGCGTATACAAGGGTTTCCAGATGATTTCCAGTTCTTGTATAAAAATACGAATGACGCTTACAAGATGATCGGTAACGCTGTTCCTGTAAATCTTGCCTATGAAGTTGCGTGTTCTATTAGAGATCATTTAGAGGGACGTGTTGCAAACAAGGAAGTAAATTTACGTTTGTGGGATATGGAGGAGGTAGACGTCTAAATGAGTAAAAATAGTAATAATCAAGGTCGAGCATACGAGTATATATGGATTCAGACGTTATATGAGGCGTTATATAGACGTCGAAAAACTCGAATAATTGAGAATTCCAGTTTATTAGCTAATAAGAAAGCATGGTCAAAGATTGACCAAGATTTGCAGGACGATTTAACGTTATCAGCCCAAGCCGCCATCGACATGTTGTTGGAATTGGAGCCAATGCTTTTAGAAAGCAACAATAATGATGAGCTAACGCTGGAATTTCAGACGGATAAAAAAGGTGTCGAAGGTGATGTAAGAGATATTGTTATCAGACGAGAATGTATCGCATGGGTAATTGGTCTAAGTATTAAACATCGCCACGAAGACGCTAAACATAGCCGTTTGAGTAAAGATTTGGATTTCGGAAACATATGGTATGGTCTTCCGTGCAGTCAACGTTATAAAGAAGCGATAAAATCAATCTTCACACGCCTAGAAATAGCAAAGAACGAGAATAAAAACTGGACTGATATTCAAGATAAAGAAGAAACGGTCTATATTCCGCTTCTTCAAGCGTTTATTGACGAAATAAATCGAGCTTACAAGAAAGACCGAACTTTGCCTGAAAAGCTTCTTGAGTATTTAATTGGCAGTGAAGATTATTATAAGATTATCAGCCATGACGAAAAACGCATTACGCTAATTCGCACATTCAACGTTCATAATACTTTGAACAAACAAGATCAGGTAAACATTTCAATTATTACTGTTCCAATAGTTGAACTTCCAACGGAACTTGTTGTTCTTAGATTTAAGAAAGATAGTAAAACTACTGTTGAAATGTATCTTAATAATGGCTGGCAAATCAGTTTTAGAATTCACAATGCAAGTAGAAAGGTTGAACCCAGCCTTAAATTCGCTATTAAATTTGAAGGAATGCCAGCAACTGTAATGACGTTCGTTTGCGAATGGAAAACCAAATGAGATTGAAAAACTACGAACTCTACAAAACACCCCGAGAACAAGCATTCCCGGGGTTGTTTGATCTGTAACGCTCTGATTTACTCAGGCGCGTTCAGGCTTTGCTAATCTCAGCCGTTCTTCTTCTGGAAGTCAACCATGAAGTCGCGCAGAGCAACGACGCCTTCTTCCGGCATGGCGTTGTAGATGGACGCGCGGCAGCCGCCGACGGAGCGGTGTCCCTTGAGCGTGCAAAGACCGTTTTGAGCCGCTTCGGCAATGAACTTGGCGTCCATTTCGGGCGTCTGCATACGGAACGGGACGTTCATAATCGAACGGCATTCTTTCTTCGCGTGACCAATGTAGAAACCGTCAGAGTTGTCGACGACTTCGTACAGCATGGCGGCTTTGCGCTTGTTGATTTCGTACATGTTCGCCAGACCGCCGATGTCGTTGATGAGCCAGTCCGTTACCAGTTTAACCATGTAGATGGCGAACGTCGGCGGGGTGTTGTGCATTGAGCCTTTGCTGTCCTGAAGTTTATAGTCCAGCATGGACGGCAGACCTTCCGGAACGCGTTCGAGCAGGTCTTCTCTCATAACGATAATCGTAACGCCGGCGGGGCCGATGTTCTTCTGAGCGCAGGCGAAAATGCAGCCGTAGTCGTTGATGTCGATCGGCTTGTGAAGGAAGTCGGACGAAGCGTCGCACAGCAGCGGAACGCCGTCTGGAGTCTTCGGGGCTTTCTGGAACTGGACGCCCTGAATCGTTTCGTTGCAGCAGTGATAAACGAATGCGGCGTTCGGGTCGAGGTCAAGTTCGGAATCGTCCGGAGTGCGGATGAAGTTGTCGGCGGAGCCGTCCCAGCAGGCGCGAACGGTCGTCTGGGTTTTGCCCTGTCCCATAGCGGTTTTGCTCCACGTTCCGTTGACGATGTAGTCAGCAGACTTGCCTTTGGCGAGGTTCATGGGAAGCATGGCAAACTGAAGACTTGCGCCGCCCTGCAAGAACAGAACTTTGTAGTTGGACGGGATATTGAGCAGCTGACGAAGGTTGGCTTCCGCCGCGCCGATGATTTCTTCAAACGGCTTTGAGCGGTGGCTCATTTCCATAACGGACATGCCGCTGTTGTTGTAGTTGAGCATTTCTTCCTGCGC
>JAFSMW010000081.1 GCA_017447745.1 Thermoguttaceae bacterium
CTGACGTACCCGCTCATTTCGGACTTCGACAAGGAAATCTCCCGGGCGTACGGGATTCTCCTGCCGGGCGGAATGGCTCTGCGAGGTCTGTTTTTAATCGACAAAGACGGCATCGTTCGGCACGAAACGATTAACGATCTCCCCTTTGGCAGAAACGTCGACGAAGAACTCCGCATGGTCGACGCGCTTCAGTTTTACGAACAGTACGGCGAAGTCTGCCCCGTCAACTGGAACGCGGCGACGGGGGAATTAAGACGCTGCGTTAGCAGTGAGAACAATTAAATAATATCGTAGCCCACACCTTTAGGTGTGGGATTAAAAGCAACGTAACGTATATTATAACGCACGAATTCCAGTCCTTTCCCCGCTCCATTCGGAGCGGGGAAAGGACTGGAGGGGAAGCGTTGGGGAGAGGCGCGCTTGTTTAGTCCCCCAGATAAATCTGGGGGCTACGGTTTTTTAAAATGTAATTATTCCCCACGTCTAAAGACGTGGGGATAGAAACTATTTCACTCAATCAAATCCCCCCCTCTTTTAGTATACATTCTAAACGCTCTTGCATAAACTGCCGAAATCGCCTATAATATGATTATATAGTCCATCGTTTGCGTTGTGCAAATGCTGTTTTCTCCGTTTGTTTTCTTCTTTTTTCAACGTAGAATCATGATTAACCGTACATTTATTTTGAGCGTTTTATTTGCTTGTTGGGCGTGCCTTGCCGGTTTGTGTTACGGCGCCGAGAATTCTACTCATCAAAGACTGATTAATACTTTTTTCTTTGATAACGTTTCCGTTAACTATTTTGAACAGATGTTGCAAACTGGAAATCATGATTTAACAATAAGAACAGTTAAAGGCGCCAGTTTGCTGCATTATGCGGCTGTCAAAGGAGATTTAAAACTGGTTCAAGAGCTGGTCTCGCAGGGTGCGGACATCAATGAGAAAACAGAATTTGGCGAGACGGCATTGCATTATGCCGCATTTAGCGGTAATCTCGATCTGGTCAAGCGCCTTATAAAACAGGGACTGAACGTCAAAGCAAAAACGGAGTATGGACATACGGTTTTGCATTATGCCGCCTTAAGCGGCAATCTGGATTTTGTCAAATGGCTTGTAAAACAGGGTCTGGACGTCAACGCTAAAACCAACGACAAAACCACTGTTCTTCATTTAGCAGCATTAAGCGGAAATTTAGAACTGGTTCAATGGCTTATAAAACATGGACTGGACGTCAACGCTAAAAATGATTCTGGCGATACGATTTTGCATAGCGCCGTCCTGAACGGGAATTTGGAGTTGGTTCAATGGCTTGTCGAAAATGGGGCTGACGTCAACGCAGCAGACGCAACTGGTACAACCGTTATGGATAAAGCCCTTTCCGTCGGTTCCGCGGAACTGGTTCGATGGTTAATGGAAAATGGGGTAGAAATTCAAGATAAAGCCCAATGGGCTAATGATGCAATTCCAACCGCTGCCACAAGCGGCAATCTGGAATTGGTTGAATTGCTGGTAAATCAAGGCGCAGACGTCAATTCAAAAGACTTTCTCACAGGAATAACAGTATTACATGCTGCAGTCCAAAGCAGGAATCTGCAACTGGTTCAATGGCTCGTGGAAAAAGGCGCCGACCTCAGCGCAAAAAACAATAGCAGTAGGATTGCCATTCATTTCGCCGCCAGAAGCGGCAATCTGGAAATGGTTGAGTGGCTCGTGATAAAAGGACAGGACGTCAACGCCAAAGACTGTTTCGGAATGTCAGTCTTGCATTTTGCTGCCTATACCGGAAATTTGGAACTGGTTCAATGGCTTGTCGAAAAAGGGGCGGATATTAGTGCAAAATCCAACAATGAAACAACGGTTTTAGCGTGTGCTGCGACAAGCAGGAATAAAAAACTGGTTGAATGGCTCAAAGAGCAAGGCGCAAAAGAGTAAAGGTTCATCCGACAAGTGCGAACCTGCGAGCTAAAAAACAGGCATTTATTTTTAATTTAAACACGAAGTACACGAAAGAAACGAAAAAGACGAAAAGGTTTTAAAATTATTTTTAAATTTTCGTGTTTTTCGTGTTTAAAAATCTTATGATGTGCAAATGATGATTGAATTGTCCATTAATCAATCGGCGCTAATCCGTCGCGTTACGAGCTTACTTTTCTTCTGGACATGATAACCAGGAAGAACGGCGCGCCGATTAACGCGGTAACGATTCCGACGGGGGCTTCTGCTGCGATGGCTCCGGTCAGCGGCAGACTTCGCGCCATCAGGTCGGCGGCGATAAGCAGCGTCGCCCCGGTTAAGACGCTGGCGGGAACGAGGCGTCGATAATCCTGTCCGAAAAGACGTCGGCTGATATGCGGCGCCGCCAGACCTACGAATCCGATCAGTCCGCAAAGACTCACGCACGCGCCGGCAATGAGCGACGCCAAAACAAAGGCGGTCAATCGGGTTCGGTTCGCGTCGACGCCCAGCGAATGCGCTTTGTCGTCCCCTAAAATCATCGGGTTGAGAGCGGACGCCGTCAAAACCGCCCCGAGTATTCCAATAACGATTACCGCGCCGCTAATCCAGAGAAGTCGGGAATCGTAAATCTGAAGCGACCCCAGCAGCTGCCACAAAATACCCGGCAGGCGTTCGTTGGGAGCTAAAATAAAGACGATCATCAGCCCGGCGCTGGCAAAGGCGCTGTACATAACCCCGGTCAGTAAAAGCGTATAGACGTGAACCGCGCCGGACCGTTCCCGGGCGATAAAATAGACGAACCCGATAGACAGCAGCGCGCCTAAAAACGCGCCGGCGGAAATCGTCCACGCCGCCCACAGACCCAAGCCCGCCGCCATTGTCAGCGCCGCGCCAAGGCCCGCGCCGGAGGACACGCCCAGAACGTACGGGTCTGCCAGCGGGTTACGAAGAATCGCCTGAAAGACGGTTCCGGAAACCGACAGCCCCGCGCCGACGAGCGCCCCGGCGAGAACTCTGGTCAAGCGCATTCTCAGCAGCGGCGAATGTATCAGCTCTGTCGGCGGAATCCAAACGGAACCGAACAGAATCGCCGCTGTTACAACGATCAGCAAAACGACTGCCAGCAGGAAGAATTTGAACGTCATTACAGACGCCCCGGATTTATTGGACATATTCTTATTATAGCATAAACCCGGCAGTCTGAAAATGGGGAACCCCCAAAGGAAGGGGAGTCAAGTTGCATCGTCCAAATCTAATATGTGATTGGAAAAAACACGTTTTGACACTGCCTCCTTTGAGATTCTTTCATTTGAGCAAAAGCTAATCCTTTCCCTCTTTTTCGTCTTTTATCACTTTACTTCTTTTTCAGGAAATTTAGGCGTTTGAAAGAACCAGCTATGACACCAAATGGTTACTACAATCGTTAATGTACAGGTAAGAACAAGCACAAAGGGATTTAGCATCAAGAGCGTAAAGAACTCTGAGTTAGCCTGTTTAGAAACCAATTCAAAAAAACTGTTCCAATTGTCTGTTGGATGATCAGTCAACCATGCTGTAAATGAAACCCAGAAGATTACAGTTGCAGCGAAAAAACAATAAACAGCGATTGTTGCCAACAGTACAAAAAATTGTACGACTGCCACACACGTCTCGTGTAATTTTTTATCAAGCCAATGTAACATATAAAATCCTTTCTGAATGATAATTACGTTTATTACAAACGTAATGATACAACAACCAAGCGGTTTTAATATTCATTAATAATTTGGGCGGATGACGTTCCAATCTCCTTACCAGTTGGGCGAATTCTCTTCCCGGACGACGTCGCCGGCGGAGTCTTCTATGAGCCAATTGTAGCCGCCGTTGTCGAAGAAACTGTTGTTGTAGAATTTCCCTTCGCCCTGGTTGATAACCTGAACGCCGAATTCTTTGTTGTGATGGATGTAACAATCGATGAACGTGGGCGCGGCTTCGTCGGCAACCAGAATGCCTCCGTTGTTACACAGAAACGTCTCGCAGTTTTTGAATCGTCCTTGAGCGTTGAGAATGCTCATGACGCCTGTTTGACGCGAATGATGAAACACGCTGTCGACGATGGCGGGGTCTGAATTCTCGGAAACGACGACGGCGGCGTCTGCCGTGTTGTAAACCTCGCATGTCTCCATCTGTCCGCGACTGCCTTTATGGAACCAGACGCCAATCCCGGGCGATTCGTGAATCTCGCTTTCCACCAGCTGGGGTGAGCTGTTGAGGCTGAGAAACTGAATCGACATGTTATCGTAGATGTCGCAATGTTCAAATCGACCGATGGAGTTGTCCCAGACGCAAACGCCGTGTTCCTGATTGCTGTGCATCGTGCAGGTCTCGCAGACGCAGTCGCTGCCGTCCCGGAGTTCAAACCCCGTCAAGGCGTTGTGATGAAACGAACATTTGCGAAAACGTCCGAAACTGTTTTGGATAATATATGCGCCGATATTGCTGCTGTGATGAACATCTGTTTTAATCGCCTTGACAGCCGATTGCTCGCTGACAGCCAGCGCAGCGTGTCCGCAGTGGGATATATCGCATTGAAACAGAATCGCCCTGCCCTTTTGGCAAATCCAGACGCCGCCGCAGGTGCAGTTTTTGACGGTGCAATAGCGGACAATCGGAGCGGATTGAGATCCGCAAACGACGATGCCGTCCCCTTTACCCGTAATAACGCAGTTGACAATTTCAGATTCGCCTTCCAGAACTACAACAATGGACGAGAGAACCAGATCTGTCGAGCTTTCCAGTTCGTCTGCGTTTTGATTGGTCAACGTTAAGGCGCAAAGCTGGGCTGAGGTAGCGCTTATCACGACGGCGGCTCCATGTTGGCTGATTAACTTAACGTCTGTCGGATCGCCGGTTTCTCCAATAAGATTGACGCTTTTATTGATCTTCAGCGGTTCCCTGAGCTGGTATTCGCCGGCTGGAATGGTAATAGAGCTTCCCTCAGGAGCCTGAATGAGCGCCTGATAAAGATCGAACGAATTTGTGGTTTTAGGTGATGAGGTTGACATGAGAAGAGCCGTCTGTATGGATTCTGTTTGTTATGAAGAGGTTCTATCGAAAAGCGTTGGACAGTTGCTTCTGTTTAGCATACGATATAATCTCTTTCTGAAAAAAGTCTTTCATCAATTCACACGTTCATTGTACAGTATTCGAAAACAAAAAAACAGTGGGAAAAGTCCAATTTTTTTGAAAAAGTTCAAATTTTTTTATTGGCAAATCAATAAGTTTCTAATTTGAGTAATTTCTGCCTATTGACAAGGTTGGATATAGTTATAAAATAGAGTAAAGAGGCAGTAGGCAATAGTAATTCGCCGTCGGCGAATTAAATAACGCCTCATTTCTTACTCCCCACTCCCTACTCCCTACTTCCATGTACATACGCTGCAAATCCTGCGGACAATTGCTGTATATTCCAGACGGCGCTGATACTCAAACGGTAAAATGTCCGGCGTGTCAATCAGAGTTTTTATACACGCCAGAAGTAAAAGCGTCAAATAACAAGTTTGAGTCAGAAAAAACGTCAACGTTTGATCAACAGTATCAATATAAACAGTTAGCGATGCAATTCGATGATATGCGGGAAACCGCCACGCGGGAAGCGTATCATCAATCCAGAAATCTGTCGCTGCAGCCGTTTTTCTCCTGGGACGCGGTGTTGTCAGCGTATCGTCTGATTTCAGAGCGCTTTGGCGTTATGATTCTTTTGGCGATTTTGCTTGTCGTTCCCAATTTGATATTGAACCTGGTGCAGACCGCGATTCTTCCGGAAATGGCAGACATCTATAAGACGCTTTCTGAAAAGGAAACGTTTGAAGAAGTTTTTCAAGAGTACATGGCGTTTTCTCAAAGCATACCAACAGAAAAAGCCTTCCTTCTTTCTGGATGCAATATTCTGGTTTCTTTGGCAGACGTCTTTCTTCTTATCGGCGGCATTCGTTTGTTCAACGCCTACGGCAGAAATCAGAAAGCCGCCTTTTGGCTGGTCTTTTCCGGGTTCGATTCGCCGTTACGGGTCTTGATCGCGTGCTTCCTGTTGCTTGTTTTATTCATGGCGTTCGGCGTTGTCGCGTCTTTTATATTTATTGCAATGGCGATGGCGGGGCTTTCGTTTTTTGCCGTTTTTCTCTTCTTTATGTTGCTGATATTTTTTATGGTTTATTTGTTCTTTGTCTTTCCTCTGATTGCTGACTCAAACGTATCGGCTACAAAAGCGTTTCAATTGTCGTATTTAATCGCTAAAAGAAATCTTTCCGCGCTGTTTGGAACGATTTCTTTGTTATTCCTGATTTCAATGCTCATCGGCTTTTTTACAATGGCAGTCTTTGGCGGCTTCCTTTCCAGCGGTTATGTCAGCCTGATTTCTCAAGCCCTGTACACGCCGATTCTGCTGGGCGTGATAAGCTCAGCCTACCTCAAAGCAACCGGACAGTTCAGACGATATCAGTAACGCCGTATGAACAGGGAGAGCGCTGCTCCCGTTGGTCGCTTCGACTCGCTGTTACCCACGGGACGCAGCCAGTAACGATTCTGGATCGCGGACGTAAGTCCGTCGGCGAGGCGCCGTTCCCTATCCGCGCTACCGCGCGAGAAGTTTAATAACCACTCCCGTTGGTCGCTTCGTCGCAGGGTATGCGCGGGGCGTTAGCTCATTATTTTTTCAGCATCTTTTCAGCGGTCTCCGCCCAATGCTGACCGACGTAGTCCAAGCCGTCGACGCTGAAGTGAATCTGATTTCCTCCGTTTCCTCGCTGTTCGCGAGTCAGGACGTCTGTATTGGGACCTTCAAAGACTAGCGGGTCGTCGGCAATGAGCTGTTTTTGCGCTTCCAGCGCTTCGCCGCCGGGCGTCCAGACGCCGCCTTTCCGACAGTAGGAAACCAGCGCGACGCCCCACGGGACGTCCCAGCCCGCCTCTTTGCGGGACATGTAAATTACCGTCCGGAGTTTGTTATAGTACTCGTCCTTTTTCATGTCGCGGGAGTGGTCGGATTCTCCCTGATGCCACAGAATCCCGGCGAAGTTCCCGTTCAAGGCGCGAATGGCGGGGAGAAGTCGGTTCTCCAGGAAGTCGGTTCCCGGCTGCCATTGAGAGACGCTCGATCCGCCGTATCCGGTTGCGACGGTTCCGACTGGAACGCCTAGTTTTTCCGACAATGCGTCTGCAAACGGAACCCAGGTAGAGCCGTTTTCTCCCGTCGCGCCGCGCTGCGGGTCGCAGGACGGAATCCAGGACTTGAGTTTCAAATCGTACATGACGGCGTTTCCCGTCTTGGTGAACTTGTGCATCCCGTTGGCGACGTCGCCGTGGTTGGCGGAGTTCGACTGTCCGCACGTAATGAAGATTTCTCCCACGCCGATTTTATCCAGCGTCGCAGTTGCGACAACGGCGCCGGACGCGTCTTTGGCTGTTACTGTTATGCTGTGCCAGCCGGCTGGCAAGCCGATCGCGCCGAGATATTCGCCTTTAACGCAAATCGCCATCTTTGCTTTGGCGCCCGTGTCTGCGACGGCTTCGATGGACTCGATTGTAACGCCGTCAGCCGTTTGGAACGTCCCGGAAATCGGAACCATCGCCGAGCCGTCTTTGCCGCGCTGATAGAATTCGATTCCGGACTTCGTCTCGTTGGTCGTCAAGACCGCCTTGCAGGGTCGAATAAACGTATACAGATTCGCGACGGCGTACTTGCCTTTGTCGTAGTTGAACGTGTAGTCCGGCTCGCCTGACGGAGCGTTTCCAATTCCAAATGCCTTGGGATTGTTTTTGTTTAACTGTGTGAAGCTGTTGAAAGCGAAAACCGTTTGAAGAGCATCCAGATTGTGAACCTGCATAGAGCCGTATCCCTCCGGGACATCCCAATGCGGGGCGTCGTTGATGTCGTACGAGAACGGGTTGCCTTCGGAAATCGCGCCCTTCGTATCTTCCGCGGGAATCTGGTGAGTCGACGGACCGCGCCCGGCAATCGTCCCCTTGGCTCCCTGACCGTAATTGCAGGGCCAGAATTCCAGATAGCCGCGCTTAAACTTTCCGGTCTGAACGCCCTTAACGTTGGACGTTACTTCCAGTTTCTTTACCACCTGCTGATAGAAAATGCCGGACGGGAAATCCGGAACGCCGATCTTGGCGACGTTGGTTGTCATGTTGGCGGAATCGAACGTTACAAACACGTATTCCAGCGGAGCGTCCGCCGTCGGCGCGTATTCCAGACAGTACCCAACGCGATCGAACAGAACGCCCTGCTCTTTCAACTTCTGGACGTTGTCCGCCAATTCGTACTTCGTCCCGGATTTATGGAGGTTGTCGTACATCTGATTGGCGATGTTCATGCCCTGAACGAGCGCATACCCTTCAAGACAGGGCGAACCTTTCAAACTGGCGGGAACTGTAACAGCGTCCTGCGCCATAACGGAAACGGCTGACAAAACAAGCGTCAGACACAGCGATAATACAATCTTTTTCATGATAAATTCTAATAGTATAAATAATGAACAACCCGGCAGGCGCGAACAATCCATGCCGATATAGAGTTATTGTACAAGAATGAGAAATGAAATGCAAGACGGGAAAGGGGAAAATTCAAAATTAGGCGCGAGACGCCCGGGCAAATCTCACGCGGAGACGCGGAGATGCGGAGGATGTTCGCGAAGTTTTAAAATATTCTTTGCGCTCTATGTGTTTTTTGTGTTCTTTGTGATTAAAAATACTTTAGCAAGGCAGGAGAACCGACCTCGTCGGCGCGAGACGCCCGGGCAAATCTCACGCGGAGACGCGGAGGTGCGGAGGATGTTCGCGAAGTTTTAAAGATTTCTTGGCGGACTTTGCGTGAGAGTATGGGTTCAAAAAAATAAAAATTGTCGAGCGTCCCCTAATCCTGTTTGTTCAAATTCTGAATTTGACATATTCCCTGCGTCATCGTTCCCATCGGGCAGAAGGCGCACCAGCTTCTCGGTTTGAAGAAATACATCATAACCAGACCGATTATAGCCGACGTCAGCATCAAGCTGTAGAACCCGTAGGCGAATTGAGCGACCCAGACGTACGATTCCGGGAGCAAATCCGGCGCGTACGCCCATTTCCACGGAACTTGAAACGTCCAAAGCAACGTTACCGCCTGATTGAGCGAATGGACGCCGGACGCGACAAAGTACGTTTGGACTATAATGCTGGTGAACATCGCCAAAAAGAAGACGAGGAACACGTATCGGAACCAGCGAGACGACAGGAATTTTGGCGTGGACTTGTTACGGCTCAGACGCATCGTCGCGCCGAGCAGATTGAACAGCTGACTGCGTCCGCACATGTTAATGCAGAACCACTTGTTCCTGAAGAAGATTGCAAAAATCAACGGGAGCAGGAAGTCGAACATGCCCAGCCACGCAAAAAGGATGTTGAAGAATCCCAGCGTAAAGTAGACAATCGCCCATATCCAGAGATAATCATACCAATGCTTTTGTTTCATGACTCTCCTTCCAGCGCTTTTACCGTCGCGGCGCCTGACGGGCACGCTTTGGCGCACAGCCCGCACCCGACGCACTTCTCAGCGTCGACCACGGCGCGGCATCCGCGAACGACCTTAATTGCTTCTCTTGGGCAAACGTTCTCGCACGCGCCGCAGGCAACACAATGCGAAACGTCAACTTCCGCTCTTCTTTTAGCCATATTCTGTATTTCAGACTAACTATAAACCTATCTAATACGCGATTTAATTTATTCCAACGACTGTTATTATAATAAAAGAGGAATTCGATGTCAAGAGAATATTGAGGTTACGTTTCCTTGACAAACTCACGAATTTGAACCGACGAACGCCGCGATCTCCTTCTGTAACAAACGGTAAACATTTGCGACCAGATAACCGTCAGCAATGGCATGATTGAGGCGAACGGTTACCGGCATTTGAAGTCTGCCGTTTTCTTCGCGGTATCGTCCCCAGTTAATAATCGGCAGAAAGTACAAATAGCCGTCCGGCAGCTCAACATTAAGGGAATCGTAGGACAGCCACGAAATATACGACGCGTCAAACCAGTTCGGGTGATTCGCCATGTCCAAGCCGTATTCCCGGGTCTGCTTTGCCTTTTCCACGTCCGCCATGGCGTTGGCGTAGAACGTTTCGTAATCCGCGCAGTATTCAGAATAGACGAGCGTAAACGTTTCGGTATCGTCATGGAAAACGTACTGCGTCGGATGGACGACGTCATAACAGATCAACTCTTGCGTTTTCCAGTTATACGCCATCTTGTAATCGTCGCGGGAGTTGAGAACCTTTGAGAGCAGATACAAGAAATTGAGATAGAACTTTGTATTCGTCTTTTTGGAATACGAGACCACGTCTGTTACATCCAGCCGCGCCGTCATCGACGTCGAGCATTTGCAGTCTTCGCTAAAATGACGAAAAACGCCTTTCCGATAATACGTGTCTTTATCAATAACCTTGTAATTCATTTTAGTTGCGAGTTGCGAGTTACGAGTTGCGAGAAAATTTAAGGCACCGTCTTGTCGGAAGTACAAAAATGAGTATGACTCAACGTCATACTCATTTTTAATATTTTCTTACGCTAACCCTCCGATCAGCGCTTGCGTAATTGCTAATTGCTCATTTCAAATTGCTAATTGACCTCAGCTCAGCCAGACGGGCAGTTCATGAACTTTGGGCAGTACAACCGGCTTGGCGTACTTGACGCCTTCCATGTTGCGGATTTCTTCGAGCAGTTCCTGAGTCGGGACGGAGTCCAGAGACAGGGCGCCGATTTGGGTGCCGGTGGATCGGCTGGCGCCGACGCACATCTGAGCGATGTTGGCGTTGTGCTTTCCGCAGATTGTTCCGAGTTTGCCCAACATACCGGGGACGTTGTCATAATCGAAGACGATCAGGTTGCCGTCGAGGTAGCTTTCCATGCGGCTGTCGTCGATTTGAATCAAACGCGGCATGTCGTTGCCGAACAGAGTTCCCTGAATCGTATAAACAGCGGTTTCCGTTTTGAGTTGAGCGGTGATTGTCGAATTGAAGTTGACGACTTCGGTCGAGCGTTCTTCGATCAGTTCGATTCCGCGTTCGCGAAGCAAAATGTCGGCGTTGACGATGTTGGCTCCAACGTCAGACGCTTTTTCCATGTATCCGGCGGCGAACGCGCTTGTCAGCAGAGCGGTGTTCTTTTTGGCGACTTCGCCTTTGTACGTCAGCTTGAGGCAAACCGGGGCGGAAGTGCCCATCTGTCCGAGGAACAAGCCCATTCTCCACGCAACGTTGAGGTATCCGCGAAGATCTTCGAGCGTTTTCGGATCCAGCGGGCTGGTATTGACGGCGGAACGAATTGCGCCCGTCTTGAAGAAATCGACCATCAGCTGAGCCGCTTCGACAGCAACGCTGAGCTGAGCTTCTTCGGTCGACGCGCCAAGGTGAGGCGTGCAGACGACGTTTTTCATACCGAAGAGCGGATTCTGCTTGCAGGGTTCAGACGGGTAAACGTCCAGAGCGACGCCGCCTAGCTGACCGCTTTCCAGACCGCGAACCAGAGCGGCTTCGTCGTAAATGCCGCCGCGAGCGCAGTTGATCAGGCGCGCTCCCTTGGGCAGCATGGCGATTTCAGCGTCGGAAATCATGCCGCGGGTGGCGTCGGTGAGCGGGGTGTGAACGGTAAGCAGATCGCAGTACGGAAGCATGTCTTTGTAGTTCGCGTAGAGCGTAATTCCGAGTTCCTTGGCTTTCGCTTCGGTCATGAAGGGGTCGAATCCGATAACCTTCATTTCCATTGCCAGAGCGCGTTTGGCAATCGCCTGACCAATGCGTCCCAAACCGATAATGCCGAGCGTCTTGCCAGCCAGCTGAGTTCCGGTAAAGAGCTTTTTGTCCCAGCGGCCTTCGATCAGGCTTTGATAAGCCGGGGCGGTATGACGAACCAGAGCGAACATGAGCGCCAGGGTCTGTTCCGCTGTCGAGAGCGTGTTTCCGCTGGGCGTGTTCATGACGATGATTCCCAGACGGGTTGCCATCGCCTTGTCGATGTTGTCCGTTCCAACGCCCGCGCGAGCGATAGCGCGAAGACGCGTGTTGCCTTCCAGAACGTCAGCCGTAATTTTCACTCCGGAACGACAGATGGCGCCGTCGAATTCGGTGAGCGTCTTTTTAAGCTCTTCGCCCGCCAAACCCGTGCGAACCTCGTATTCGATTCCAGCGTTTTTCAACAAATCCAAGCCGTCCTGGGACAATGTGTCCAAAATTACGATTTTTGCCATCTGTTTAACTCCTTAAAGGTTAAAGGCATCGGTTTTCACGGTCAACAACCTTCGTCCGCCGCGCGGGGAAGTACCGCTAAATTTGTATCGATAGAAATTTATCTATATCTATCGTCAAATATTTATTAAATTATTATAGCGATTTTAAAAATTATATGGAGGGGGGGCTGGGGGGAAATTTTGGGGTGGGGTGTGTTCAAAATTGGGTTGCATGAAAAAAGAAAAAAGTCTTAATACCTTTTTGTAGCGTCCAGATTTTCTGTTCTTATACCCACGTCTTTAGACGTGGGAGAAAAAAACATTCAAAATAATCGTAGCCCCCAGATTTATCTGGGGGACTAGGTGAAAACTCTCCTAAACGCTTCACCCCCTTCCCCCCTCCCGCGCCCCAAAGGGGCGCGGGAGGGGTAAGGGATTTTTGCGTTAATTTATGATTCTCCCTTATCCTTTTCCCACGCCTAAAGGCGTGGGCTACGATATTTTATTTATTTTTAATTGTTCTCACAGCTGAAGCTGTGAGGAACAAACGCCTGAAGGCGTTGACTATGCTCAATTGCTAATCTTATCTATTTTCGCAACCCCAAGTTTATCGCACCCTTTCCCCTGTTCCTCGTTTGTTTTGTCTTTAGGTTCGTCAAATCTAACGTTTAATTTAAGGGCGTTCAATCGGGGATTGTTTAATATTTCCATATACTGCTGACGAGTTATTATCGCTCCGTCAATGTTCAATGAAGTGCAATTCTTCAGCAAAGAAAAATCGTACTCTGGCAGTCTTGAATCCCATCCGCAAGAGTTCGTCTGTAGGGTGAGATACCGCGGCGAGGCGTCCACAATTGAGTTCCAATCAGAAACAGATGGGAGCGGCGTAATTTTAATCTCGTCCAATGTCTTAAAGCGAGACAGAAAATGCAGATTTTGATATTCCTCGACAGGGACGGTTTTAAACAATTCCGGTTTTTGTCTGGAAAGCTGTTCTATTTTATTGAGATTGACGTCAATGCCAACTACTCTGTTTTGAATGGTTGTTAAGATAAATTGTTCGTCGAAATCCGTGTTGTGATTCCGATAAATAGTATGGGTAAATGGAATCCCGTAACATGAATAATAGGCATTGCCAAAGACGTGAACGAGGTGCAAATCTTTGAACAGTCCTCCCTCAACTCGACAAGTATACTTGCCGCAGGATGCAAGTATCACCTTAATTATTTCCATTTGAACTTCTGTATTCGGTCGGCTCTGAGCGTGGTTGATTTTGGGTAACGGATAATAATTAAAATAGCAAAACCAGCCGCAAAAGACCACGAAAAGAAGCATTAACAGCTTCGTTCTCATTTTGAGGTTTCTAATAAAGGCAAATGGTTTCATGAACTGTACTCATATAAATTCCTTTGCGGACTTCGCGAACTAGAGTGTGAGGCTTATGAGGCGAGCTTCGCTCGCGATCCGAGGGTGTTTCCGGTTACGGCGAAGGATAACAGCGGGACATTGGACAAGGCGGCGTCAAGCCGCCGCACTCCCCGAAATGTCACATACGTTTGCGGCTTAAATCCTTAATCGTTCAGGAAGAACGGGCTGATGGGTAAGTAGCCCTGTTCGAATAACTCTTCGTACGTGAACGGCTTGTCGACGTGCCAGGACTGGTTCTTATTGACAAGTTCCGTCTTGCCCTTTTCGACGCCGTACTGGTCGATGATATAAACCGTCTGATTTTCTGCGTCAACGCGCATGACCATCATGGCGTGTCCGGACGGGCGTTTAACCAGTCCGTCGCCGGGCAGAAGCTGAGCGTAGCAGGCAAACATCGCATCTTTTCCGTTGTCTTTGACGACGGCTTTAGAGTCGTCGTATTTCGTCATTTTGTAGTCGCCGACTTTCAGGAACGCCTGGCGGGTCTTGCCGTCAACGCGTGACGAAATATAAATCTTGCCGGGTTCGAGGTTAATCGTTTTCAAAATTGGCATGTCCGGGCAGACGGATCGCCACGAGAACGAGCACGCGCACGCGCACGCGTTGGCTTTGTACTGATAGTACTCCGTCGGGCCGGTGTAAACCAGTTTCCCGTCCTGTTCCTGCAAGTACGATTTGAAATCTTCCAAGCTCGACCACTGCCATTCTTTAGAGTACGGGATTCCCTTGTACGTCTCGCCCTTTTTATAAAGAACGCGGTTTTTATCCGCCCACCATTCGAGGTCTTCTGCCGGCGTCCATTCCAGTTCCGCCATGGATCGCATGTAGTCCAGAACGCGGTTACGCAGAGCCATGTTTTCTTCCGACGGCGTTTGACCCGTTCGGATAACGCCCTGTTCCGGCTGACCGTAAAGAATGTTGTCCGCCAGATGGTTGAGACATCCCAGCACGATTCCGTACAGTTCGGGCGTGTATTCCGGGTGCGGGCTGACGGTGATTATCGTACCTTTTCCGTAGGTCGTTAATACAATTGCAGGCGAATTGATTTGAAGTCCCGGCGCGGAACCGAGGTTGGAAACCTCAGACCGATAAAAGCACAAAGGCTGAACCGGCGATAAAAGCGGATTCATGTTGATATTGATAATCGGTCCGTTGTGATACCGGCAGATCTGAATTCCCCTGTACTGTTCGCCGAAAATCTTCACGCCCAGGTCGGTCGGCTCGACTTTCAGAAACGCCAAACCGCGCTGCCAGATTCGCGTTTTCATCTGAGCGTTGTCCATGAACCGCTGATCAATCGGGAAATACGCGCCGGCGCAGAAGCCAAGATAGCCTTTTCCCGACTTGATAAACTCCTTGAGCTTCTTGACGCCCTCGGGCTGCATCGACTCGGCTTCTGTGGACGACATCCCGCCGGGAAGAAGGAAGATGTCGAAGTTGTCGAGAATGCCGTCGCGAATCTGCTGACCGTTAACTTTGGTCATTTCGAATCGGGGGGCGGATTCAAAAATCGGAGGGAAGTTCTTATACGCGTTCGGTCCAACGCCCTTGTCAGAGTACATCGCAACGCGAATTTTCGCCGGCTGGTCGGCGGCAGGAGCGGCTGGTTCCTGAGCGTAGGAGAGCGATACAAAGCAGCAAACCAGAACGAGGGAAAACAGTCTCAATATGGGGTTTTTCATGGGAGGGATATAATATTGTATAAATGCAAAATGATGCGGCGGGATAATAATCGTCGATGGGCGGACTTCGCCCAACTTGAAAAAACTTAGGTCGCCAGCAAGCTGGCTCCCTTTTAGGGAAGTTTTTTCAAGTTTAATTTATGAGGGGAAAACCTTTTTTGAAAAAAAGGTTCTTCCCCTCAAACTCCCCTTTCCAAAAAACTTTAGCAAGGGGAGAGTACAATTGCTAATTGAAAATCACTAATTACTAATTACTCAACCGTCCATTCGTGAATTCCGCCGGCGTAGTTGGGCTGGGATTCAATCTCGATTTTCAAGCCGGACGTTGTAACGGGGTCGAACGTTGTAACGCTCCAGTCCCAGGTCTTGCAGTCGTAGCCGGACGGGTTCGGGACTTCTTTCCAGTCGCCGGATTCCGTCTTATAGAGCAGTTTCCAGGATTTCGGGACGCGGCACTCGCCGATTCCGGTATCGTCAAACCAGTAGACGGAAACCTTCTTTACCGTTGTCGGCTTTGTGAACTCGTAAGCAATCCACTGCGGTTTGCCCTTCGTTCCGTTTTTAGACCACCAGTGCCAGCGCGGGCATTCGTTGTCGTCTTTGTGCTTCGGAAAGACGCCGTCCTGAACCAGTTCGACCGGACCGGCGGGCTGTCGATTAACAAACGACGCAGTCGCCTTGGCTTCAGATGCAAGCGTCGGCGGAGCAAGAGGCGTTGCCGCTTTAACCGTTCGCGGGAAGTAGACCGCCATCGGGCTAAGACCGCGGTTCGCCCAGGAGTAGTACGGAATCGCGGTGCAATCGACGTCTCGGGTTGTTACAGAGCCGTCTTTATTGAGGACGCATTCCTTGAGCGTTCCCTTGACGGTCATAACGCCGTTGAGCAGATTCGGCTGGAATTCCGTCGTAAGCTGAGCGTCGTCTGCAAGAACGATTGCGTGCAGATTGCGCGGGGCTTTGCCGGTTTCCTTGACGACGCAGTCCTGAGCTTCAACGCAGTACACCAGCGGGCCGCGCTGAATGCAGGCCAGCCCAACGTCCGCCTTGACGCGTTCGTCTGTTACAACCTTGAGCGTTTGCATCGGGAGGTTGACGGTGAACGAGTCTCCCGCCTTCCACGTTCCGCTGAGAACGAAGTAGCCGGTTTCCTGCTTGACGTCTTTGCCGTTGGCGTCGCAGGTTGGCTTGAGGGATTTGTCGAAGTTGACAAACGAGTGCAGATGATTCCCGTCGACTTCCGGAACCGCTTCTCCAACAGACCAGCCGGGGATTCTCGCTTTGACGGTATAGTCGCCGTCGGTCAGAACGGTAACCTTGACCGCGCCGTCCCACGGGTATTTCGTTTCGACTTTAATCATGACGTCGGCGGGTTTGCCGTCGACTGTAACGCCTTTCAAAGTCGCCTCGGACTGGGCGTAGAGATTGATATAGACGCAGTTGTCTTTTACAGCGTACATGTATCCCGGCATGGAAGGCAGGAATCGCGACAGGTTGCTCGGGCAGCAGGAGCAGCCAAACCAGGCGGAACGGTCGCGGCCTTTGGAGTCGTCCAAAACGTTGGGATAGAAGTAATGATCGCCGTCGAGGTTGATTCCAGAAAGAACGCTGTTGTACAGCGAGCGTTCCAGAACGTCAATGTATTTGCTTTCGCCCGTCCAGAGGAACATGCGGTGATTCCAGTAGACGTTGGCGATATTGGCGCACGTCTCACAGTAAGCCGTGTCGTTGGGCATGATGTAGCTGCCTTCAAACGCTTCTCCGTGACGCGTTGACCCGATTCCGCCTGTTACATACAGCTTGGATCCGACAACGTTCTTCCAGATAGCATTAATCGCCTTGACGTACGACTCGTCGCCGGTCATGGCGGCAACGTCTGCCATTCCGGAATACATGTACGCCGCGCGAACCGCGTGCCCGATAGCTTCGGTCTGCTCGACAACGGGCTGATGATCCTGATTGTACGCGCCGTAAATACCGAACGTACGACCTTCGGCGCGTCCGCGGATGTCAAGGAAATACTTCGCCTGATCGAGGTACTTCTTGTCGCCGGTAAGACGATACAGCTTGACCAGACCAATTTCGATTTCCTGATGTCCCGGCGGCCAGTTTTGCTTTTTGTCGACGCCGAACGTGTCGCAAATCAGATTGGCGTTTTTAATCGCGACGTCGAGGAAATTCCGCTTTCCGGTAGCGATATAATGAGCGACGGCGGCTTCGTACATGTGCCCGGCGCAGTAGAGTTCGTGTCCGCCTGTATTAGACCATCGTTCGCGTCCTCCCGGCGGCGTGTAGACCGGCTTGTACTGCGGATACTTCTGGAAAATCGTTCTGGACGTGTACAGATACCCGTCGTCCTCCTGAGCGTCGGCGATTTTCTCGATTACAGAATCGACGTATTTGTCCAGCTCCTCGTTTTTCTCCAGAGCCAGGACGTACGCTGCGCCCTCGATGATTTTATAGAGGTCGGAATCGTCAAAGTAAATGCCGCGGAACGGACCGGGTTCCATGCCGGCGGCGCGGGCGAAGTTGGGGATTCGCGTATCTTCGCATTTCTTGAAACAGTCTGGAACGGTAACGTCGCAGGCGGTTTTCAGACGCGGCTGCCAGAAGACGTCGTTAACGTTAACGGACGTAAATGGAACAGGCGTGACAGAATAGTCGTTCGTCTGTTCCGACCTGACAGCCTGCGCCGTCAGACAGAACGCCGCAATCGCGGCAACAATACAGAGTTTTTTCATAACTACTCCTTTCAGGAAAGTAAATAAAAATTTGAATACTAGTTGTGTATACTCTGTATTTTACCAGAATCGAAATTAAAAGTCAACGGTCGGAAAGGTTTTTTTAAAAGAATATTTTGGAGTGCGGCCTAATTCTTCGACCATCGTTTCAGCGCTCGCTCGAAGGCCCGGTATTTCGGGGAATCCTCGGTCTTTTCGTCCGCCCAGCGGAACAGACCCCAGGAACCCCATTTGCTCCACATCCCGGTCGAGGAGAAATGGCACATCAAACCGCCGCCGACGTCTTCCCACGCCTTGAAGTACGCGTCGTACAGTTGCCCCATCCGTTCGGAGGCGTTGGCTTCAAGACAGATGGCGTTGAGCTCGTCGCGGTCGTTCGCGCCCCAAATCCCGACCAGATGCTGACCGGCTTCGTAGCAGACGAGGTCGATGCCGTACTGGTCTGCCAGCTCTTTCTGCTTTTTCATCCACCCGATCGCCTCGGGGAGCGCCTGCTTTTCAAGCTGATCCAAAGCGCCGGAAACGTTGCCGCGGATGAACTCGTCTGCGCGTTCATTGGTAACGCAATTCCCGAAGTACGGCGCGATTGCCAGAGCGTCTGTAACTTTCGAAACGTCCGAATATTTCAGAAGCTGCTCGGAAACGTAGGAGTTGGCTGCCTGCGACGCGAGAACTCGAACGAGACGGTCGGTTCCGCCGAACTCTTTCTCGAAAATCTGGAATATCTGCCGCGCCCGATGCGACGTCCACGCCCAGCCGCAAACCCAGGGCGACTCGTCGGGAAGGAGGGCTTTTCCTTTTTCCTGAGCGTATCGGCACTGCTCAAACTGCCCATTCCAGACTTCGTTGGAGTACTCGACGTAAACTTTCAGATTGGGATTTAAATGCTTTTTGATTGTCCGCGCCATGTTGCGAACGAATTCGTCGTCCGCCCGGTGCGGGACGCAAAACCACGGATTCGCGTTGAGTCTGTTTGCCAGATCGCACAGCAGTTCGAACGGAACGCCTTTTTCGGAAAACGTCGCGTCGCCGAGCTGGGGACGATCCGACCATTTCTCCAGTTTCGAGCCGTTGGTATGCTGAAGGTCCATGTACCGAACCGTATCCACGCCCTTCCAGCGCGCGAGAAACGCCGGGTTCCACGGACCAGATGGCTGCGTTTCCGATTTATACAAACCTGGCATAAAGACCTGAATGTTACGGATGTAGTCTGCAGGATCCGTCTCGCGAATCTGAACCCAGAACGCGCCGCGCTGGCTATTCACCTGGATTTTGATTTCTCCGGGTTTCTCCTCGACGACCTGAGCGTTATTGAATGTCAGCTTTCCTTTACCGCGATACCGAACCGTATAAATCCCGGACGGGTAATGCCCGCCCTCGATGGTGCAAAGCGGCGTTTCGGCGTAACAGCCCGACTCAAGGCGGCGAACCCAGCCCTGAGCGTCCAGATCCAGCTCCGGTCCGCCGCCCCAGCTGGCGCCCTCGCGCTGACTTATCCATCTGCGGGATTCCATGAAAACGTTAGCGAAAGGAAGCTCTGTACTCCAGTCTGCTGCGCCGTCGAAGTTGATTCCCATCGCGGGTTTGGCGACCGCGATCGGCTCCTCCTGAATGAAGGAAGAAAAAACAAAAAGCAATGTAACAATCAAGAGTTTTTTCATGATTCAACGGTTTTACGATGGGGTGAATAAATTGTATGACTAAATGAACGCTTACTTCAATTCTTCCAGCGGAATTACGCTCAGGAAAATCGCGGTATTTCCCTCGTGCGACGAGTAGTATGTTACATACACTTTGCCGTCGCGGATTGTGAAGCCGGGATAGCTGTTGTCGCCGGCGCTGGGAAGGATGGAATAGAGTTTGAAATGACCGTCTTTTTCCAAAAAACCGATTCCGGTCTTGCCGTTGACGCGCCCACCAGCGAGAACGCGCCCGTCCGGAAGATAAATGAAGTTCGGACCTCCCAGCGACGTCCCGCAGTTGACAAACGTCCAGTCCGTAAACGGGGCTTTGGCAGTTCCGAAATACGCGCCGCGGTCGCTCCCTTCACGACGTACAAGAATCTGCATCTCTCCGTTTGGAGCGAATCGAACAGTTGCTTCGTTCGGGAGTCCAGGGACGTCAAGCTGCGTAACGTTTTGATAGTGAACGCCGTCGGTCGTTTTGACGAGGAAAATCTTCCAGTCGGGGCTTGTCGGCTGATAAATCACGCCGTAGCCGACGCCGTCATGCCCGACAAGGTCGGTTCCTGATTGGAAGTGGGTAGCGCCGTAATCGGCTTGTTCGGAGACACAACCTTGTCCTCTCCGTCCGTGCGGCTCGCACCACGTTACACGCCAGAGCCAGTCCACATCGGAGCGGATTGCCGGGTCGATTTCCACGTTCGCCGGGTCGGAGAAATTCTGACCGTTCTCGTCGGAAAACGAAACCTGCATGATTCGTCCGACCAGTTTCTGATCGACGTAAATGCTCCCGCCCATGAGAACCATCAGACGTCCGTCCGGCGTTTCGCTGAGCTTGGCGTCGCGCAGGTCGAACGTCTTGCGCTGGAGTAGCGCGACCGATTCCCACTTCTCGCCGTCGGGGCTGCATAGAACGCGAACGACGCCGTCGCCCTCGCCGGTCTTTTTGCCGGGAATGTGTCCGACGGACGACTCGCGGAACGTGCAGTATAATTTCCCCTTGAATTGAATGACGTCGGTAAACGCGCAGTGCTTCGCGCCGTTCCAGATCATTCGGGACGGGAATTGTGGCATGGTCGGTTCCTGACCCACTGCGAATTGGAACAACAAAGCGAAAATCGCCAGAGACAAAAACAGGATGCGCTTATTCATATATACCTCTCGAAGATGTGGTTTATCCAGCGCCAGCGCGCCGGAAAGAATATTAAAATACAAACAGATTTTGCGTATACCGATCAAAAAACAATATACACAAAACAATATCTAATATTAATGATAACAAAAGCCAAGAATTCGTCAATACCGATTACCCGCTGGAATAATTTTTAACACGAAATACACGAAAAGAACGAAACAGACGAAAGGATTTTTGATTTCTAAATCTTTTTCGTGAATTTCGCTTATTTCGTGTTTTTCGTGTTTAAAAAAGATTGGACGGATAAACCATCGGGGTGCGCTTGCGTAATTACTAATCACTCATTACTAATTACTAATTAAATGTACGGTCGTACAGCAGCGCCGCGTTGAGAATAACCAGAACCGAGCCGGCGTTGTGAACCAGCGCGCCGCTGATGGGGCCCATGATTCCCAGCATGGACAGGATAATCGCAACGAAGTTGATTCCCATCGCCAGCGAGATGTTGACGGTAATCGACTGAATCACCGCGTTGGACAGTTTCTTCAAATAGCCGATTCGCCCCAGGTCTTCTGTCATAAGGACAATGTCCGCCGCCTCGACGGCAACGTCGCTGCCGACCTCGCCCATCGCGACGCCGATATCGGCGGTCTTCAGCGCCGGCGCGTCGTTGACCCCGTCGCCGATCATGCAAACGCGGCGTCCTTCCGCTTGCTGCGTCTCAATCGCCTTCGCCTTTTCGCCGGGCAGAAGTTCCGCCTCAAAGCGCGTCAAGCCGTTCTGACGGACGAAATACTCAGCCGTCTGACGGTTGTCGCCGGTGAGCAGAACCGTATCGACGTTGAGCGATTCGAGCTGTTCGACCATGCTGCCAACGCCTTCCCGCGGCGTGTCGGACAGGGCAATGAGTCCAACGAGCTTGCCGTCCGCCGCCGTTAAAATGACGGCGCTGCCCGTCGACCGCAGAGCCTGTAACGCGTCCCGGTCTGACTGTAACAGATCGACGCCCTTTTCCGTAATCCATTTTTCTGAACCGCACAGAACGCTGCGTCCGCGGATGTTGGCTTGAATTCCCTTTCCAGACTGCATCGCAAATTGTTCCGGGTCGAACAGAGCGAGGTTTTCCTCTTTTGCCTGTTTGACAATCGCCTTTCCCAGCGGGTGTTCAGAGCGCTGTTCCGCCGACGCTGCAAGCGTCAAAACGTCCTCGCGGGTCAGGCTCCCGTCAAGCGTTACAACGTCGCTGACGCGCAGGACTCCGTAGGTCAGTGTCCCGGTTTTGTCGAACGCGACGGCGTTGACCTTCCCCATCTTTTCCAGCGCTTCGCCGTTTTTAATCAGGATTCCGTGCCGCGTCGCCTGACCGATAGCCGCCATGATCGCAGTGGGGGTTGCCAGCGCCAGCGCGCACGGGCAGAACACGACCAGAATCGTTATCCCGCGCCGCAGCGCTTCCGTCCACGGGTAAGACGTTGTCAGACCTGTTACAAGGAACGTGGCAATCGCCAGCAGAACGGCAATCGGAACGAGCCATTGCGCCCAGACGTCGACGATTTTTTGAGTGGGCGCCTTGCTCTTTTCCGCCTGTTCTACGAGGTTGATGAGCTTATTGAGCGCAGAATCGCGGACGACCTTTTCCGCCCGAATTTCAATTGCCCCGTTGAGGTTGATAACCCCGCTGACAAGCGCGTCGCCAGCCGTCTTTTCCACCGGCAGGGATTCCCCCGTCATGGCGGACTGGTCAACGGTCGTCTCGCCGGATAGAATAACGCTGTCGACGGGTATCGTTTCGCCCGGCAGGACGCGAAGGACGTCTCCGATTTGGATCTCCTCGGCGGGAATCGTCTCTTCCTGACCGTTGACGACCCGCCGACCCTGAACCGGCGCCAGCGCGACGAGTTTCTGTAACCCCTTTCGAGCGCGGTTAATCGTAATCTCTTCCAGCGTTTCGCCGAGAATCATAATAAAGGCGACCTCGCCGGCGGCGAAGAACTCGCCCAGCGCGACACAGGCAGCCATCGCGATTGTTACCAGCAATTCAGACGACAGGCGCCGCTTTTCAAACAGCGTCTCGAACGCCTCGTATGCGAGCGGAAATCCGGAAATGAGCGTCGTCAGCAGCGCGGGATCGTAAACCGTCCTGACGCCGTACGCCATCATAACCAGACTGACAAGCAGAAGACAGCCAGAGACGACCGTCATTTTGAAGGACTCGCAAAATTCAGCTAATTCGTGAAGCATGGTTGATTATACATATACCTGTATAGGTATAATGACGTGAAATAGTTATTTGACGCTAAATCGATTTGGTTGTTAGTGGTAAGTGGTTAGTGGTAAGTAAAAATCAATTTATGGCGCTTTGCGTCCTTACCACTAAATACTAACCACTTACTACTCAAAACTGCGCTTGAAACTGCCAAAATACTCTCACGACAAGCGCGAGAACCGTTCCAGGGCTTCGGAAAAGTTGGCGATGGTTTCTTCCGCGTCGCCGGCTTCGATGCCTTCTCGGACGCAATGGGACAAGTGCCCTTGCAGGATAATCAGCCCGATGCGGTGCATCGCGCCTTTGACGGCGTTGATCTGAACGAGAATCTGCTCGCAGGGAGCGTTTTCGTCAATCATCTTTTGAATCGCGTTGAGCTGCCCAATCGCCTTGTTGATTCGTACATGCAGTTTGTCGGAATCGATACATTTATGCATTAGTAATCCTCCCAGTGGAAAGAGGTTGACGTTTACTGTCGAAAGAGAACTTTTACTTTCCCTCTCGACTTTCCATGCCTGTATTATACCCATACGGGTATAGGTTGTCAAGAGGGGTTGAGGAGATTTTCTCGAAAAATCTCAATATCATCTCCCTACTTCTTTGAATAGAACCTTGCCCCGGGAATCGTTTCCAGATGTTCGTCGCAAAATTTCGTTTTGCAAGTGATGATAATATACGGCGTTTCGGCGAACGCTTCTGAAAGCTCCCGGACGGCGTCTTTCATGGAATAATTTGTAAAAATGAATGAGCGGACGCTGTCGAGGACGATAAAACTCTGTCCGATTGCCGTCTTGTCGTTCAAAAGACGTCTGACGAAATACGCGCGATTGACAATGCTGTACTTTTTCTTAAAGGCGTCAACAAGGAAATCCTTAATATCCTGCGGCAGCGGCGCCGCTTCGAGAACGTCGTTTGCGTCGAGTTTCTTTTGAGTTAGAGAAGTTAGCTGTTGAATTCGTCCGTCTTTCAGGTCGAGGAAGGCGTGAATCTTTTCGACGTCTCCGGAATCCATGTAATACTGTAACAGGAAGTTGTTCTCGTCAAGCTGGTACAGTTCCGGCGCCTGGGAGATGCAATCTTCCAGCTCCGCGGCGGCTCCGTCCGGGTCGTCTTTGGAGCGTTCCAAAGCCAGCATGGCGCGGAATTGCAGAAAGTTGGGGAAGGCGTTGACGCATTGCTCAAGCAGCTTCAATTGTTCTGTCTTTTGCCCGGTCTTTTCAAAATAATACAGCGCGTCAATCAGATCGCTTTCGGTCATCGTATCGACTGACGGCGGGTTCTGTTCCAGCTCCTGTCGACAATGTTCCGCCTCAGCGCGAACGGTTGCAGCGTATTCGTCCAGCATCGCGTGAAAATGAGCGTTGAGTTCAGAATCAAACTCGTCGTCGCGCCCGACAAGTTCGTCCAGCGCGTCGGCGTTGAATTGGGCGAATCTCATCGGATAGCGGCAATCCGCCAGTTCCAATCGCTGTGCAAAAGACGGGTGTTCGTCAAAGACGTTGGGAACGGACTTCATTGCGCGAGAAATCACCCGTTCATCTCGGTCTTCCGACAGGTCTTCGCGGAGACCGTCCCGAATCAGTTTGGGAATGTCGCACTGGTCCCAGGAATCGCTTTGCATTTGCGCCAGCAGTTCGTCGACAACGTCAGAATTCTGCTCTTCTTTTAGCAGCATTTCCACCTGACATGCGGCTAAATAGTCTTCTCCAAACGTTTTGACGATGTATTTATCCGCTTCAATTTCATGTTGACGATACAGCGGAATTGTCGCTTTATTAAAAGTTGGAAGCCAGTAACGAAGCCACGGCACAAAAATATACGTTAGAATGCCAAGATGAATATTGGACCAGAATGCATTGGTCATCATAATCCATGCGCTTCCTGACATGTGTTTGTGTTTGATGTGCCCGATCTCGTGAGCCAGACAGCCGACCAAACCGCGATAGCTCAAAGCCGCCAAAAGCGGATATCCCAAAATGAGAATGTTGCGCTTAAACGGCGTAAACAGGAAACGATTGGTCGCAGCGGCGTTGAATTGATGAAAGATGTAAATTCTGTGAATTTTGGGTCCTTTGATCTTGCGGGAGATTTCATTGACTTTATTGTAAATTTGAGGGTATTTTCGATTATTTACCAAAAACATGCCTTTGCAGGGATTGCTCATAATGGAAGAAAAATACCCTATCGCCCAGCTTATCAAACAGATTATCGTGAAGATCGCAATGCTGGATTCTTTGTAGTTGATTGATGCAACGAACAAAAAAACTACAATAATTACAAGAATGGCAAACGCGAGAAGAGACTGGAACATCAGCCACAGCAAATACAAATAATACAGGAAGCGATGTTGATTGTACAGGTCGATCATTCGTTGAGCAAACTGCCAGTCTTTCCAGGTAAAATTCATTGGTGGGCTCCGTTTGGTAAAATATGTTATTTTCTGTTATTTACTGTATCATATTGGAAGCAATAATGCAATGGGGGGAGCGGAGGCAAAACGCGTTTTTTGGGTGCGTTCAAAAATGGGTGGCATGAAAAAAGGAAATGGGCTTGAAAACTTTTTGTAGCGTCCAGATTTATCTGTTCTTATTCCCACGTCTTTAGACGTGGGAGAAAAAAACATTCAAAATAATCGTAGCCCCCAGATTTATCTGGGGGAATAGGGCGAAAAACTTTCCTAAACGCTTCACCTCCTTACCTCTCCCGCGCCCCAAAATGGCGCGGGAGGGGTAAGGGATTTTGCGTTAATTTATGATTTTCCCTTATCCCTTTTCCCACGCCTAAAGGCGTGGGCTACGATATTTTAATTATTAATTGTTCCCACAGCTGAAGCTGTGGGGAACAAACGCCTAAAGGCGTTGACTATGTTCAATTGTTAATCTAATCTATATTCGCAACCCCAAATTTAACGTACCCCGCTTTTTAATTTTGCGCCCTGCTCTATTTTTATTTGACGCCTGCTTGCAATTGTTTTTTGGTTGTGGTATATTTGAAAGTAATCCTGGAACTGGTTTATAGGGAGGAATAACAAAAAGATTTCAAATTCAACAGATTTTGAAAACGTCATGAAAGACATAAAAGACAAATTTAAAGGAATGTTTTGGGGACTGATCGTCGGAGACTGCCTTGGCTCGCCGATTCAGTTTACTTCAAAAGACGACCATGAATTCATAACGAAAATGGTTCCGTGCCGTCATTTTAACACGCCGGCGGGGTACTGGACGGACGATTCGTCAATGGCGTTTTGCATTGCGGAGAGTTACGTTCGGCTGAAGCGTTACGACTTGAAGGACATCGCCAACAACTTCTGCCGCTGGCTGTTTGAAGGGTTCTGGTCTAGCAAGGATCACGCGTTTGACGTTGGCGGGGCGACGAGCAACGCGGTGAACGCCATTCATTATAAAGGCAGTCTGAAAAACGGAACGGACGGCACGCAGGGCAACGGAAGCATTATGCGTTTCGCGCCCTCGTTTATTATGAACTACGGAGCGCCGGACAACGTCATGCTGCACGAAATCAGCGACTTGACGCACAACAGCCAGGCGGTTCGAGACACGGTTGATCTGATGGCGTCGATTCTGACCGAGCACGTTCAAGGCGCTCGAACGACTCAGCAGTCCATATACAAGTCTCGAGAAGAGGTCAACATTTCTGGCTGGGCGGTTTCGACGCTCCAAGCGGCTCTCTGGGCGTTCAACGCTACCAACGATTTTGAATCCGGGTTGATTCAGGCGGTCAACCTTGGCGGCGATTCCGACTCCATCGGCGCGGTCTTCGGTCAGATCGCTGGGGCGTACTACGGCTTCGACGCCATTCCCCAAAGCTGGGTCAAAGCGGTCAAAACGTACGAAACGGTCAACGAGTTGATAGAGACAACAATTAACGTAAAATTCGGTGAAATGAAGTAACATGAATAATCGAACAAGATTTTTTGAGGGCGTTATTGCAACGTTTGCTCTATTGGCAACCGCACTGACGTTATTTTGTAACAGCGTTTTCGCTCAGGACGTTCGCCCTGATATTACGATTGCGGACTTCAACGGGGCGGATTACGGCGGCTGGAAGGTTGACGGTCAGGCGTTTGGATCCGCGCCGGCGCGGGGAACGCTGCCTAATCAGATGGACGTGACGGGATTTGAGGGCGCAGGGCTGGTCAACTCCTATTACGGCGGAGACGACACAGTCGGGAAGCTGACGTCGCCGGAATTCAAGATTGAGCGTCCGTATATCAATTATCTCGTCGGCGGCGGGATGAACGCGGAAAAGCTGGGAATGCGTCTGATTATCGACGGCAAAACCGTTCGGAGCGCTACGGGATTAAACGATCGTCCTGGCGGGTCGGAACGGCTGGAAATGCAGACGTGGGACGTTGCGGAGTTTGTCGGCAAGACGGCGCGGCTGGAAATCTTCGATAACGCCGTCGGCGGCTGGGGACATATTAATATTGACAACGTCGTTCAAAGCGACGTCAAAAAGGCGCTCGTGCCGGCGGATAAAACGCGGCTTGTTACGCTGGATAAACCCTATTTGATCTTTCCGATTGCCAATTCTGCCAGACAGACGATTATGACAATTGTCGTTGACGGGATTTTGATTCATAAATTAAAAATCCCGCTGGCTGATTCCACACAAAACGCTGACTGGTACGCTTTTTTAGACGTTCCGGAATACGTCGGCAAAACGGCTGAAATTTCTGTGGTGGATTTGGCTGTTGGGTCTGAAGGGTTAAAGCTCATTCGCACGGCAAACGATTCTGAAGTGAATTTAATCAACAAGGTTCCGCGATATTCAGAACAGGTTCGTCCTCAGCTGCGTTTCTCGCAAAAACAGGGTTGGAATAACGACCCCAACGGCATGGTTTATCTCAATGGAAAATACCATCTGTTTTGGCAAAGCAATCCGGTTTGCGTAACGTGGGAAAACATGTATTGGGGGCATGCCGTCAGTTCCGACCTGGTTCATTGGACGGAGCTTCCCATGGCTTTGCGTCCTTTGGGCGGCGACGTTCCTTTTGACAAACGGTTTCCGTCCATGGCGAAAGGTCAGTGCTGGAGCGGCTCGGCTAACGTGATGAGAAACGACTCGTCTCCGGAAGCGAAATCGACGATTATTGCCGCGTTTACCGACACCGGATGCGGCGAGAGTCTGGCGATAAGCCGTGACGAGGGCAAGACGTGGCGCTATGAATCGTTTAATCCGATAATTCGGCACAAAGGACGCGATCCGAAACTGGTTTGGTACGAAAAGGGACAATATTGGGTTATCGCTCTTTACGACGAAGGGAACGGCCCGAAGATTGCTTTCTATAAATCGGACGACCTAAAATCGTGGGAAAAGACCGGGAAAATTGACGGCTTTTTTGAATGTCCGGAAATGTTCAAAATCAACCTTGACGGGAATCCCGAGAATTCCAAATGGGTTCTTTGGGCGGCGAACGCCGAGTACGTTGTCGGTCAGTTTGACGGCAAGACGTTTATTCCGGACGAGGTCAACGCCGACGGTTCCGTCAAGAAATTCCGCAGTCACGATGGAATGTTTTACGCTTCTCAATGCTTTTCCAACGCGCCTGATGGTAGAGTAATTCAAATCGGCTGGACGCTGCACGATTATTATCGTCAAGAACAGAATCTCCCGTTTAATCACGGCTTTTCCCTCCCGCTGGAACTGACGCTTCGGACGACGCCCGAGGGACCTCGGCTGTTCTCCAATCCGGTCAAAGAGTTTGAAACCCTTCGGACGAAAAAGCATGAAGCGCATTCGACGCTTGACAGTCAATCTCAGCAGTCCGTTAAGCTGGATTGCGCCTCGCCAGACGGAGACAATCTGTTTGATATAACCCTTCGCTTTAAGCCGGGAACAAAAGGAGACGTTGTCTTGTCTGTCGGGAACGACAAGTTGATTTATCACTGTTCAGAATCCCGCTTTGAAGGGAGTTTGGCGGCAGAACGAAATAACGAGGGCTTTCGTCATGCGCTGCCGATTCTCGGTATTCCCGATAAAGACGGTTTTGTAACAGTCCGAATTGTTCGCGATCGCGCTTTGGTTGAGGCATTTTTCAACGACGGTCGGCTTTATCGCGTTAACGGATTGCCCGGTCCCGCTTCCTCTCAGACATTCGAACTGTCGGGCGTTGATCTCGACGCCCCCGTTCCGTTTGAACTGGACGTCTGGAACCTGAAATCCATTTGGAAGTAGCGAGTTGCGAGTAGCGAGTTGCGAGAAGATTACACAAACCTGTTAAAATATTATGAGTAGTAAAAGATTTAAGATTGTCTTATTGTGTTTGGCGTTTATTGCGTTTTTGTCGCCGGCGAGTTTGTCGTCAGCGCAGGAACCGCAGTTTCGCCGTCTTTCCGTTGAGGAATACCGCGACAAAATGAAGGGCGGCTGGATCGGTCAGATTGTCGGCGTGTCGTGGGGCGCGCCGACCGAGTTCCGGTATCGAGACAAGACGATTCCTGCGGTAATGGTTCCGAAATGGAAGCCGGAGATGATCAATCACGCCTTTGGTCAGGACGACCTTTACGTCGAAATGACGTTTTTGCGGACGCTGGAACTGTACGGCTTGGACTGCTCGATTCGTCAGGCGGGAATCGACTTCGCCAATACAAAGTATCAGCTCTGGTGCGCCAACAATTCGGGCAGAACCAATCTCCGCGCCGGTATCGCCCCGCCTGACAGCGGTCATCCGCAGTTTAACAATTGCCCAAACGACATCGATTATCAAATCGAGTCGGACTTCTCCGGCTTGATTTCGCCCGGCATGCCTCAAAGCGTTATCGCGCTGGGCGACAAGTTCGGGCGGCTGATGAACTATTCCGACGGCGTCTATGCCGGCATGTTTATGGGCGGAATGTATGCCGAGGCGTTCTTTACTCAGGACGTCCAGCAGATTATCGCCGCCGGACTGGCGTGCATTCCTCCCGACTGCCAGTATGCCGAGATGGTTCGCGACGTTGTTACATGGCATAAAGAGAACCCGATGAACTGGACGTCGTGCTGGGAGAAATGTCTGGAGAAGTACCGGAAAAACCCGGAGTATCAGAAATGCTCCAACGGCGGAATCGACTGCAAGATTAACGGCGCGTACGTGCTCATTGGGCTGCTCTACGGGAACGGCGATGTCGAAAAGACGACGGTAATTTCAATGCGCTGCGGTCAGGATTCAGACTGCAACCCGTCCAGCGCCGCCGGCGTTTTGTGTACGACAATCGGGTTTTCCAAACTCCCGTCACAGTACAATACCGGCTTGGACGAAACCCAGGCGTTCTCGCATACGTCGTACAACTTCCCCGCCCTGCTGGACGTCTGCGAGAAGCTGGCGCGTCAGGTCGTCGTTGCTCAGGGCGGACGCATGGAAACGTTCAACGGCGTTGAGTATTTCGTCATTCCAGTGAAGAAACCCCAGCCGCCGAAGCTGGAACTCTCGTGGGAACCCGCGCCAATCTCCAACAGCCGATTTACCGACGAGGAAATGGCGCTAATCGATTCGCCCGTCATTGCGCTGAACAACATTCAAAAGGGCGTCGACAGGCTCTTCCCCGGCTGGAAGATTTATCAATGCGGTCCGGATATGAACCCAGGCTTGAAGGAGTGGCACGGGAAGAACCCCGTCCTGATGACTCATCCGCTCAACCGAACGACGCCGTGCCTTTTGTCACGACGGGTAGACTTGCCCGCCGGACAGAAATCGACGCTCAAGCTGTGCGTCGGCTTCCATGACGATTTCGACTGGAAACTCGTCGTTCGCGTTAACGGTTCCGTTCAGTACGAAACCCTCGTCGGGAAAGGCTCGCCGTATGACAAACCGTGGAACGATATTTCTATTGACTTGTCGCAGTTCGCCGGACAGACGATTGACCTGACTCTGGAAAACGTCCCGGACGATTGGGCGTACGAAGCCGCGTACTGGTCGGAAATTAAAATTGTAACTGAAGACGATAAGTCTGAAAAATAATATTATTTTAAGTGATAAATGCCGAGAGGTTTAATCCTCTCGCAACTCGTAACTCGCAACTATTTAGAAAGGAGTTTTTATGAAACGATTATTTGTTACATTCGTTGCCGTCATGGCGATTCTGCCTTACGTGAAGGCGGAAGACCTCATTTCCGTTCGCGATTCTGCCGACGCCCCGGTCAAACTGATTTACGACACCGACATGGGCAACGACGCCGACGACGCCCTCGCGCTGGCGATTATTCACAACATGGTCAACCGCGGTCAGATTGAGTTCGTCGGGCTGACGATTACTAAAAGCAATATCAACGCCGCCAGATACTGCAAGGCGTTTAATATTCAGTACGGACATCCGGACGTCCCGATTGGGCTGGTTAAAGACGGCGCGACGCCCGACGACGGTCGGTACGTGAAAAACGTCATTGAGATGAAAAACGAAGACGGCTCTGCCAAGTTCCCCGTCCCTGCGGACTGGGAGCCGGAAGACTCGGTCGTTCTGCTGAGAAAGCTGCTCGCCGCGGCGGAAGACAACTCTATCGTGATCGCTCAGGTCGGGTTCTCCACCAACCTGGCGCGTCTGATGGAAACGCCTGCCGACGACATCTCCCCTCTGACCGGTATGGAACTGGCGGAAAAGAAAGTCCGTCTGGTTTGCGCGATGGCTGGCGCGTTTGCGTTCAATACGAACAAATACGAAAACCATCGGGAATACAACGTTGTTAACGACATCCCCGCCGCTATGAAGGTCTTTCAGGAATGGCCCGGCGAAATTGTCGTCAGCGGCTTTGAAGTTGGCATAGACATTTACTTCCCCGGCGACGCCCTCAACGCTGACTTGCGGACAAAGGACTCCATTCTCCGGGAATCCTACCGCTTCTATCGCGGCGGCCTGGACGGGAAACGTCAGTCGACGTGGGACTTGACCTGTATTCTCTTCCCCGGCAGACCGGAATCGTGGCGAAACTATTTCACGCTTTCGCCGCGCGGGAAGATCACGGTCATGAACGACGGTCGATTCGTCTTTTCGGAAATGGCAGACGGCAACCGCCGCGCGTTCATCTGCTCGCCAGAACAGAAATCCAACATCCGCGAAGCGTTCATCAACCTCTGCACGGAACTGTAAACAGAGGGCGCGTTCAAAATTGGGTGCACGATGGAACGTAGAAAATGTCCAAAACCATTTATTGTAGCCCCCAGATTTATCTGGGGGATTAAAAAGAGGC
>JAFSMW010000082.1 GCA_017447745.1 Thermoguttaceae bacterium
AAATAAATAGTATTATAACGCACGAATTCCCCTCCCTTCCCCGCTCCGAATGGAGCGGGGAAGGGAGGGGAAGGGAAGCGTTTGGGGAGAGGAGTCTTTATTTAGTCCCCCAGATAAATCTGGGGGCTACGATATTTGAATAATTTATATTCCCCACGTCTAAAGACGTGGGGACAGGAACAGATAAATCTGGGGGGCTACGAAAAGAATTCAAGACTCTTTCGTCTGTTTCGTTCTTTTCGTGTATTTCGTGTTAAAAAACTTTTGGATTATTCTCGCAACTCGCTATCTCACAACTCGCAACTAGATTCGATTATTTGCCGTCAAAGACGAGCTGGAGTTCTTCGCACAGCTTCTTGCGATCGCCGCCCTGTTCGATGGAAACGAATCCGCTGTATCCGACGTCTTCCAGAGCCTGGCGAACCACCGGCCAGTTAATCGACGCATCGCGGAACGAGCACCATTTGCCGTCGTGTCCGTTGAGATTGAGCTTGAAGCCCTTGATGTGCAGCTTGACAATCGTCGTGCCAAGCGCTTTGACCCATTCTTCCGTTGGGGCGTAACGAACGTGATTGCCCATGTCGTAGTACGAACGGAACCATTTGTTGTCAACCGTCTTGACGAAGTTGGCAAAGACGTCCGGCATGCACCAGAGGTTGTTCCAGACGTTTTCGAAGCCGATAATGACGTTGTTCTTTTCCGCGATGGGGATAAGCGTTTCCAGAGCGCGGCGGGTCTGTTCCATGGCGTAGTTCTGCAACTTGATGTATTCCGCATACGGCGCGTTGTCGCCCTCGGCAACCTTGGTAACGACGTTCGTCTTTTCGTCAAATTCGTACTTGAATTCCCACGGCTTAGGCATCATTCCGCCAACTCGAGCCGGAACCCACAACAGCGTGTCCGCGCCGTAAGCCGCCGCAATTTCCAGACACTTGGCGACGTCTGCAACCTGCTTTTTGAAATCGTCTTCGTCGGTCGTCTGGAGATTAGACCAGCCGTAAATCGTCGAGTGAATACGGAAATCGATGGTCTCTGCAAACTTGCGCTGCTTTTCAGCGGCTTCGATTGTGCTCTTGTCGGAATAGACCCAGGTTTCAACGCCGTCGTAACCCATCTTTTTGAGTTCTTCCATGTAAGCGAAGTTGCTCGGATCGGCGATATCAGCTTTTTTCAAAACGGTTTTGAACTTTTTTTCCTGTGAAAACGCCAGTGTCGGAATAGCGGTACACGCTGCCGCAAATGCAGCGGCGGAAAGGAAATCACGTCTACGCATGATGAATTCTCCTAAATGAATGGTTAAAATAGCAGGTACAAGTGGAGCGGGAACAGGGAATTGCGTATTCAATACCTGCTGAACTTATCATCCCTTTTATTCTATGATAATATAAATTTGAATAAAATGCAAGAGGCGGGACGAGAAAAATAAGAAAAAAGGCAGTAGGCAAGAGGCAGTAGGCAGTAGAGAGGGGAATAGGGAGTAGGGAGTAGCAATAGCAACAGGCAGCAGGGAGTAGCTTTACTACTGCCTACTGCCTATTGCCTCATCTCTCACGCTTCGCCGTGGAAAACCTTGATCTTGTGCCAGGCTTCTTCCGGCGACTCAGCCGTCTGGAACAAGTCGAGGTCTTCGACGGAGGCAAGACCCATGTCGACAACGTACTGAAGGTCGAGCACGTTTTTCCAGTATTCGTTCCAGCCGAAAAGAATAATCGGAATCTTTTGCATCTTGCCGGTTTGACGCAGCGTAACGGCGTCAAAGAGTTCATCCAGCGTGCCGTATCCGCCGGGAAAGACGACCAAAGCGCGAGCGCGCATAAGGAAATGCTGCTTTCGAACGGCAAAGTAATGGAACTGGAAACACAGTTCCGGGGTAATGTACGCATTAGGACGCTGTTCCATGGGCAGAGAAATGTTCAGCCCAATCGACATGGCTCCCGCATCGGCGGCGCCGCGGTTAGCCGCTTCCATAATGCCAGGACCTCCGCCGGTGCAAATCATGTATTTGCGAGGCATCGTATCCTTGTTTTCTTCGGAAACGATCCTGGCAAACTCCCGCGCCATGTCGTAGAATTTCGACAGCTTGCAGACGTTTTCCGCCTGAAGGAGCTGATGCTGAATTCTTTTACTTTTCGGACTTTCCTTCAAACGCTCTTTGACAATAGCCAGCTTTTTCTTCGCTTCGCTGGACTCGATAACTCGCGTAGCGCCAAAGCAGGGAATCGTCGATTCAATCTGGAGTTGATTGAACTTTCGTTCCGGTTTTTCGAATTCCAGTTCCAGACGATGTCCTCTGGACTCGTAAGCGCTTAAAAAATCCGGGTCTTTGAATGCTATTCTGTAAGACGGCGATTCCAAAATTTTTTGAACCGCGTCCGGCAATTGTGATGGGTTAGGCATGAGTAATCAAATATCGTGTTAGTGGTTGATATTATAAAATGACATCATTTGATGTCTTATAATTGCTGATTAATTGGTCTTGGAACTGGCGCTGAACCCGAATTTGCTCCTCGAGCCATGGCTTCCAACTGCGACGCAGCGATATCCCACTGATTGAGCAGCTGATATACCGTCTGGAATTCAGGACGCGCGTTCAAAATTTTGTATTGCTCGTTATTGGCAACGGCGCGATAACGATTCAGAGTTTGATGAACTTTATCTTTGGGAGGAATCGGCGATCGTTCTGGAGTGAAAAATTCCGGCGGAATTGCAAGAAACGCTTTCCACTGCGGATCCAGCAAGGGGCTAAGCTGAGCGTACGCAGACGCCACCTGAGGTCGGAGAACTTCCAGCGACGGTCCTTGATAAACAGGTCTCGGAGCCGGAGCGGGAGCTGACGGCGGAAGCGGCGCATTAGGCGCATTTGCAACGCCGGAATAGGCGTTGAGAGCTTTAACCAAAGCCCAGGCAGTCGGAGGCATTGGAGATCCAGCAGCGGCATAGTAACGATTGGTTAAGTCCTTGTCGATGTTAAGAACCCCGCCGTCGATTGCTGCGCCGAGGAAAACGCCGCGAGCGCGAGAGTAAGAATAGACTTCTGACGTCAGCGTCAAATCGGTTCCCGCTTCTGCCTGACGTCCAACCGGACCGGCGGCAACGGCAGCGTCAACTCCTAAAGTCAATTTGCCTTCTGTAAACTGTTCAATACTGCGCTTGGTGCAAAAAACAAGGACAATGTCGGTTGAGGAAACTCCCGCCTGAACGCCAAAGCTGCCTTTCGCCATTGATACGAAATTCGGATGAGACCACGTTCCGCCGGGCTGACGAATCATGTAAACGCCGCGACCGAACGCCCCGCCAACTCCAAAACCGCCTTTAATCATGTTCGGAATGATTACCAGTCCTTCGGCGCGCTTGAGCATGGAAGTCGGAATCGCGTTCATCGGGATTTCCATAATCTCGTTAAGAACCTGCAGAGAATCGGCAATATCGCCAGTGGCTTTTGCCATCTCCGCTCCCGGCGGATTTTGAGGCATCTGAACCTGCACCGGTGGATAGCCGCCTTGAGAAAACGCAACATTCAATGGCGCAACGATCAACAACATCGCTGCTAAACAGATTGAAACTGGAAAATGACGCATAAACGCTCCTTCGTTTTTGAATTGTGGTAATAAAGAAAACAATACGACAGAAATCATTTTCTATCTAATTCTTATTTCCTCTATTTTGCCAAAAAGTTCGTAAGTTGTCAAGAGCAGTTTGGTCAACGTTATTAAAGAAATCCTCATGAAAAAACTGCTCTTCACAAACAGGAAAAAAAATGCTACTGTTCCATTGAAAATATCAAATTACGTCCTTTAGGAATCTTGAATGATCAATTGATTTGCATGTCATTCAGAACTTTAGTTTACTATAGAGGAATAATAAGAGGAATAATACAATGAATCAAACGTCAATCCGCCAATTCGTATTAGTAACAATCGCGTTATTGATTGCAGTTTCATACATAATTCCCAATCCGGTTTACAGCCAAACGCCGCCGCCCGCCCCGCCAGTGCTGGATCCAAGCGTTTCAACATACGGCACAGCGCCCTGCAACAGCAGCGCTCTGCCCTTCCCCGGTCCGTCGTTCGATCCCTACGCTGCCTCAAGCGGATACTCTCAATCTCCGTATTCGTCCGATCTTGGATACAATTATTATTACAATACCAACCCCGGAGCGTGCAATACCAGTCCGCAACAAACAAACTACCAGAAATTTATTGACGCATGGCTGGTAAGAGTTCTTTGGATGCCCGGCGGACAAAAAGAGAAAAAGCTGGGTTTAACTCAGCTGGAATTAAACGCAACGTTCGCCTTTCCACTGTGTTTTGATCCTAAAAACTCATTAAAAGTTACACCGGGATTTACATTCAACTGGTGGAACAGCGACTGCAGAAAGCTTATGCCCATTCCAGATGCAGTTGACCCTGATTCAGGCGATCCTGACTATTATGTTTTACAGGCGATGCACTCCAAACGGACGTATGACGCTTATCTCGACTTTGGTTGGGCGCCGCAACTGAGCGACTGGATTTCCGTTGATCTTGGAGTCAGAATCGGCGTCTATTCAGACTTCCATACAGTTCGGGGAAACGCTATCCGCCTGACTGGACACGCAGTTGGCAATTTCAGAATTTCTCAAACTTGGGAAGCGAGGCTCGGTATTGATTACATCAACAGAGTCCAAGACAAAATCCTGCCCGTCGTCGGCGCTGTCTGGACCAGTCCTGACGGAACAATGAAACTCGAAGCGGTTTTTCCCTATCCAAAGTTTTCTCAAAAACTCCCGCTCGCCGACGCCAGAAATGAATTGTGGTGGTACGTTCGCGGCGAATACGGCGGTGGAACGTGGAACGTCTACACCGGTCTGGATTCGCCATACGAAAAGTTTACCAACGTCAGTTATAACGACGTCAGACTTGCCATCGGCTTAGATTTTGAATTCATTAATAACATACACGGCTTCTTTGAAGTTGGCGGCGCGTTCAACCGAAAAGTTCAATACCAGCATACCGCCAAGTTCTCTCTGGGAGATTCGTTCTTCCTGTCCGGCGGACTATACTTTTAGTTAGAAACAAGCAGCAAGAAATAAAAACAAGTTGCGAGAAATGTCGTCTCGCAACTTGCTTCTCAATACGGATAGCTTATTGCAGTCTTTCCTTGCATTCTCTCAGGATCGCATCATAGAGTTTTTCCGCCAAGGCGTCCGGATCGGCGTCGCGAAGGCGATCCAAAACATGCTGCCATTTGTCAAACATACTGCCAGGGTCTTTGTTTGGCAAATCGTCAAACGTATTGCGATAATCTTCAGCCGATCCCTGAATGTCACGGAATTTATTCAGAAAACCATTGACGTACGCATCCACAGCCGCCTTGAAATTGGGAATCATATACGATCGTTTGATCATCGGCAAAGCATAATACCCAATCTGATTGTCCAGACTGTCAATATAATAGACAAACGTTCCAGGCTGTTCCGAAACGATAATCTCTTTAGGCATGCCGCTCTCATCAAGCTGCAATACTTCGTCTCCGTCGTCGAAAATCGGAGGTTTCTCTGGAAGATATTTATCTGACCGCCCAACGATCAGGTTTGGCGCTGCCGCCTCTCCAAGCATTCTGGCAAACTGAACGCTGAATTCTTCCCCGTTTTCCGGGTTTTGGAAATGGTTTACGCTAAGGCGATCCGTTACTGAGCCGCGAATATATTCTCGTTCATAATACGCGGTATGAATCGGCATGCCATGAAGGCATTCCACTTTGCCTTCATAGATTTCAACAAAGCGGCGGACTTTAAGTGACTTCGGCAGCGTCATTTTGAGAAGATGACATCCCAATCGACGATTGAGAACGTAGTCCGAATACTCTTCCGCCTGATTTAAGCTGTCCACCAACGATCTGCCCTGGTCAAGCATCTCGCTGACATCCCATTTCTGAAGACGGATAATCGAAAGGCGTTCCGGTTCCCCCCTCAATTTCACCTGCATAACATAAACGCCTCGTCGCGGCGTCGGTTCGTCTGGAGACGGATTGTTATAAGCATGAGGACGAATGGGCGGAAGCTTGCCAATATTGGCATACTCGATAGAAAAGCTTTCCCGGACGAACGTGTAAAGGATTTGTCGAGGAATGGGATCGCATAATCGCTCTCTTTCCGAATCCGTCATCAAATCTTTCAACGTATAGACGGGATCTTTGATTAGGCCGCCGTCCTCATTAATCCTGCCGCCAGGCAACCAGGTGGTTTTCAGAGCAAACTCCTCACACAAACCCATTCGATACTCTTCCGTTGAACATTTATCGATTTTGGTAATATGCGAGAAAATCGAAACAAGCCAGTCCCAATTGTCCAAAGCATCCTTTTTATAAAACGGGTCGACCAATGCGCTTTCAAATTCTCTGCAAAGCTGCTTATGCGCGTTGCGAAGAGCCGTTTCGTCCATCGCGTTAAAATCAAATTTTTGCAAATTTGACGATGTGAAACTCTTGCCCGCCTTAAAGAAGATAATCTCGGGATATCCCTCTCTGTTCTTCTTGTGGGAACTCTCCTGAATTTCAATCAGATACGCTCGCAACGTTTCGCAATCCAATTCGTCAAGATTGGAAAACGTCTCATACGTTAAATACCGAGCGCCTGTTTGAATGTTGTAATAGTACAGACGCCGTTGAGACAATTTGATTGTCATTCGGTTGTTATTGACGGTCTTTTGCATGCCCTCTTTCGTTTTGGGAAGAGGCTGAATGCGCCAGGATTCCCCACGTCTGCGAAGCGTCTGACGGATAATCTCGTTATCTGTTCGCATGAAAAAGATTCTGAACTTCGGCAGCAACAGCTGAAGAAGCTCGTCCGCCTGATATGCCAGCCGCATTTTCTCAGGGTCAGGACGAATGATCACATAACAGCGATCGGCGCCGCCCTCAATAATCGAGATCGCAACCGCATTATCGACGATGTCTTTCTTCTGTTCATCCGACAGCGGGGAAGCGTTTTCCGCCTCCCTTTTCGCATTGATATAATTGATGTATTCGGCGCACTGATCGCCATGAAGAGTGGACGGTTCCGTAACGATAAATCGGGAACGAGGGAAAACGGTCGCAATATGACCTTTCAGGTTCCCCTGTTCGTTTCTGGCAAACATACCCTCGCCCAAATAGGACACTTTGTGCTCGTCGTCGACTTCAATTTTAAATTGCTTAACATCCATGATAATTCCCCTCCTTACAAGTTGATAACGATGAACAACGCTTGGAAAATGAAATAAAAGAAACAGAATGGAGAAGCCCCACCCCTAGCTCCTCGCTACAGACTTAACAAATCCGAACCATTTCTTCGGGATAAACTTCGCAAAGAATTTCTCGCGCTCGCTTTGCTCGAGCTTCATTGCCATCATTTCGAATCCAAATGACAGGCGTACCGTCTTCTTCGTCATAATCAATTACGATCGCAGCGCCGTCATTCTTAATGACGTCTGCCTCACACGACTTCAGCTTCGGTTGACCGATGCGTTCCCTTTCCTGATTGAGGTAATCAATGAAAAGCTCCCTCTGCATGGAATGGATTCCAGGGATATTAATGTACACCTTGTAACTTACAATGAAGGTGTGAACTCCATTTTTAATCTTACCTTGCTCATCAAGGGTAAGCGGATCTTCTCCAATGAGAAGAATATCAGAATCTTTGAACTTCTGGGCTTCAATTAGTGGCATAATAGTACTAGAGGGGGGGTAAGGGGTTAAACAAATGGCAGGATTCCCGATTATCTGCTTATTAGTATAAAACATTTTAAAATGAATTACCATACTCTAAAAAAATTTTTTGCGGATTTTTTAAAAAATTTCCTAAAATTCTTCTCTTTTGGATTCAAAATTAACAGAAAATAAAAAAAGAATGCCCCAGATTGACAGAGTTGTTTACTTTTTTTCATTATTATACTGATAATAATTATGTCGCAGCGCTAAATTCCAGACCGTTAAAAGAAAGCGAGCAAATAAAAATAGACAGCAGAGTGTAAAATCCTCTGCTGTCCGTTGATTAAAACCTAAAATATCTGCAAACCTATTTAAAGATTTTCTTCATTCTGGGATCGTTGAGCAGTTCGTCGTCTGAGACAGGCGTAACGGAAATGAGCTTGTCCGTCAGATCGTCGGAGGTAACGCCTTCGCTTTGAGCGGTGAAGTTCATCAGGATGCGGTGGCGCAAAACCGGCTTGGCAACCGACAGGACGTCTTCAATAGCAACGCAGGACGCGCCGCGCAACAGGGCTTTTGCCTTGGCGGCGAGAATCAAGTACTGAACCGCTCGAGGGCCAGCGCCCCAAGATACGTTTTGATTGACGAAGTCCGGGACGCCGTCCTGACCAATTCGGGTTTGACGAACCAGAGCTAGGCAGTAGCGAACGATCGAGTCTGCAATGGGCGTCTGCAAGACGGATTCCTGCAGCTTGATAATATCTTCCGCAGTAATAACCGGCTTGACTTCCGGCAGAGCGCCAGCAGTCGTTCTCTTTGCGATTTCCAGTTCCTCGTCAAAGTGCGGGTAATCGACCAGAATCTTGAACATGAAACGGTCTTGCTGCGCTTCCGGCAACGGATACGTTCCTTCCTGTTCAATTGGGTTTTGAGTCGCCAAAACGAAAAACGGATTGGGCAGCGTATGGCGAGTGCGCCCGACCGTCGTTTGACGTTCCTGCATCGCTTCGAGTAAAGCCGCCTGCGTCTTGGGCGGGGTACGGTTTATTTCGTCTGCCAGAACGATGTTGGCAAACAGCGGACCTTCGATAAACTGGAACGAACGGCGTCCCGTCTGTTTGTCTTCCTGCATGACGTCCGTACCGGTGATGTCGGCGGGCATGAGGTCAGGAGTAAACTGAATTCGGCTGAAGGTCAAGTCCATCGCTCTGGACAGCGTGCTGATTAACAGCGTTTTCGCCAATCCGGGAACGCCCTCCAAAATGCAGTGCGCCTTGCAAAAAATGCTGATTAACAACTGGTCAACGACGTCTTGCTGACCGACGATAACCTGCGACAACTGTTCGTTAATTTGCGTATACGCTGTTTTTAAGTCCATGACGTTTGTAAGTCTAACGTTTTCTATAAATTCGTGTTATCTGTTTAGGCAGTAGGCAGTAGGCAATAGGCAGTAGTATGATTATTTCCTCTCGCAACTCGCAACTCGCTACTCGCAACTCTTATTATTCTATTTAACTTTGACAAAAAATCAAGGGGGCGGAGGAAAAAGAATCGTTTTTTCGAAAGAATCGTTGGAATGGCGGATAACGTATTTAGAAATAAACCAGCGCCTGGCATTTTTCTCCTAAATGCCAAGCGCTAAAGAATCCATTTTCAGATTGTCTCCAAATACATTTCAATCGTCATACATCAAATAACGGCATCTTGATCCAGGCGATCCAGCGTCAACGCCGATAACCCTCACTCCGTCGCGATTATCGTCTACAACCGAGATTCCAAGTCGAGTATACGAACCTTTCGGATTCAGATCCGTCATCATGTTCATTATTCTTCCTGTTCGACGGTCAAGCAACTTGAACGTGATGCGCGTATCAGCATTGCGAATTATCTGACTGAAGTGCGCTATATTCTGGATTTTTATACCATTGACAGAAAGGATTCTGTCGCCCTTCTCCGGACACATAATAGAAGAGTCATTGTCAAAGCCGCCTTCGTCATCATCGTCATTTCCACTTTCGTCATCGTCGTCATTCTTCAAGTAACGGCATCTTGATCCAGGCGATCCCGCGTCAACGTCGATAACCCTTACTCCGCCGCGATTGTCGTCGACAACCGTAATTCCAAGTCGAGTATACGAACCTTTCGGATTCAGATCCGTCATCAAGTTCATTACTTTTCCCGTTCGACGGTCAATTAACTTGAACGTAATACGCGTATTCGCGCTGCGAATTATCTGACTGAAATGCGCCATATCCTGGATTACAATACCATTGACAGAAATGATTCTGTCGCCTTTCTCCGGACACATATAAGAAGAGGACGTTGTATTATTATTTTCACCGGAATTATTGCCATAATCCAGGTAACGGCATCTTGATCCGGGCGATCCCGCGTCAACGTCGATAACCCTTACTCCGCCGCGATTGTCGTCTACAACCGTGATTCCAAGTCGAGTGTACGAACCTTTCGGATTCAGATCCGTCATCAAGTTCATTATTTTTCCTGTTCGACGGTCAATTAACTTGAACGTGATACGCGTGTTAGCGTTGCGAATTACCTGACTGAAATGAGCCATGTCCTGGATTTGTATACCATTGACCGAAATGATTCTGTCGCCTTTCTCCGGACACATATAAGGAGCGGTTCCTTCGTCATAGTCCACGGTGATGACGTCTTTGTATACCGCAACCCGGTCTTCCGGCAAAAAACCAGTCAACAGAAAACCAAAAGACCCGAGATTGGTTTTCACGGATTCTCCAATAATTTGATCATTGGTATCGCCGCCCAAAAACAGATCACTCTTCTGAGCGTGAGCGATCAGCGCGTTTCCAAGAATTAACGCTGCAATCAAAACAGTAAAAAAACGCTTCTTAAACATCATTCCTCCTTTGGGGTTTTTGAAACTCATAGAAAACATACCCATTATTTTAAATTGTACATAGAATTATTTACTTTTCAATAGGTCAAAAGCAGTCATTAGTAAAATAATTTAATATTTTGCTCTTCTTGCAGCCACAATTATGAACGAGTAATAATAGTTAATCCAGAATTCTTAAAAAGCGTCATTCGACGGCGACGGGCATGTCTGCTCCCTCTTCGTTAGAAAAGCCAATACTTTCTTGAATTTTAAGCTTTTTTTTGAAAAATCGCCCAGGGGGGAGTTTCATCGCGTTTCGGGACGATTTATAATAAATACGGAGTTAGTAAACAGGAACGCTTCAGGCGTTTCTGGTTGTAATATACATTTACTTTTTTATAGTATTAACCTGTTCTGAATCATGACACAAAAAAATTCCATTTCTCGCCGCGACGCCCTGCTCGGCGGTCTGGCTGCCGCTTTTGGCGGATTGACGCTCACATCCATTTCCAACGCCGCTGACGCTGCCGCGGACGAAGACAAAGCCTGGACGTACACAAAACTCTGTCCGCAAAAAGTCGCTCAGAGAGTTTACGAATCGTTTGGAACCAAAGGCTGCATGTACGGCACGCTCAAAGGCGCGGTTCTCGAATACGCCGCAGCAATCGAAGCGACTGACCCAGCCGCTGCCGCGACAGCGCGCGCGTTCCCGTTCATCGGCATGCAAGCCGGACGCGGCGGCTGCGGCGGAATGCAGTCCATCTGCGGCGGACTCAATGGAGCCGCCATCTTCATGGCTCTGTTTGTAACGTCAAACGCCGAACTCGCCCCCATGATCAAAGAACTGGGCAAGTGGACTTCCGAAACCGCTCTGCCGACCTTCCATCCGAAGGACGACCCGCACAAGGACGATTTCCCGACCGCAGTCGGCGGAGACATCTCCTGCAAAGCCCTCGTTACCGCGTGGAAAGAAGCCGCCAGCGACGAATTCAAGTCCAACGTCCCGGAACGCTGCAAACGCCACGTTGCGTCCATCATGGCAAAAGCCATCGAACTGCTCAACAAGCATTTTGAAGAAGCGTAGAATTGAAAGAAGTTCAACTTGCTTCTCTCGACGGCGATTGAGTTAGGAGTTAGGAGAGAGGAGTGAGGAGTTAAAGAATAACGCTTGCGGCGGAAGCCTCCAAAAATCTTGAGAACATGTCAATCGCTCCGACCCGCTGGATCGCGGCTGTGTCAGCCGCCGAAGAAATTTTAAGCCACAAAGAACACAAAGAACACAAAGAAATGAAAGGCGGTAACGGAGTTCGCGTAGCGAACGCAGTTACGCTTTGTTCGAAGCGTGCATACCAAACCGACGCAGCGGAAAACCTTCACGGATGGCGTCTGTCTCGGGCGCCAAAGAATCCTCACGCAAAGTCCGCGAAGTCCGCAAAGTTTTAAACGCTAAAGCGGGAGTTTCCTCCCGCTTTAGCGTTTATTCTTTTACGATAGCGTATTTACTATTTACGAGTTCTTTTTCTCACATACAGCAACCCCGCGGCGCCGAGAATCAGCAGCGCCCACGTCGACGGTTCAGGAACGCCAGCAGCCGGCGCGGATAATCTGACGGATAAAATGCCTGTGCCGGAATCGTACCCAACCAGTTCAAACATGCCCAATTGTAAAACAAGATTATCAAGATTGAGATCATTTCCGTCGCTGCCGAGTATTCCAGACGGGAGTTGAATGTCCGCCTGATCGCCTTCGACAAAGTTATTGTCATAGCTGGAATCCAACGCGATTTTAATAATTGACCCGTCTTCAAACGTTGTGTCGCCTGTTACATTCAGAACGTCCGTCAGAACATCGTCGCCGTCTTTTCCAACTTCCAGCAACAGCGTCGCGCCGTCTTTGAGAATATACCCGCCGCCGAACGTTGCCTCGCCAATGGAGTTGCCGGGCGAAAAGACCGTATTCGCGTCTACTTCAATATTGCCTAACATATACCCTTCCAAGTCCAGACGACCAGAAGCAACGACAAAATTATCAGCGGTAAAATGTAAATCCGCTGTTGCCTGATCTAACTCATCTGTATTAATCTTTAATCTGCCTTCTCCGGTTTTGAGAATATCGCCATTGCCGATAACTGTCGCATCGGTAAAGACAACTGTTCTTTCGTCTCCGCTGGCAACGTTATATTCCAGCGTTCCGCCAGTTCCAACGGTAAAACTTCCATTGGCGTTATCAATCGCGTCGCCGGTAAGCTGAAGCGTTCCGCCGTAAACGTTTGTTTCGCCGTCATACGTATTGGCGCCGGAAAGAACGAGCGTACCTTCGCCGGTCTTGTCAACAGATCCCGTTCCAGTAATCGGGGCAGATTGGATCAGCGTATACCCGTTTCCAACCTGGAACGTTGCGTTGTCGTTCAAAACGACGCCCGCGGCATGGCTGGCGGTTTTGGCGTCAGCGCTGGTTTGAGAATCAAACTGTACGCCTTGATACGCAACACCGTCAACGGTCAGTTCGTTTGACCAGTCGCCGTCAGCCAGATACATGGTCGAATTATGCCCGACAATTTGAACTGCGTTAATCGGACCGTCAGCCGAGTTCAAAATCATGGACGGCGTCGTTAAACCGCGGAAGACGTAGTAATTGCCGCTGTCGCCGGAGCTTTTAACTTGCGTCCACGTTCCGTCAAAGGCGCCGGACGCGACGGAAATTGTATCGGAAATCTTGTTCCCTTCCGAATCCGTAATCCAGTACTGACCGATTGAATCGGCGTTATCTCCCATATAGACGACAACGTCATAATAGTCGTACGGAATAGCGCCCAACGTAACTTGAGTTGCCCCGTTGGCGTGCCCGGACATCAAAGCGCTGTTGGCGTCCGTTCCAGCCAAAGAGTCCAAACTTTGAGATTCGCTGGTATATCCAACTGTCATATAACCGGATTGATTTTTGTAATATTCCATTGAGCCGACCGAGTCCAGCATGGAGTACGGAACGCCCGTTGTCGTCGTTTCGCGAATGTTATTCCACAGCGCTTGAACGTACCCGTCCGCCCCGGCGAAATCAGACGTTGCCAGCGCTTTTTCCGAATCGCCGGATGCGTTCTGTCCTGTAAAGTTCAGACCAATGCTTCGCTGAGCCAACCCTGTAAATGTTCCCGCCTGCGGATTGTCCAAAAAGCCGGTTACATCGCCGTAAGACGTGCCAAAACGAATAGAACTTATTGTACCATAGTTTTGAGATTTCATAACGATTTGAATTTGGTTAAATAAAGCCTTCGTTGTTATCGTTGTCTGATTATCCCAAGAAATTCCAGCAAGTTCCGTCAAATTAGCTGGAACGTCATCGTTTTTCGAGAACGCTTTTACGCTGATAACCACGTTGTTTTCACTGGCATCTGTTACAGTGATTTTTTCAATAATCGTGTAGGAAATACCCCTATTGAATATGTTCTCAACTATACTATTCGTTTCGCCATCTGCAGTTTTTGTAGATATACATTCTCTACCTTGCCAATTCATTCCTGTAGCAATATACTCTGATGTAGAACTGCTTACAAGTCCTACCGTTTGTTTTGTATCTGCTTTCGGATAATAGGTGTTTGTATTCTTTGTATAATCAAGGGAATTAAAACAAAGATAATATTCCCCTTGTTTAGAGAAATCTAAACCGTTGGACAGATTGCGAGTTATAGTAGTTTGAGGAGTGCCGGAAGCATTAGGATTTTGCAAAATTACAGTATGTCCGGTTGAAGTTTTAACGTTTTTGATGGGAACATTGTTTGCAAATGGAAGATCATTAGTCGTTGTCGTATAAATTTGAACGTTGTTACTACTTGAAGACCATTTTCCAGAAAAACCAAAACCTGCCCCTTGACCATTTACATTGAACTGTACATTATCCTTGCCGGGAATCTGGAAGTTTTCAAAAGCCAAGAGATCTGCAACCGCAGGCTGAGAAATGGCGAGAACGCCTAAAAGAGCGACAACTATTAAAATTGTCAACTGTAAAATTCCGTGTGTTAAAATGCGGGGGGGGGGGGAGAAATGAACAGTCTTTAGAAATAGCCATTATTTTACTCCTTCTCTAGTGGGTAAAACTGGTAAACGGTTATTGAAACGATTTTTGCGGCGGTACGCCCGGGCACAAAATGGAATATCGCTTTTTTACATTAATAATTATTATACACTCAATTTGGCAATCGTGAAGGGCTAAATGGGAAAAATTTTGAAAAAAAGTGAAAATTTTTGGGGAATGGGGGGAATGGAGAGGAAAGTGCATAGTGCATAGTGCGTAGTGCATAGGACGCAAGCGACCAACGGGAGCGATTATAATACGTCTCGCGCGGTAGCGCGGATTGGGAGCGGCGCCTCGCCGCCCCGGAAAACCTCACGCGGAGGCGCGGAGCCGCGGAGGAATCTGGGAGTAGCTGGGAGTAGCTGGAAGAAGGCTGGGAGGGCGCTGGAACATCCAAACTCTTCCCAGCTGTTCCCAGAAAATTCCCAGCCTTTATCTTCGGCGGACGACACGTCCGCGAACCAGCTGTTCGAACGGGCTTTCCTGCGAAATAGATTTTTGGAGGCTTCCGCATTTCCTTGACGGCAAGCCGTCAAGAAGGACTCCGAGGGCGGAGTCCATCCAGGGGGCGTTTTCGGCTTACGCAATACGGTTTTTCACCCTTCGAACAAAGCGTAACTACGTTCGCTTCGCTCTCTCCGTTACCGCCTTTCATTTCTTTGCGATCTTTGCGTTCTTTGCGGCTTATATTTCTTCGGCGGACTTCGTCCGCGACCCGCAGGTTAGAGGGGTTTGGCGCGTTCTTAAGATTTTTGAAGGCTTCCGCAATACGATATTTCACACTTCGAACATCCAGTAACCAATCAGCGAAAATCCGTTTAATCCGTAAAATCCGTGTCCGGGCTGACCTGCTCACACCTACGGGGGCGGCAGGGGACTGCCGCGAGCCGGCTTCCCCGATAAAAAAATAAACCGAATCAAACGATTCGGTTTATTGTATTTCTATAGTTTACAAACGCCGCTATTTGCGGGGAGCCAGACGAAGTTTGGCGCGCGCCTGTTTGACTTTGCGCTCTTTGGTCGCAAAGACGTCGTCGGTGGTGGCGACAACCGCCAAAGCGTCTTCCAGCTGCTTCGCCGCTTCGTCGGCGTTGAGTTCAGTTGTCGGAATGGCGTTGCCCGTCATGATGGAAATGTTGTTGTCCAGCACTTCCACAAAACCGCCGTCGACATAGTAGCGTTCCGTTCCGGACTCGGTTTTAATGCGTAATTCGCCAAAACCAACTCTGCCGATAAGCGGCGAACGGTTGTTTTCAATCCCGATTTCACCGTCGTACAACGGCAAAACGCAGGATACGCATTCCATATCCAGAACCTTCTTTTCCGGGGTGACTACGCTGATTTTCATAGTATTATGTAAGGATTATTAAGTTATGAGTGGTTAGTAACTAGTGGTTAGTGGTTAGTATTTAGTGGTTAGTAAGAGGAGCGCTTGCATCCTTACCACTTACTACTTACCACTTACCACTATCTACTGCCTACAGCTTTATTTGGCAGCCGCCGCCATCTTTTCCGCCTGTTCAGCAGCCTGTTCAATGCCGCCGACGTACATGAACGCCTGTTCGGGCAGATGATCCCATTTGCCGTCGCAAATTTCGTTGAACGAACGAATCGTGTCCGCCAACGGGGTGATCTGACCTTTCTTGCCGGTAAACGCTTCGGCAACGAGGAACGGCTGTGACAGGAATCGTTCGATTCTACGAGCGCGATGGACAACCATCTTGTCGTCTTCGGACAGTTCGTCGACGCCCATAATGGCGATAATATCCTGAAGTTCGCGGTATCGCTGAAGCATCGTCTGGACGCGTCGGGCGCAGGCGTAATGCTCGTCGCCAACGTACTGCGGGTCCAAAACGCGGGAGTTGGACGCCAGCGGGTCAACGGCGGGATAAATGCCTTTTCCGGAAATGGCTCGTTCCAGATAAATGAACGCGTCCAACTGTCCGAACGCCGTAGCCGGAGCCGGGTCAGTCGGGTCGTCAGCAGGAACGTAAACCGCCTGGACGGACGTAATAGCGCCGCGGTCGGTTGACGTAATTCGTTCCTGAAGCGCGCCCATTTCAGACGCCAACGTCGGCTGATAACCTACAGCAGACGGCATACGTCCCAGCAGAGCGGAAACTTCTGAACCCGCCTGAGAGAAACGGAAGATGTTGTCAATGAACAACAGAACGTCCGTTCCGGTGGCGTCACGGAAGAATTCCGCCATTGTCAGCGCGGACAACGCAACTCGAAGACGGCTTCCCGGCGGTTCGTTCATCTGACCGAAGACCATGGTCGTTTGGTCGATAACGCTGCGGCCGGTGTCGCCGATCTTGGCTTCCTGCATTTCCAGCCAAAGGTCGTTTCCTTCACGAGTTCGTTCTCCAACGCCGGCGAAAACGGAGAATCCGCCGTGAGCCGACGCGATACGAGCGATAAGTTCCTGAAGAATAACCGTCTTTCCCAAACCGGCGCCGCCGAACAAACCGGCTTTACCGCCTCGGACGAACGGGGTAAGAAGGTCAATAACCTTAATACCAGTTTCAAAAATTTCCGTCTTGGTGGAGATGTTTGCCAAAGCGGGAGCGTCGCGGTGAATCGGACGGAATTCCTTTGCTTTGACCGGACCGCGCTTGTCTACCGGTTCTCCCAGCAGGTTGAAGACGCGTCCCAGGGTTTCTTTTCCAACCGGGACAGAGACCGGAGCGCCGGTGTCGACGCATTTCATACCGCGCTGAAGACCGTCGGTTGTACCGAGGGCAACGCAGCGAACGCGGCCGCCGCCAAGGTGCTGCTGAACTTCGCCGGTCAGGTTGATTTCAACGCCGCGTTCGTTCGAATTGATTTTAATGGCGTTGTAAATCGCCGGCAGTTTATCTTCCGGGAATTCTACGTCAAACGTAGACCCGATTACCTGCGTTATGAGACCAATATTTTCTGCGGACATATTAAGGTAATTGGTGTTAAACAGTGTTAAAATTTTATGTTATGCCAGCGTGAAATCGAAATGTGTAACACTTTGGATTTCACCGCTCAGCCCGGTATGTTTTTTCTATTTGAGCGCTTCGACGCCGCCGATCAGTTCGGTAAGCTCGCCGGTAATCTGACCCTGTCGCGCGCGGTTGTACGCCTGTGACAGCGTTTTGACCATTTGGTCGGCGTTTTCCGTTGCGGACTTCATGGCGACCATTCGCGCTATCTGCTCGCTGACTGCGGAGTCAAGGAAGCACTTGAACAGCTTCATCTTGAACGACGCGGGAACGACCTCTTCCAAAATGCTTTCTGCCGAAGGCAAAAATTCATAGTCGTGAGCCGTGGACGTTTCCGTTTCGCCGCTGGCAAGTTCCGTCAACGGAAGAAGCGTTTCTACAATTGCCGTCTGCTTGGAAACCGACACGAACTTTGTATAAACAACGTCCAGACGATCCAGCTGACCTGACTGATACAAGTCCAAATACTTGTCAGCAATCTTTTCGACTTCTATATAAGCGGGCTTGTCTTCAAAGTTCAAAAACGATTCCGCAACAGGAATTTGACGGAATTTGAACCCGGAAACGCCTCGTTTGCCAGAGCAGTCTACAGTGATGTTGAGACCAGCTTGAGTCAGTTCCTTGTATCGAGCGGCGGCTAAACGCAAAACAGCTCCGTTGAATCCGCCGCACATGCCGCGGTTGGAAGTCAACGTCAAAATAACGACGTTTTCAGTATTCTCGTGCTTTTGCAACAGCGGATGCTGAACTTCCAAACCAGCGCGAGCCAGCTGACCAACCATGGCGGTGAGTCGATTTGTATACGCCGTCGCGGAGACTGCGCGGTCCATGGCTTTGCGGTACGTCGCCGTCGAGATTAACTCCATCGTATGGGTAATCTTGCGCGTACTCTGAATGGACTTGCGCCGTCTGTCTAATGCTCTTGCTTTTGCCATATTAAATTACGTAATAGTTAAATTGCCTGTCGGACGCTGTCAGCTGTGTGACGGTTTTAGTTTATCCAAAAGCTGACAGCCAAACAAACTCTTTATTCGTACTGCTCGACGAACTTATCGATAATCGCCTTGAGAGCGGTTTCCGTTTCGGAATCCATCTTCTTGTTGGCGGTTAAGCCGTCCCAGAAATCCTGATGATAGGTGTGGACGAACGCGAGCAGTTTTTCTTCAAAGTCGTGAACCTTGCTCACGGGCAGTTTGTCGACGTAACCTCGGGTAACAGCGTAAATACTGATAACCTGATCTGTTACATGCATTGGGCGGCAAAGCCCCTGCTTGAGCAGTTCGTTGATTCGATAACCTCTGTCCAGACGCTGCTGAGTCGCCGGGTCAAGGTCGGTTCCCAACTGGGCGAACGCTTCCAGTTCGGCGAACGCCGCCAAGTCCAAACGCATACCGCCGGCTACCTTTTTCATACAGGGAACCTGAGCGTTGCCGCCGACTCGAGAGACCGAAATACCGGGGTTCATAGCAGGTCGCTGACCGCGGAAGAACAAGTCCGGCTGAAGGTAAATCTGACCGTCGGTAATGGAAATGACGTTGGTCGGAATGTACGCGGAAACTTCGCCTTCCAGAGTTTCGATGATCGGCAGAGCCGTCAAAGAACCGCCGCCGAGGTCGTTGGACAGTTTGGCGGATCGTTCCAGCAAACGGCTGTGACAGTAGAAGACGTCGCCCGGGTAAGCTTCTCGTCCTGGCGGACGGCGCATAAGCAAAGACAGCTGACGATACGCAACCGCCTGTTTGCTCAAGTCGTCGTAAACGCACAAGGTGTGTTCGCCCTTGTACATGAAGTATTCTGCCATGGCGCAGCCGGCGTACGGAGCAATGTACTGCAAAGGAGCCGGAGACGACGCGCCAGCTACGACGACCGTCGTGTAATCCATCGCGCCTTCGCGAGTAAGTGTATCAATAATGTTGGCGACTGTCGAGTCTTTCTGACCGATAGCAATGTAGAAGCACTTGACGCCCGTCGATTTCTGATTGATGATCGTATCAATGCAGATGGCGGTTTTACCGGTTTTACGGTCGCCAATGATCAATTCACGCTGACCGCGTCCGATCGGGGTCATGGCGTCAATCGCCTTGATGCCGGTCTGAAGAGGTTCCTTAACCGGCTGACGGTCTGCAATGCCCGGCGCGGTTGTTTCAACCGGCCGTCGTTCCGTCGTTGCGATTGGACCTTTACCGTCCAGAGGGTTTCCCAACGGGTCAATAACGCGCCCTAAAATTGCATCGCCAACCGGAACGGAAAGCAGACGTCCCGTCGTGCGGACTTCGTCGCCTTCGTTGATTTTCAGGTAGTCGCCCAGAATAATAACGCCGACGCTGTTTTCTTCCAGGTTAAACGCCAATCCGGTTACGCCGCAGTCAAACTCCAGCATTTCGCCCGCCATTACGTCGGACAAGCCGTAGACCTGAGCAATACCATCGCCTACTTCCAGCACCCGACCGACTTGGCGAACGTCGATTCGGCTTTCAAATTGCTTGATTTCCTGCTGAATTACTGAAGCGATTTCGTCCGCTTTAAATTTCATATCAGCTCCAAAAAATGTCTAAGTAAAATTAAACGTTATAATAAACAGACTGAATGCGTTCAATCCGCCTAAAATTTACCTGTGATTCGTTCCCGCAATTTCTTCAGCTGCGTGGCGACGGAACCATCGTAAACCGTATCGCCGACGCGAACAACAACGCCGCCAATTAAAGACGGGTCTACCTTGCGCTGAATAATCGGGTTTCCGCCAATCTGAGCGATGAGCGACTGACCAATCTTTTCCGCTTCATGGTCTGAAATCTCAACCGCCGTTGTAATCGTAATCGGAAGACGCTGAATCATCTTTTCGTACTGCAGGTACATTTGGCGATACATGGCGCGCAGGCAATCCATGCGTTCGTGTTTGGCAACGACCTTGAGGAAGTTGACAAACATCGGGGAACCGCTTGTAACAGTGCGATTGATAATGTCGAGTTTGTCTTCGGTGGAAATCAGTCTGCTGGACAGGATTTCCTCGAATTTGGGATTGGCGTCAAAATACGCCGTCAGGAAGGAATCGAACTCCTCGACCGCCTGACCGACCAATTCGGGATTGTTGTCCAACGCGCCGATAAA
>JAFSMW010000083.1 GCA_017447745.1 Thermoguttaceae bacterium
CCTCCGCGTCTCCGCGTGAGATTTTTCCGGGCGGCTCTACGCACCCCGGCTCGCCAACCGTCTTCCATTTCTTTGCGAACTTTGCGTTCTTTGCGGCTAAAAAACGGGAGCGCTTTTAAGCCGCGGGCTAAATCAAAATTCATTCAGATTTCTGTAAAACACAGCCAAAAAACTCTCCGCGTCAGACGGCGTGAGGAAATTCTGGTCGTACCGCAAGCAAAGGCGCAAGGCGTTGGCGTACGTCAGAGCCGAGAAGGAGATCATCGTCTGGCTGCGAATCGGCGGGGCGGCGTCGATGAACTCCAGACGGCTGGAGCCAAGTTGGATCGTTCCGTCTTCATTTCGCGGCACGGGCGACAGTTCCATTACGCGGCCCAGGTTGGAAAGGACTCCAGTGGACCGGCAGCGCCGGCTTTTGAGCGAAAGGGAAAGAATATTCCCCAGTTTGCGACCAATTTGCAGGATGAGTATAAACACGTACTTCTGGTCGTGACGTTTGACCCACTCCATTTCGCGGTGGATACCCTCCAGCAGTGTCTGCGGGTCGCCAGCCATTTCACGTTTCTTCCGGTCCAGAAAGACCGACGAGACGATGTTTACCGAGGGAAGGTCTTCATGCTGCGGGTCTCGGACGCTCATCGGAACCATCACGCGCGTGGAGCCTTTGGGAAAATCCTTCTTTTCCTGAACCCGCCACTGGTCGATCGTCCGGAAAAAGTCGCGCAGAAGCAGATCGTTTACCGTTACGCCAAGTTTTTTTGCCTTTTGGACGTACTGCCGCGTTTCCTCCTGCGTCAGCTGCAGCGACTGAAGAAACGGGTATGGCCCCGTCGGTTCCGTCCGCGGTTTTGGCGTGTTCGGGATGAGCGGGTTGCAGCGCCCAAAGAGCAGAGCCAACGTCGTCGGCGTCGAATGAAAATAGTTCCGCAAATAGCTCGCCAGCGTCCAACCAACCCGGCGGGTCAGCGGGAGTTTCGAGAAATCAAGGGGACGGAGCTGCGTCTCCGGCGGGATCAGCCCAGCCGCGATCGCATAAAGGGTTACGAAGTCGCCGAGGATCTGCATCTCGCCCAGCCCGTCCGAAACGCTGTGGTGAAACTGGAAAAGGATTTTCGTCCAGTTTTCACGCTCCGACTCCACGACGTACACGCGGCAGCCGGGTTCCTGAAAAAGATTGATCGGCCGCATGGAAGGGAAACCGCTGGGGTTGAGCGCGTCGGGCGCAGCGTCAGCGTTTTCCCAAATGATTTCCGGGAGTTTCTCGCTGGGAACCCACTCAAGGCGCCGCCCGTTCCTGACCGCACGGCTTCGCAGAAACGGCTGGCGCTCCCAGACCCCGTTGAGCGCTTTTTCCACCGCCTCGCGATCCAGCTGACCTGAAAAATGCAGCAGGCGTACGGAGTCCATAGGGTACGCGGGGGAATGGTCGAGCAGCATGTACTCCTCGATTGCCGAAAAGGGCAAACGCTCGAATTCAAACCGGTTTTGAGTCTCCATAACACTCCTTTTCCACTTCCATGTCAACCTTGAGCGGCGCTAGGCGCCCCGGCTCGCCGCCCGTGAACCTCCTCCGCGCCTCCGCAACTCCGCGTGAGATTTTTCAGGGCGGCGCTAGGCGCAACCCGGCTCGCCTAATCGTTGCAGTTCCTTTTCCTCCCGCCCACTAAAGGGGCAAGAGGAAAAGGTTATTTGACGATGTTCTTTTTTGCGTATTCTTTGCTCCGTGGGTTAAAACCCACGGCTAGAAACATTGAACCGCTACGCGGTTCTAGCAGACGCTAAAGCGTCTGTTTTTTTATTACGTTCGCTTCGCTCACGCCCACGGGTTTACACCCGTGGCTCGCCTAAGCGTAATTCCGTTCGCTTCGCGAACTCCATTACCGCCTTTCATTTCTTCGCGCCTCCGCGTCTTCGCGTGAGATTTTCCCGGGCGACTCTACACGCCGCCCGAGACAAACGCCAACTAGCGGAAAAGTCGTTTCTTACTTTTCCGTAAATCGAGCGCACCAGCCGCCGTTGCGAACCATGTCGATGGTCAGAACGTCGTCGGATGTAACGTCAATCGTTTCCACTTTGACCTGTCGGGCGTCCTGGTCGGATTCCGGAACGTCTTTGACAATCAGCGCGGAATACGTCTTGCCCGGCTTGAGGAAGTCGAGCTTGAGTTCGTATTTACGCGCCTGAGTGTTGGTAATCGCGCCGGCGAAGTAAACGTTTCCGTTGCGTCGAATTTGAACGAGATACTCTCCAATCGCGCCGTCAAGAGCCTTGGTGCAGTCCCAGACGGAGGGCAGATTTTTGAGGATTTCCGTTCCTGCAACGCCGCGGTAGTTATTCGGGCCGTCACACAGGGTCATCAGCGGGCTGTCGTACAGAATGCACAGAGCCATTTCGTGAGCGCGGGTTCCAACGACGTGGGTTGGAGCGGTGCACTTGAACTTTTCAGGCTGATCGTTGAGCGTTCCGCCGGGGGTGAAGTCGGCGGGACCGCACAGATAGCGGGTAAAGGGCAGCGTTGCGGCGTGGTCTGTGAAAATGCCGCCGGAGAACTTGTTGTATTCGTTTCCGCGAACGCCCTCGCGAGTAATCTGGTTGGGATAAGCGCGTTCCAAACCGGTCGGCTTGTACATGCCGTGATAGTTGACCATCAAGTGGTACTTGGCGCCCAGCGCCGCCGTTTCGTTAAGCCAGTTGACAATTTCCTGGGCTTCGGAATCCATGAAGTCAATCTTGACGCCGGCAACGCCCCACTTTTCGTACTGCTGGAACGTCTTTTCAACGCCGCATTCGATCAGGTCTTTGTAATGAAGCCAGAAACAGATTCGGACGCCCTTTTCTTTCGCGTGCGCCAAAACCTTTTCCAAATCGATGTTGGGAGCGCTGCGGGTGGTGTCGGGAGCTTCGCCCTTGATTCTCTTGAACATGGAGCTGTAATACCACGGGTCGTCGACGGTCATGTACTTCCAGCCCATCTCAGCGGCGAGGTTGATTTTGTCAATCGTCGTTTCTGTGTTCATGACGCGGTTGCTTTCCGTCCACCAGTCCCAGGCGGAAGGAGCCGGTTCAATCCAGGACGTGTCTTCCAGCTGGCACGGTTTGCTGACGTTGAGAATAACGCCGGAGTTGTTGATCAGGTCAACCGGCTTTTCTCCCAAAAGAATCACCTTCCACGTTGAGGTTTTGGGCGTCTTGAAAATAACGCAGCCGTTTTTGTCCTTGCGGGGCGTCAGACGGGTTTTGAGCGTCGCCGTTCCCTTGGCGGCGGAGGCGAATTTCTCGCCAGACCAGTCGTACAGGTCGGCTTCGGTAATCGCCGCACAGAATTCAGGAGCTTCTACAACCACCGGGCAAATGATGATGTCTTCTTCGCCCAGGTCGGACAGCTTGCTCTTTTTGAACCATTCTTCCTGCGACGTGTCAAATCTCTTGTGCTTGGACGTCCAGACGTCGTAGTCGCCGGAGAACGCGTAGGTCGCCAGATCTTCTTCGACAACGTATTCGTTGCAGACGCTTTCGCCGCAGCTGAGTTCGTAACGGAACGCGACGCCGTCGTCGTAGGCGCGGAACGTGTAGCTGAACTGCAGCTCGCCCTGAGCGTAGGTCAGGGTCAGCTGATTGTAGTTGTCAACGTAAGTCGACTTCTTGCCGAACTTGTTCGTCCAGGTTGTGTTGGACGACGTTTCGGCTTTGCCGACGAACTTCCAGCCGTCGGTCGTGTTGACGTCGCGAAGCTTCAGCCCGGTTTTGGATTCGTTGAGAACGGACTTCCCTTTGAATTCGACAGCGTACGTCGGGGCTACTTCGTTTTGAGTAACGGTAATTTTAACGTCGCCGTTGGGAGACGCCACTGTATAAACAGGCACGTCAGCATAAACGGCAGACAATCCAAGAGCAATTACAGCTGCCATGCAGGACAGCAATCGGGAAATAGTCATGATGGTAGAGGGGGTTGAGGGTTGTTAGGGAATAGGGAATGGGGAATGGGGAATAGGGAGGCAGTAGGCAGTAGGCAAGAGGCAGTAGGATTAATTATTCTCGCAACTCGCCACTCGCAACTTACTCCAGAATTCCCGCGCCGAAAGAATCGTTTGAGTCGTTTGAGTCTTTTGAGCCTTTTGAATTATTTGAATCGTCAGGCTGCGTCTTGCGGGGCTGAACCTGGGGAATGGGCTTTTGCGGGGCTTTGCGCTTGTCGCGCCGTTCGCCGCCTCGCGTTTCCCGCTTGTCGTCCAACTGTTCCAGCTGGGCGGCGTCCGCCTGTTCTCCGGTATACCGCAGCTCGCGCTGATCAAACGCCTCATGAATTATTTTGATGTCTGTAATTGGATACGAAACGATCTGGAAGTCGCTCATTTCGACCTGAACTCGTTCCGCCAGAAATTCGTGTCCGACGACCTTTCCGTCGCCGTCCGGCGTCCTGACAAAAGCGCCCAGCGACGGCATCTTGCCCTGCATTTCTTCGTAGGTGTCGAATTCGTAACGCAGACAGCATTTCAGACGTCCACAGCGGCCGGAAATCTTGGACGGGTCGAGCGTCGCCTTTTGCATTTTCGCCATTCTCATGGAAACGGACGGCATGATCGTCAGGAAGGAATTGCAGCAACACTCTTTGCCGCAGTCGCCGAAGTCCGCCAACAGCTTCGCTTCGTCGCGAACCCCAATCTGACGCATTTCGATTCGCGTCTGGAATTCCGCCGCCAAAATCTTGACCAGTTCACGAAAGTCGATTCGCCCGTCCGCCAAATAGTAAACGACAATACGCTCGCCGCCGAAAATGTGTTCAATGTCAACCAGGTGCATGTCGAGCTGTTTTTGACGAATAAAGACCTGCGTCTTTTCGAACTCCTGAATTTCCAGCTCGTGAATCCGGTCGAGTTCTTTGAGATCCTCTTCGTTAATCGGACGGACGATTTTCCCGTGCGGCGGCGTACCGAGCTTGTAGATTTTAGCAAGCTCTTCCATCGTCTTTTGATGTTCCGGACGCATAAGCGACAAAACCTGAGCGGTTTCCATGCCGCGTTCCGTTCGAGCAATGACGTACTCGTTATGTTTATATTCCGTTTTAGCGGGCGCGGTAAAAATACCGACAATCCGCATCGCTCCGTATCGTACAATATATTCTGGCATAGAATAATTAGTAATGAGTGATTAGTGATTAGTAATTAGCCGTGGGTTTTAACCCACGGAATTGACGCAAAGCGATCAACGAAGTGAAAAAGCTATAATGGCTATGCGTCAATACATTGGTTATATATTAATATATATTTTACGGAAAGATTCGGGAATTGTCAAGGAGAGGGCGCAATATTTTTAGATAATTCTTAAAATAGAGGGGAAAAGAGGAATCTCAATTAGTAAAAGCGACCATCGGGAGCGGTGATAATACATTTCGCGCGGCAGCGCGGACTGGGAGCGGCGCCTCGCCGCCCACCCTACTCCTTGACTTTTTTAAATATTATGGAATAATGAATTTTCAGGTCGAGCTGGAACGAGGCGTTGTAGATCGTTCCTAAGCGTCGGCGAATTAGCATTTTACTTAACCATACCGAATCATGTCAACAGAATCGAACTTCAATCCCGATAAAATGAAAAATCTGGTAACGCTTTGCAAACGCCGCGGAATCCTGTTCCAGTCGAGCGAAATCTACGGCGGTTTGAACGGATTTTGGGACTACGGTCCCTTGGGCGTCGAAATCAAACGGAACGTCAAGGAAGCGTGGTGGCACGACATGGTTCAGTCTCACAACGAGATGGTTCTCATGCCCGGCGCGCCGTCCAGGTTTGAGATGGTTGGTCTGGACTGCTCAATTATTATGCATCCGCAGGTTTGGAAATGCTCCGGGCATTACGACCTGTTCCACGACGAAATGGTTGACTGCACCGAAACGAAGGGGCGTTACCGATACGACCAGATGCTCGGCCGCTGGGCGGAATGCAAGGGACAGCGGGCGTTTATCACCGCAGACCCGAAAGCGGAAGACGCTGAACAGGAAATCCATCGCCGCGCCATGAAGTTCTTCAATCTCCGCGCCAAAGACGAAGGGGAACTGACGTTTACGTCTGATTTAATCTCCCTGACCACGGTTGACGACTTCTCCCAAGTCTTGGCTCCGGAAGCGAAACGCCTCGGCACGCTGACCGAACCGCGCGAGTTCAACCTCATGTTCAAGACGATTGTCGGCGCGTTGGGCACGGAAGAAAACGCCGCGTTTTTACGTCCGGAAACGGCGCAGGGCATTTTCGTCAACTTCCGCAACGTGGTCGATTCAACCCGCGTTCGCGTCCCGTTCGGCGTTGGTCAGATTGGGAAATCGTTCCGCAACGAAATCACTCCTCGAAACTTCACGTTCCGATCCCGCGAGTTCGAACAGATGGAAATTGAGTTCTTCTGCCCGCCGGAAGAATCGCGGCAGTGGTACGAATTCTGGCGCAATCGCCGTTACGAATGGTATCTGAAAATGGGCTTGTCGGGCGACCGTTTGCGTCTGCGCGACCACGAACAGGCGGAACTGGCGCACTATTCCACCGGCACGGCGGACATCGAATACTCTTATCCGTTCCTTCAGCCGGGCGAGTTCGGCGAGCTGGAAGGCATCGCTCACCGCGGCGACTTCGACCTGCGAAGTCACATGGAAGGCAAGCTGGTTGCCAAAGACGGTCAGCTGACGCTGGAACTGGACGAAAACGGCAAACCGAAACATCGCGGTTCCGGAAAGGACATGTCCTACTTCGACGACTTGACCAAAAAGCGATTTATCCCGCACGTTATCGAGCCGTCTGCCGGAGCTGACCGCGCGACGCTGGCGTTCCTGTGCGAGGCGTTCCAGGAAGATCAGGCGCCGGACGAAAACGGAAATATGACGTCCCGCACCGTTTTGCGTCTTCACCCGCGTTTGGCGCCGTACAAAGCCGCCGTTCTGCCGCTGGTTCGCAAAGACGGTATGCCGGAACTGGGCGCTGAACTCTACGGGGAACTGAAAGAGCATTTCCCCTGCTTCTACGACGAAAAAGCCGCGATCGGACGCCGCTATCGCCGTCAGGACGAAATCGGCACGCCGTTCTGCGTTACGATCGACAGCCAAACCCTCGTCGACGGTACCGTTACCGTCCGCGACCGTGACACGCTGGAACAGTCCCGCGTTAAGAAAGACGAAGTCGCCGCGTTTGTCGAAGACAAGATTAAGGGCTAGGCAATTTTGGAGTGCGACGGCTTGCCGTCGCTTTTCCAAGAAAAAAGTTGAGAACATTCGAAAACGTCATTCGTGCCAATAACGTTAGAACAATAAATATTCGATTTAATATAGATATTGTTCATACGTTGTTGGCACGAAATTTTTTTAATGTACTTCTCTGCTTTAATTTAATGAAAGCGGCGGCGAACAGGGGCGCGTAAGCCCCCGGGCGGCGAGGCGCCGCTCCCAATCCGCGCTACCGCGCGAAACGTATTACAACCGCTCCCGTTGGTCGCTATTGTTATTTTTAGGCGAACAGGGGTGCGTAAGCCCCCGGGCGGCGAGCGAAGCGAACGTAAAATGAAAGGCGGTAACGGAGCGACCATCGGGAGCGCAGTTACGCTTAGGCGAGCCGAAGATGTAAGCCCCTGGAAAATGTCTCACGCGGAGGCGCGGAGGATAAACCGCGTTAGCGGTTCAATGTTTCTAGCCGTGGGTTTTAACCCACGGGACAATGAACGCAACAAAAGAACATCGTCAAATACTCTTTTTCTCTTGTCCTCCAGCGGAGGGCAAGAGAAAAAGATACTGAAGCGATTAAGAGTAGAATTCGGCGGACTGACGTCCGCTTTCATTTAACCTCTTCTGAAAAGTTTGTTAAACAGAACAACGTACCATGGTTGTTTCTTCGCTTGAGAGATTTTCTCTTGCGTCTCAGCCAACGCTTTCTGGTATTCAGCGTTCTCCGGCGATTTGTCGACAAGCCGCTGGAAGATTTCCAGAGCTTTTTTGTACCATTCCATAGCGGCTTGAATATTCCTGCTTGCAGCCTCCGAATCGCCAAGACATCGGTAAACATTACCCAGAACCATTTGAGACCTAACGTCATCAGGCGTTTGTTCGACTAGTGGTTCCAGAATTTGTAGAGCTTTAATACTCCACTCTTTTGCGGCTGCCGCATTGTTGGCGACAATTTCCAAATTGCCAAGGTCGTTAAAACATTCACTCAAATCCCGCTGGGCTTGAACGTTGCCAGACATTTGTTCTGCCAGTCGTTTGCTGATTTCCAGAGCCTTTTCGTACCACTCCCGCGCCGAATTGGTGTTTCCAGAATCTTTTTCCACATCACCGAAGCGCTCGTACGAAACGCTCAAATCCCGCTGAGCTTGAACGTTATCCGGCATTTGTTCAGCCAATCGCTTAGCTATTTCCAGAGCCTTCTCGTACCATTCACGCGCTGCGGCAGCGTTTCCGGCGGATTCCTCCAATTTGCCAAGTTTGTTGTACGAATAACTTAAATTTTGTTGGGCGTCAACGTTATCCGGCATTTGTTCTGCAAGCCGCTTGCTGATTTCCAGAGCCTTCTCATACCAATTCCGCGCGGCGGCAGTGTTTCCGGCGGCTTGCTCCAAATCGCCAAGGCGATTGTACGAATGACTCAAATCCCGCTGGGCTTGAACGTTATTCGGCATTTGTTCAGCCAATCGCTTGCGGATTTCCAGAGCCTTCTCATACCAATTCCGCGCGGCGGCTGCGTTTCCGGCAGCGTTCTCCAAATCGCCAAGGCGATTGTAAATAACTGAAGGCGCTCTTTGGGCGTCGACATTCTCAGGCATAGCCTTAGCAAGCTTTTCGTAAATCTCCAGAGCCTTCTTATACCATTCCCTCGCACCGGCAGCGTTTCCGGCATCCCGTTCCAAATCGCCAAGGCGCTCGTACGAAATGCTCAAATCCCGCTGGGCGTCAACGTTATCCGGCATTTGTTCAGCCAATCGCTTAGCTATTTCCAGAGCCTTCTCGTACCATTCACGCGCGGCAGCAGCGTTTCCGGCGGCTCGCTCCAAATTGCCAAGGCGATTGTACGAAATGCTCAACACCCTCTGGGTGTAATTATCATCCGGCGTCTTGTCAGCTACCCGTTTAAGAATTTCCAGAGACTTTTCGTACCACTCCCGTGCCGCGGCAGCGTTACCGGCGGTTTCCTCCAAACCGCCAAGACGGTTGTACAAAGGTCCCAATCCTTGCAGTTTCCAATCAGACTCAGGAAGCTGCTGCCAGTTTTCCAGGGACTTTTCAAAATAATCCCGTGCAACGGCAACGTTTCCGGCGACTCTCTCCAAATCGCCAAGTTCAAGGTATGACATACTTAAAGCACGTCGGGTAATGCTCGAAGAAGATAATTTGATCCCTTCTTCAGATATTTCAAGATGTCGCTTGAAAACCTTTCGCGCCTCATTTATTTTTCCAAGAGAAATGAGCATTAGTCCGGAATTTTCAAGCATGTCCGTAAAATTCCAAATGTCCATAAACGTCCAATGGATTTTCTCATCGGAAGTTTCCACTGCCTTCTGTTCAGTCAGCGCCAAACAGAATTCAGAAACCGGCGTGATGTTCCAGGAGTTCTCAGGGGTGCACCAGAACGTCTTGTCTTTATGAAGCAAAGCTTCGCATTTTTTTCGAATTTTAGCGATGATTTCCTTCTGGACGTCTTCCGGGATTTCCTGCTTGACCGTTTCAGCAACCAAACGATGAATTCGGGCGATGTTCGGTTCGTTTTCCAACGGCGTCAAAAGACTGTAACCGGTAAGCTCGTCGAGCGCCTCCCACCCGTCGTCTTCGTCAAGACCGAGCAGTTCAGGAAGCCAGCCAAAAGCCACTGCGTCTGGAGCCATTAAAGACGCAAAATTCAACGCTTTGCGCGTGTTAGGAGAGATGGCTGCAAGCGTCGATTCCATGACCGCCGAAACCGTCTCCGCTGCGTGCCGCGTCAAGTCGCCGACCTTATCCGCCATCTTCTCGAACGTTTCTGCATGGTTGTTGAAAAGCCGTTCGTATTGAGTCTGATACGTTACATCGGGATTTTTGCGATTTTGGTATAAATACTTCCCTGTCAGTTCCACAATCAGCGTGAACCCCGCCAGAAGCTTTGCGATCTTTCGCGCTGCTTCCGCTTCTGCCGGATTAGCAAACAAACGCAGGTTGTTGAGAAGTTCGACTGATTCGTCTTCGCTGAGACGTTCAACCGATTCAGAGTAAATGCCATCAAACGCGTTCGTATTTTCACGCGTTGTAATAATCACATGGATAAAATCGGGAAGATTCAGACCCTGCAGCTGTGTAATCAAATCCAGATTGTTTACGTTATCGAGAATAAGGAGCATGTGCGCTCCCTCGGTTCTGAGATTGCCTGTCTCTTCATTCTGGAGAATAATTCTGTTCTGTTCCACTTTCAGATTATTAAAAATGGTCAGAAGCTGTTGTTCGTCTGTTCCCTTGGGTTCCCAGCCGTACTTGGTCTGAATGCCGCAAGACAGAAGCGCGTCGTAAATGGAGTTGCAATTCTCGCAAGACTTAAAGAACCGCCCCAGCTGATAATCCCACCCAAAGGCGTGTCCGTAAGTGAGAGCCAGCTCGGTTTTCCCGAACCCGCCCACGCCTGTAAGCGCGGTAATGACTTTGCCAGACTTTGTTGTGATGTAATTACGCAACGACAACAGGTTTTCCCGACGTCCGACAAAATTCTCGTTGTAGCCCGGATAGGTGTCGTACGGCAAACCGTCTACAATCTCTTGATGACGAACTTTGTCTTTGACCTTCTCTCGCAGCGTTTTCAATACGTTGTCGATTTCCGCGATGAGGAAATCGTGCATGTCAAAATTTTTGGACTGGTAAGCCTGAATCTGACTCAGCCAGTTCGGGAAACGAAGCTGAATATCTGCCGGAATCTCAGGCGCCGGCGTTATTGCAGGATCGAATACGCCGACATTACTGATAATCATCGGCGCTGTTCCTTCCCCAAGCGTACATCGGTGCATTTCGTGTTTCATCCACCAATCGAATTCTTTGGCGCAGTACTCGCTTTTGAAATAATTCGGCGACAAAAGCACGATAAGAAACCGCGAGCTGGCAAGACCGGCGCGGATTTTATTGTCCCAGTGCGACATATCAGGGATTTCGGTTTCGTCGAAAAAGATTCTTATCTTTCCGCCGAATATTCTCTTGTGTTCCTCTGAACCATTCTTAAGCTTCTCCACGAACTCGTTAACGAACCCGGGAACGCCGTCTGGAAGCTTGTTGTCATTGTGAGCGTAACTGATAAAGTAGTCGTAATTGTACTGCATGATTTATCTCCGTCGAATAAAATTCCGTTGAATTAAAATTGCTTATATATTGATTATACGAAATCGAAGGGAAAAAGTAACTGAAAAAAATAATCTCGCTTTAAGCGTGCGCGGTCATGAGGCAAACCGTCTGCTTTTCGTTCTGACCGCGTACGGCATAAAGCTTTTCCGGAGTATTTCTTCCTACCATTTATAAAACAGCCTCTAAAAACGAATTCTTAGAGACTGTCTGTTTTTATGCGAAGAGTTCCAAAGTAGAAAAACTCTGTTGTTTGGTTTATCGCGGCAAACTCAATTTTCTTTCGCCCATGGATAAATACCATGAGGCGTTTTCGGAAACCGCTTCGGTTCCAAGCTGACGCACAACGGTTTGCAGTTCCTTCATTTTGTTTTCAGATTTTGTTTTTGATTCAGATTCCGCTCCTGTTTCCGCTTCCAGAAGTTCATCGATATTTTCTCTGGCAAGTTCTGGTTTTAAAAGAAGAATGGCGCGGTCAAACGGAAACAGCATTTGCTTGTAACGTTCCTTGTCAGATTGCGGCGCATGAACCGCTTTCCAGAAAACATAAAAGCCGTAAATAGGAATGGAAGCTAAAATCAAACCGTAAATAATCACCGCCCATTCTGTTGGCAACGCATAACGAGTGTGGAAATACTCCAACAAATTCGGCAGGAGCGGGAAAAACAGAATTATTGGGAACCACAAAACATGAAGAATCCCGCCTACCAGCCATTCGATCCACTTGAAAACCAACTGACAGACGTTTTCGAAGTTAAAGATGAAATCTTTTCCTCTAAGATTCTTTTGGAAATATTTCAACTGACCGTTGATCCACACGTCGCGAACGAAAGTCAATCGTTCTTTCCGAGTATTTTTGAAATTCTCTTTTTTGGGGGCATCCAAAAGAACGTCGAGACCGTTAATCGCCGCGCGAAGCCAGTCTGTTTCGGGGAGCTGATGGGTTCGATAATGTCCAGAAACGCAATCGCTCATTTCTGCAATCCGCCAGAAAATCTGAACTCTCAAAGCCTCGGCAACGGCGCGGGATCGATAGAACCGCGGGCGGTATTTCCCGTATACAGCCCACGCATAAACTCCAATAAACCCGAGAATGGAAATCCAGTACAAAATCGTCGGGCACGGGAATGAAAAAAGCATATCGCAAAAGGTGTTCTGTCCTTTGTGTACAAAACTGAACCAGGTTTCGCGTCCCCAGTCGTTTTGACGGATTTCCCATAACGACGACAGCAGCGCGCTGCTTACAAGAAACAGAATTACGCCCAAAAGATAGAAATTGACGATTCGAAGCATTCTTTTCTTGAACCATTCTGCCAGCTGATCCGCATATGTGTAGTGGTTAATAAGAACTTCCGTTTCATCGTCGCAAAAACCTTCAGTGGATTCTTGACATTCAAACAGATACAATCTGGATTGTGCCAGGTTGTCCTTGACGTCCGGCATATGATTAAACGAATGACTGTTCAGTTCTCCAATGCGTTCGAGCGTGTTGACGATTTCCGTCATTCTGGAAACGTTCGTTTTGCACCGATTATCCTCTGTCATATAATCGAGGTTCGGGAAGAAATAACGCTTCTTGCTTTTGTCCCACAAATCGCGTTTCGACCAGTAAAACACAGGGATTTGATCGGGTTTGCAAATTTTGATGAACGCTTCTTTTCTTTGCCGATTCTCATCGTTGATGCGAGGAAGCAGGAAATGAACCACCGGTCCGACCGAGGTGTAGGTCAGAAGATCGGACTGGGTCTGAACTTTCGTGTTTCCTTCGAGTTTGTAGTGCAGCGCCGTCGACGTTCCGCCGGGACTCGTTTTTGAGACGTCAATTCCATCCCAGAACGCGAAGAGAACGTGACAGTGCAAAGCCAAAAACTTGCTCAGCTTTTCATACTGAGCCTGACGCAAATCTTCGGTGTCGGGATTGTCCACGTCAGTCAATTGGGCGATGTATTCTTCATATCCTTTGTCGCCAGGATTCTTCTTCATTGGAAGCGCGTACGTCATGTGCACGCTTTCCAGCAATTCTTCGAACTTGCCCAGATTTTCTTTGGAAAGGGTCCGCATAAACACACTCTTCTCCATCGGCAAAATGGCTATGACTTTGACGTTCAGATCTGCAGGAAGCTCCCGAGCGGCCTCAACAACCAACTGATCCGCGCCTTCTGCCATTCCGGTGAGAAGAATCAACGGCGCGTTGACGCCATTGCACGATTCCTTCCACAAACGAGCAAGATCTTCCAGTTCCTTCTTGAATGTTTTCTTAATCGTTTCAAGTTCGTATCCCGGCAACCCCTCGACCTCGCCTGGCTTGGCAAATGTACGATGTCCGGACACCGCCACGACGTAGGGCCATAACGGAATATCCTGACCGTCCTGCTTCAGAACGCAAAGGGACTCGATTTCTTTTGGAAGTGAGTAATTCATGTTTGTTTTAATCCTTTCTAAAAAGTTGATTAAATCGCTTGATTAATTTATATGTCACGGTTATTTTTGAACTTGGACAGTTTCTGAACCTGGTTATTTTTGAACATGGACATTTCCTGAACTTGAGCAAGCGACATTTGTATCCACGCCAAATCATTTTGCGCCTGGACGTTATCCGGCATCAAGTCGGCAAGCCGTTTGAAGATTTCCAGAGCCTTCTCGTACCATTCTCGTGCAGCGGCTGCGTTTCCGGCGGCGCGCTCCAAATCGCCAAGGCGATTGTAAATAACTGAAGGCGCTCTTTGGGCGTCGACGTTCTCAGGCATAGCCTTAGCCAGCTTTTCATAAATTTCCAGAGCCTTCTCGTACCATTCCCGCGCTACGGCTGCGTTTCCGGCGACGCGCTCCAAATCGCCAAGGCACTCGTACGAAATGCTCAAATCCCGCTGGGCTTGAACGTCGCCCTTCATCTGTTCTGCAAGCCGCTTGCTGATTTCCAGATCCTTCTCGTACCATTCCCGCGCCGCGGCTGCGTTTCCGGCGGCGCGCTCCAAATCGCCAAGGCGCTCGTACGAAATACTCAAACCCCGCTGGGCTTGAACGTCGCCCTTCATCTGTTCTGCAAGCCGCTTGCGGATTTCCAGAGCCTTCTCGTAGCGCTCCCGCGCCGCGGCTGCGTTTCCGGCGGCTTGCTCCAAATCGCCAAGGCGCTCGTACGAAATACTCAAATCCCGCTGGGCTTGAACGTCGCCCTTCATCTGTTCTGCAAGCCGCTTGCTGATTTCCAGAGCCTTCTCGTGGCGCTCCCGCGCGGCGGCAGCGTTTCCGGCGGCTTGCTCCAAATCGCCAAGGCGATTGTACGAAACGCTCAAATCCCGCTGGGCTTGAACGTCGCCCTTCATCTGTTCTGCAAGCCGCTTGCTGATTTCCAGAGCCTTCTCGTAGCGCTCCCGCGCCGCGGCTGCGTTTCCGGCGGCGTTTTCC
>JAFSMW010000084.1 GCA_017447745.1 Thermoguttaceae bacterium
CACGAAAGACGTTTCTGGACACTCTCTACGTATTTCTTTAAAAGCGACGGCAAGCCGTCGCACTCCAAAATTTTCGGCTTCGTCTTAGTTTTCAGCGGGACAATGGACAAGGCGGCGTCAAGCCGCCGCATTCCCCGCGCAAGCGGAAAACAGGTCTTTTATAAAATACGATTTTGTGTATAATATAGGAAGGCAGTAGGCAATAGGCAGTAGTGAGAGACGCCTGCGTCTCAAAAATTACTCGCAACTCGCAACTTATGCCAACTCCTCACTCCTAACTTCTAACTCCTAACTAACACATGAAATACTCCCACGTTTGCGTAGAGTGTTTTACGCATATCCTGCCGCCGGAAGTTGTAACGTCAGACGAGATAGAACAGCGTCTGGCGCCGGCGTACGAACGTCTGCGGCTGCCGACGGGTCGGCTGGAATTGATGACCGGCATTGCTGAGCGTCGGCTTTGGCTCGAAGGTTCCGGCATCGGCGAAGTCAGCGCCCAAACCGTTTCCAAGGCGATTGAACAGTCCGGCATCGACAAAAGCCTGTTCGGCGCGCTGATTCATGCGTCGGTCTGCCGCGATTTCATGGAACCGGCGACGGCGGCAGGCACGCATTTCCGCGCTCAGATGCCGTCCAGCTGTCTGATTTTTGACGTTTCCAACGCCTGTCTGGGGATTTTAGACGGCATGTTTCTCCTGGCGAACATGATCGAACTGGGACAGATAAAAGCCGGCGTCGTCGTTGGGACGGAAAACAGCCGATCATTGATGGAAACGACGATTAAACGATTCAATACGGACATGACGCTTACCCGTCAGAGCTGCAAGAACCTCTTCGCGTCGCTGACAATCGGGTCGGGGTCGGCGGCGGTTGTTCTGACGCACGAGTCCATCAGCAAGTCCGGACGGCGTCTGCTGGGCGGCGCCTGTTACACGGATTCGTCTGGAAGCAAGCTGTGCCAGTCGGACGAAACGTCGCTGGAAGGCGACATGATGCATACGGATTCCGTCAAGCTGCTGGAACAGGGCGTTGCCGCGGCGGCAAAATGCTTCCCCCTGTTTCTCAACGAGGTGGGCTGGAAAAAAGAAGATATATCCCGGACGTTCTGCCATCAGGTCGGAAAGGCGCATACAAAGCTGCTGTTCGACACGATCGGCTTGAACCCGGAAATTGATTTTACGACGATGCAGTATTTGGGCAACACGGGATCCACCGCCGCGCCCACGACGGCGTCGATTGGATTTGAGCAAGGCGTCGTCGCTCCCGGCGACCGCATCGCGCTGCTTGGAATCGGTTCCGGCATCAACGTTATGATGCTGGGGCTTGAGTGAATTAGTAATTAGTGATTAGTAATTAGTAATTAGTAATTAGCGCAAAGCGCTAACCCTACTGCCTACTGCCTATTGCCTACTGCCTAAAGATGTCATATTTTACAATAGTCAAAGGTCCGACGCCGGGTGCGATTCTTCCCCTGTCCGGCAAGTCAGAAATAATCGGTCGGTCAACCGAATGCAGCGTCATGCTTGACGTTCCGTCGATCAGTCGGCGTCACGCTCGGTTTTATTTGGATAATGGTCGGGCGATGCTGGAAGACCTCAACAGCCGCAACGGCACGTCTGTCAACGACGTCCGCTTGACCGCGCCGATAGAATTACATGACGGCGATCAGATTCAGCTGTGCGACATAGTTATGACGTTTCATACCGGGACGTCCTCGCAGGCGCAGGCGGAAGCGGTGAAGATTATCGATTCTGCCCCGGAAATGAACATAGAATCGTCGTTTAGAATGGACGGTCAGTTCGGCATGGACGCTTCTGCGGTTGAGAAACAGGAGGATTTGCACTTTCATCTGGATCATGCTAATACGACTCAGCGTCCGGGCGGCGAAAGCCAGCAAAAGTCGCGAAGTCAACGATTATTCGAGACGTTCAACCAGCTGGAAGAAATCGACGACGACAAGTCCTCTGTTCTGTCGTCGATAAGCGTTTCTCCGTTTGAAGGGACGTCGTCGCGGTCTGGAATTCATGCAGCCACCAAGCTCAAGGCGATTTTGCAGCTGATGAAAAATCTGGGACAGAATCTTGACCTCGACGAGGTTATGGAAAAGATTCTCGACAGTCTGTTTGTCATATTTCCCAACGCGGAAGACGGCTTGATTGTGCTTCTGGGAGAATCGGGTGACCAGCTCATTCCGATGGCGGTCAAGCATCGGCATCCGACGGCGGCGCCGATTCGCATTTCTCGAACGGTTTTCAGCGACGTAATCAACAACAAAACGGCGGCTCTTTCCGCAGACGTTCTCAACGACGAGCGGTTCAATCACGCTCAAAGCGTTGTCAATATGTCAACCCGGTCGATGATGTGCGCGCCGTTAATTGACGCGGAAGGCGCGGCGCTGGGCGCGATTAAGCTCGATTCCGACGAGATGGGCAAACGGTTCAAGCCGGAGGATTTGGAGCTGCTGGCGTCGGTCGCGGTTCAGGCGGCTTTGTACGTCAGAAACGCTCAGCTGCACGTTTTGGCGATGAAAGAAGTCGCGCTGGACGAAGAACTCAAAATGGCTCACCGGATTCAGAAATGCCTGCTGCCGGAAAAAGCCCCGGACGTTGAAGGATACAGTTTCTTCGACGTCTATTTGCCAGCTCGGCATTTGGGCGGGGATTACTACGACTACTTCCCCCTTCCCGACGGCGCTACGGCGATTATTCAGGCAGACGTTTCCGGAAAAGGCGTAACAGCGTCTTTGTTGATGGCGAAATTGTGCGCCGACGTCCGGTTCTCGCTCATGACGGTTCACGACCCGATTGAGGCGGTGTCGCTGCTGAACAAAATCGTATGCAGCAAAGACCTCGACGGGAAGTTTATCACGCTGGTTCTGGTTCTGCTCGATTCGAAAAACAATACTGTTACAATCGTCAACGCAGGGCACAACCCGCCCATTTCCCGCAAGGCGGACGGAACGACCGAACTGATTCAGCTCGGCGGCGGTCTGCCGCTGGGGATTTCAGAAGATATTCCCTACGAGGCGTTGGAACGCAAAATCGAGCCGGGTGAAACGCTGTTCTTCTATACAGACGGGCTGACCGACGCCGTCAACGAGAAAGGCGAGTTTTTCGGCATCGAAAACGCCATGAAAAAGACGTCCGAGCCTGCCAGCAGCGTCACGGAGTGCGGGACGTCTTTGATGTCCCATTTGAAAGAATATATCGGAAATGCAAAGCAAACCGACGACATCTGCGTTGTCGGATTCCAAAGAACAGGAGATAATCCATGAAACGTTTATTAAGAGTTGCGAGTTGCGAGTTGCGAGTTGCGAGGCGGGGATTCCGAGGGTTGAAAGGCGGTAACGGAGCGACCAGCGGGAGCGCAGTTACGCTTTCGCCTCAAGGCGAACATGCGAGTTGCGAGTTGCGAGTTGCTAGAATTTTGACTGTCGTCCTTGCAATGACATTTTTTGTGAATCAGTTATCGTATGCCGACGATCCATTATCCAACGGGGCGACTGCATCTTCAACTCCTCACTCCTCACTCCTCACTCCTAACTCACAGACTTCTCCTGATTATGGAATGGGAACCGAATTGTCTCCCGATACGTTCGAGCTATACTATAACGGCAAGAATCTGTATTTGGAAATGAATAGTCCCACTCGCGTTGATCCGGTTAAAACGCCGCGCGACGGAAAATCGTTGTTTGTTTTGCGTCAGTCTCCGTTCCAGAGAGCGAAAATGGATTCGTTTCAGTTTCTCTATCCGTTCCCGTCTCGGGCGTTTGACGACAACTCCGGATCTTCCCGCGTTGTGAGGGTCTATACAGAAAAGGGATACGCAATTACCGTTACGGATTTCGGCGGACCGATCGACAGCCCGGAAAGCGCCCAAAAGGCGTTGGGGATTTTAACGGATTCCATTAAACAGCAGCTTTCTGGAAAACTCGAAAAACCGGAGTTGGTAACAATCAGCTTTTCTCCGAAACTGGACAATGCATCTGTTCTGGGCGTGCGGACTCAGTTGAGAATCCGTTACGAAACGCCTACCAAAGACAAGGACGGTAAAGACGCGATAGAGCTTCATCATGAGATTTACGAAACCGTCGGCATGACCGTTTCCGGAGAAGACTTTTTTGCGACGGTCGTAATCCAGATGTTCAACCGCCCGTTCTCCCGCGACGTTCAGGACGAAGTTTTGACCATGCTCAAATCGTTTGAATCGAATAATAACTAAAAAACGAAAGATTATGAAAAAATACATGTTACAAATTTCCGTTGTTTTGTCCTTGATGTTATTATCAGCGTCGGCGGTGTATGCTGACGACGCAGTTCCTCAGACGCTTAAATCATACGAAGGCAAAACGCTCAAGCTGGTTTGGAACGACGAGTTCAACGGAACCGGGTCTGTCAATCCCGCTGACTGGAAATACGAACATGGCTTTGTTCGCAATCACGAGAAACAGTTCTATACCGATAAACGAACCGAAAACGTCTGTCAGAAAGACGGCAAGCTGGTTATTACCGGGATTAAAGAAGCGTATGAAGAAAATGGCGTTAAAGCGGAGTATACCGCCGGCAGCATCCATACTCGAGGCTTGCACGAATGGCAGTATGGGCGGATTGAAGTTCGCGCCAAACTCCCGAAGGGAAAAGGCGTCTGGCCGGCAATTTGGACGGTGGGGTCAGGCGCGCCGTACCCGCTGGCGGGCGAAATCGACATCATGGAATACGTTGGCAAACAGCCGTCGGTTGTACACGGAACCATTCACGGCAAAGGAAAGGGCGACCGTCCGTACTGTTCCAAACACGGATCCGTTCACATTCCCAATATTGAAGATCGAATGGCGGTCTATGCGATTGAATGGACTCACGACAGAATCTGGTTTTTCGTGGACGATCAGATGTACTTCACCGTCGATTTGAACAAGTTTGACGCTGTTGGCCGTCCGTTTGACTATCCGCAATTCTTAAAGCTCAATCTGGCGTTAGGCGGCTCCTGGGGCGGTCAGATCGACGACTCCATTTTCCCGCAAACGTTTGAAATCGACTACGTCCGCGTATATCAATTCGAGTAGCAATTTTTGAATTGCCAATCATCAATCACTAATTACTAATTACTCATTACTAATTACTAATTAATCCCATGCCTCCACATTATATTTTTGAGATGAACCGCGTCTGTAAACGTTACGGCGAAAAGACGGTTCTGGAAAACATCAGTCTGTTGTTCTATTACGGCGCGAAAATCGGCATCGTTGGCGAAAACGGCGCGGGCAAGTCAACCCTGCTGAAAATCATGGCGGGTATTGACAAGGACTTTGAAGGGACGGCGGAAATCGCCAAGGGAATGAAGGTTTGCTGCGTCATGCAGGAGCCGGAGCTGGACCTCGATTCCACCGTTCGGGAGAATCTGCTCAAATCGGTCGCTGACGTTCAGGCGAAAATCGACGAGTTCAATCAGATTTCCATCGATATGGGCGACCCGGATCAGGCGGATAATTTTGACGCCTTGATGGAACGCATGGGCAAGCTGCAGGAAGAAATCGACGCCTGTAACGGCTGGGAGCTGGACAGACGAATCGACATCGCCGCCGACGCTCTGGTTCTGCCGCCGGACGACGCGATTGTTCGGAAGCTGTCCGGGGGAGAGCGGCGCCGCGTCGCGCTGTGCAAGGCGTTGCTGGAACAGCCCGACCTGCTTCTTCTGGACGAACCGACAAACCATCTCGACGCCGAAACGGTACAGTGGCTGGAAGGCACGCTGCGGGACTATCCCGGCACGGTTATCATCGTTACTCACGACCGCTATTTCCTCGACAATATTACCAAATGGATTCTGGAAATCGACAACGCCCGCGGGATTCCCTTTGAGGGGAACTACTCGTCCTGGCTGGCGCAGAAGGCGGAATTGCTGAGAATTATCGAAAAGAAAGAAACGCAGCGGCAGAAGATTCTGCAGCGGGAACTGGACTGGATTCAAAAAGCCCATCAGGGACGCAAACAGAAAAACGAGGCGAGAATCAACGCTTACAATCAGTTGGCGTCACAGCAAACGATTGACGACAAGTCGGACTGCCTGATTCAAATCGCGCCGGGCGAACGTCTGGGCGACAAAGTCATTCAGTTCAAAAACGTTACAAAGGGATATAATATCGCCGGGAACGACATTACTCTTATCGACAACGCCTCGTTCGACATCCCGCCGGGAGCGATTGTCGGCGTTATCGGCCCCAACGGAACAGGGAAAACAACCATGTTCCGCATGATCGTCGGAGAGGAAAAGCCGGATTCCGGGACGATTGAAATCGGGTCGTCCGTACAGCTGGCGTACGTTGACCAGCATCGCGACGCGCTGGACGACAACAAAACCATCTTCGAGGAAATCACCGACGGAAAAGACGTCATTGAAATGGGCAAAGTCAAAATCAACAGCCGCGCTTACGTTTCGAGATTCAATTTCCGGGGAACGCAGCAGCAGAAACTCGTCGGGCAATGCTCCGGGGGAGAACGCAACCGCGTCCATTTGGCGAAACTGCTTCGCCGCGGCGGCAACGTTCTTCTGCTGGACGAACCGACCAACGACCTGGACGTCAACACGATGAGAACGTTAGAGCAGGCGCTTCTTGACTTCGCCGGGTGCGCCGTCGTTATCAGCCACGACCGATTCTTCCTCGACCGAATCTGCACGCATCTTCTCGTCTACGAGGGCGACGGCAAAGTCCGCTGGTTTGAAGGAAACTTCTCCGACTACGAAGAAATGCTTAAGAAATCCGATCCCAGCCGCTTCGGCAATCGACGAAGCAAGTATAAGAAGATTAAATAAGGCAAGAGACAGTAGGCAGTAGAGAAAAGACTGCAGCGCGAAGCGCTTCACCTGGAACCGCTTTAGCGGTTCAATATTAGTAGCCGTGAGTTTTAACCCACGGTTGACGCAAAACGCTCCACATAAAGAATGGGAAGAATTCAGCCTTTTTGAACTTGTATAAAACAGAAACTCTGATATAATAGAGGCAGTAGGGAATTGTACGCAAGCGACCAGCGGGAGCGATTATAATACGACTCGCGCGGGTGCGAAGCCGCACGGGCAGAAGGACAAGGCTTTGCTTTCGAAAAGCTGATTTTGGCGCTGCCCACGTCCAATCAGGAACCGACCTTGTCGGCGCGGATTGGGAGCGGCGCCTCGCCGCCTCCTCCCTCCTCACTCCTAACTAACATTCCCCCTTGACTTCCCAATGGTAGACTATACCGTATACATCGTCGTTCGTCTTTTTGTCTCTCTGGCTCAGGCTCTGCCTATGAGCGTCAGTATGGCTATCGTTCGCACGCTGGCGTTTTTGTTTCATTATGTAATACGTTTGCGGCGAAAACTCATTGAAGAGAACATCCGCTGCGCGTTTCCCAACATGACGGAACGGGAAGTTCAGCACACCGCTCATCGAATGTGGATACATCTGTTCACATTAGCTCTGGAAGTTGCCGTTATCAATCGGAAAGTTCACGAAACCACCTGGAAAGAGCATTTTCACCTTCACGGCGTCAACCGATATATTCACACCGTTTTGATGGGACGACCGTTTGCGCTCATTACGGCGCATTACGGCAACTTTGAAGCGGCGGGATACGCGTTGGGACTGGTCGGATTTCCCACCTATGCTATCGCCCGAACGCTCGATAACCCGTATCTCAACCGGTTTGTCAACACGTTTCGAAGTTCAACGGGAGAGTATATCGTCCCGCGTGACAAAGCTCCCGATATTCTGCCGGGCGTTGTTCAACGCGGCGGGACAATCGGGTTTCTTTCCGATCAGTTTGCCGGTCAGCGCGGCGTTTGGGTGAAATGCCTGAATCGGGAAACGTCCTGTCCCAAAGGCGTGGCGGTTTTCGCCATGGCGGACAACGTCCCGTGTTGCGTCGGATTTGGCAGACGAATCAACGGCGTCCCGCTCCAGTTTGACCTCTGGCTGGCGTCGTATCTCGACCCGATGGAAAACACGGAGGATTCCCAGTCCGCCCAATCAATAACGGAATGGTACAATCACGAGTTCGAAAAGATGATTATCGACGACCCCACTCAATACTGGTGGATTCATAAAAAATGGCGACCGCGAGAAAAGAAGGCAGGCAAGAGGCAGTAAATGGAAGGCGGTAATGGAAAAGAAAAATAGTCTTCCGCTAGAACCGCTTTAGCGGTTCAATATTAATAGCCGTGGGTTTTAACCCACGGAGCTCCAGCGAACGGAATTACGCATTCGCCGGCACGGCGAACAAAACGCTAGTGTAACCATAAACCAACGAGTATTGGTCATTCCGTCATTTCGGTTCGCCTTCGGCGAACTGCGTAATTCCGCTCCCTACGGTCGCTTCATTACCGCCTTTCAATCCAATTGTTACAATAATCAACCATGATATTTTCAGATATTTTAACGAACGCTGAACTTCCCGTTTATATGGGAATTGTCAACGCCACGCCGGACAGTTTTTCCGACGGAGGCAAGTATTTTTCGGAAGATTACAACCCGGTCAAAGCCGTCGATGCGGCGCTGATGTTGGAAGATCAGGGGGCGGGAATAATCGACCTGGGCGGGGAAAGCACGCGTCCCAACGCTGCGCCGGTTTCCCTGGAAGAAGAGTTGCGTCGGCTGGAACCGATTCTGGAACGGCTCGACGGGCGGCTGTCCGTTCCGTTGTCTGTCGATACGTACAAACCCCAGGTCGCTCAATCGGCTCTGGAACGCGGCGCAGCAATTATCAACGACATTTTCGGCGGAACCGATCCCGCCATGCGCGAAGTCTGGAGTCGATTCCAGCCCGGCGTCGTGATTATGCACAACAAGGTTCTCGTTTCGACCGATTCCGAAAACGCTCCCGTCAATCCATTTCCCAGTCAACGCAACGCCGATTCTTACTACAAGGACGTTGTTCAGGAAGTCTGGGAAGAACTGGAACGGCGGCGTGACGCAGCAATTCAAGACGGATTGCCAAAAGAGAACATCTCTCTGGACGTTGGAATCGGGTTCGGAAAAACCGCTCAAGACAACTGGACGCTAATCGACAACATCAGCGTGTTCCATTCGCTGGGCTGTCCGCTGGTTGTCGGCGTGTCGAGAAAACGCTTCCTGAACTTCTCCGACGAGAAAACCGCTGAAGTCGGAAAACGCCTTGCTGACAACGGCGTCCAGATTCTTCGCGTTCATAAACTGCCGGAGTAATAAAGAAACACAACCTTCCGTTAGAACAGCGTAGCAGTTCAATATTTCTAGCCGTGAGTGAAACCCACGGAATAAGAGATACAATAAAACAAACATCGTCAAATACAATTTTTCTCTTGTCCTCCAACGGATGGGCGAGAGAAAAAGATACTGAAACGATTAAAGAACCCCACCGTAGATTTTAACCACAAAGAACACAAAGAATCAATCGTCGATAATACGTTTTTTACGATTTCACTCCTCTTTTATCTCAATCGTCCCTTTTTCCAGAAGTTCTTTTGCAATTCGATGAACGTCGTCTGCGCGTTCTTTGAGAATCTTTAGCGCTGCCGCTTGGGCGTTGTTGAGAATTTCCATCACGTCTTCTTCCGCCTGACGTCGAAACGCTTCGCTGGCATGGTCGTCTGGAATAAAAAAGCGGGTTTTCGTTCCCATGCCAAAACGAACGACCATTTCCCTTGCAATCTGATTTGCCTGAATAAAATCGTTGTACGCGCTTGTCGTGGTTTCGTTACAAAACAACTCTTCAGACAGCCGACCTGCCAGGAATACGGCAACGGCGCTCGACATGGAAACAAATGTACCATTAAACTGCTTGCTAGTCTGAGTTTGCGTCGCTCCAAATCCCAATTCTGACGGAATAATAGTTACTTTTAAAAGCGGTTCGCGCTGTGGCATGTTCATGGAGACAACAGCATGCCCCGCTTCATGATACGCCATTAATCGGCGTTCCTCGTCAGAAAGCGCTTCAAATAATTGAGTGGGGGTAGGCAGATTATTTGCCAGCGCTCGGCGCTGTTTAACGTCCAGCAGCCGACAATACAGCAGCCAGATAAAGCCAGCCCAGCCGATAATTGCAGCCGCTATACATACTTCAATCATTGTATTTGCCTTTATCAATCAAGTGAAATAACTTTATCGCACAGGGAAACAATTTCCTGATCATGCGAAACCAGAATAATCGTCATTTTCCCGTGTAAAGAAAGCAGCAGATCTTTAATCTTGTTCTTGGAGTCTCGGTCAAGATGGTTCATGACTTCGTCCAAAACCAAAATCCGGGGTTGACGAATCAAAGCTCTGGCAATTGCCAATTTTTGGCATTCGCCGCCAGACAGATTGCCGCCGTCAAAACCGATTTTATGCTCTAAACCTTCGGGAAAACGAGCCAGCGCCGTATCCAGGCAGGAAAGGTTTACGGCATCGTCAATATCTTTGGGAGAATACTCTTTGTTTTTAAGCGTTACGTTTTGCCGCATTGTTCCAGTGATCAACAGGAACTCCTGAAAAACGACGCCTATTTGACTGCGAACAGAGGATTTTTTCAATTCCATCAACGGTTGACCGTCAAAAAGAATTTCTCCGGAAGTTGGCTCCATATACGCAGTTAATAGTTTCAGAGCCGTCGTTTTCCCAGCTCCGTTTTTCCCTTCAATTGCAACCAGAGAACCGGCGGGAATGAATTCTGAAAAATGACTCAAAACGTCGCGATCGGAATTCTTGTATCGAAATGTTACGTCGCGGAATTCAATCGAACCGGACAAAACCGGGGCTGTCTTTTTATCGGATTCGTTTTCAATATTGCTCGAATCAAGCAGCTCGTTCATCGAAACAATGCTTTCCTGAATGTTTTCCCACATGGGAAGAAGCCGGAAAAATCCGGAGAAGGAATTCAAAACGGACAGGAAAAGCCCTTGATAAAATACAACCTGACCAACGGGAATGGTTCCGTTCCACGCCAAAAAGCCGGCGGTTCCCAAAACGGAATACTCGCCCAGAAACGTCAGCAAACGCAATACAAGACTAAACCGAATGTCGAACTGATTTTTTCTCAAACTAAAATCGGCAATGCGGCGCAGCTGCGACTGCGGACTCTCTTTATAGGGTTCTTCCGCCGCCTGGGATTTCAGGAACGGGAACACATGGAAGAATTCAAAAATTCGATTAAAACCGTAGTCGTTAATCTTTCGATATAAATGGTTGTATTTTGAGTATTTGGATTTATACGGACGTACAATCAGGATTTGAATCGGCAGCGTCAGCAAAAACACTGCGCCGATAATCCAATTAGAATAAAATGCAACAATCAACGCAAACAAAACGCTAAATACCGTCGATAAAATTTGCGGATAAAAATCGCGTATGAAAATGGAAACTGTTGGAATGTCCCGAAAGAATTTCATTCCGATTTCGCCCGCTCGATATTTGTCGATTTCAGAAGGCGTCAAAAGACAGAATTGATTTAATAACTTGTCCTGTAGTTGAATTTCTAATCGACGAGTTAATTTGGTTAACAGTATTTTTAAGAAAGAATCAAGAAGCGCGGCTGATAAAGCTATTGTTGTAAGCAGAATAAATATAAAAACTGCGGCGTCCTGAAGAACAATGGCGTCAATAAAAGCGCCTAACAGCCACGGAATGCAAACCGTCAGAGCAGACAAAACAATTCCGCCTGCTGTAAAAAAGCCCGTTCCACGAACAGCCAGCAGACGGAAAACGTTTTGTTTAATACGTTGCTTTGTCATATTTTAATCGTTGTCGAAGCGTCCAGAATGGCGTCGGCAACCTCGTTATGCAGCGTCAGTTTTTCGTCGTCCAACCAACCAAACTGACCAACCGGATTGACTTCCAGAAACTGCGGTTCTTTCCCGCCGATAATAAAATCCAGACGCCCGAACTTCAAATTCATCTTTTTCATATAGGCGTCAATTCGATTTTCAAAATCTTTGCCGGCGTCCCACGGTTCCCATTTATTGGCTTCCGTTCCCTGAGTAATTCGCCAGTCAGTCAATTCTCCTCGCGGCGTTGCGAACTGGTAACAGTGAACATGACCATTGACGTACAAAATCGTTGCGTCTCTGTTTCCGTCCGCGATCTCCTGCGTAAACCATGGATATCTTGGTTCAAGCTGCGCCCGATCAACGACTTTAGCGTACAGCATTTCGCCATTTTCCTCTAAGGGTCTGCATGTTAACGGTTTGGCTATAACTTGTTTTGGTTGAAGCGAGAACCCCCAATGAATCGTAAATTCAGGAACTTCAAAATACTCTTTGGCAACGGTCATTTGCCACGGCTTGGAACACGTAAAATCGCCTGGATGCCATAATCGGATTTGATTCCGTTGAGCGCCATAACGAACCAAACAATAATAGATATTATTCATCCAAGACTTGAGCCATTTCGTTTCTGTATAATCACTGTCAAAATCCAATGGTTCGTCGATTGAAAACAAGCCTTTATAAAACGCCATTAATTCAACGTCTGACGAATGACAGACATGTCCAGCGCAATCTTCAATCTCAAATTCGTTTCCGCGCCACATAAATTGGTATTTATTAAACATATCCAGATTTAGGCGAAAAGCGGGAATATTGCGCTGAGCAAATATTTTCATTAAAAGGTCAGATGAACCTGATATTTTACGGGCGATATGTAGAAGCATAATAATTAAAACAAAACACGATAAAACATAACGGCGTTACAATAAAGTATATCGCCGTTATGTTCAGGAATCTAATAACCAATCGAATTAGATTGCAAAAAAAGAATTAATCCGTGTAGCTGTCGTTGTTGGTGTCATCACCGCCATAAACGTTTCCAGTCTGTGTACCCACGGTAGTAAATTCGTGTGTTCCAAACTTGCAAACATCATAGCTGTACGCCTGAGAGTTCCAGTCATAGCTGCCATTGACATTGATCGGGGTAACGTCATTGCTTGCCAAAGAGGACGGGATGATAGCGGCGGCGAGGTCGCGAACCAAATTCTTAGCTTCCTTAATCATGGTGTAAATCTCCATAAAAAGGGTGAAAGGGAAAGACTCTGATAATTCAGAGCGAATAATACGCAATTCAAGAAACGTAAAAGAGCGCCAACGCTTGATACTGTCCCAAACCTTCTTGCTGCAGAAAAATGAATTAGCGTAACAGATATTGACGATCTAATCCATAAATGAGTATAAACAAACGTCTATTGACTAAAACGCTATCCGTTAATCTATTTCATTTAAAAACAGTTTGTACTAATTGGAAATCGGTTCGGTAACAGTTTCAAAAAGCTTTGGTCTTAACAATAAAAAATTGACTCTTAAATCGTTTTTTGAACAAAGGAATCTGCATTCCTTTTATTTCTCTAATCGAATAAACTCTGGTTTTAGAAAAACGTGACGTTATTTTTAAAAATATTTCAGAAATCTTTTTATATACCTCAAAATAGATGGTTATATCAGATATTATTGTTGGCAAACTGCTTTGCAGTGGCCAAGAAATTCCAAGTCGTTGTATCTGAAGATGTTTGTTTTATTTATTCTTTTTCTCCGTGGGTGAAAACCCACGGCTAGAAACATTGAACCGCTACGCGGTTGGCGCGAGGCTTCGCCTCGCTGCCCGGGGGCTTACGCACCCCGGCTCGCCAAAATCCGTGTACGGACTGCGCTACGAAAACGCAAGCAACCAACGGGAGCGGGTATAATACGTCTCGCGCGGAAGCGCGGATCGGGATCGGCGCCTCGCCGCTACATGTGCATTTCGACGATGTCGCCGTCGACGAGAATGTAGTCTCCCTTAACGGGCGTGCCGTCGTGAACCTGAGATCCCCAAATGCGGGCGAACTTAAGTTTTTCGGTATAGTCTTTGTGAACCTGACCTGCCAGGTCGAGTAGAGAATCGCCTTTTTTAACGGTAAACGGACGGTCGCGGTCCGCTTCTTTTTTGGTTGGCAATTTTGTATAGACGCGAATGACGCCCATGCTCTGGTAAATGTCGTCACGAAGCGGTTCGAGATTGCAGTTCTCGCCGCCCAGGTCGCGATCGGCGGATATGTCATACGTATCCCAGTCGTCCAAATGGAATTCTTCCGGAAGGAGTTCCCAGAACATCGCTTTTCGTTCCGCCGCTTCAGGCAAGTCCGTTTTATTAAAAACGAGAATGGCTTTCGTGTACGTAATGCCAATGTCGTCTTCATCCAGACAGGTTCTTTGTCCAAGCCGGGTTTTGGTCAGACGCATTTTTTCGAGAACGTCGTACGCCTGAGAAACGCCGTCGTCAGAGCCGAGATCGACCATTAAAATCGCCAGTTCCGCTGCACGAATCAAGCCGTAGACATACGGGTCAATAAAATCTCGAGTAATTGGCGGCGTGTCGATAAGCTGAACGTAGACGTCGTTCCAGGGCATCATTCCCGGCTGTGGAATTTTGGTCGTGTACGGATAAATCGCAACTTCCGGATTCGCCTTGGTCAGGCTTTTGAGAAGTTGACTTTTGCCAGCGTTCGGACCGCCGATAATAATAGCCGTTCCCGCTCCCTGACGCGGAATCTTGATGCTCAGTCCGCCGCTCTTTTTGCCAGCGGCGCGCTCAGAGTCGATTTCTTTTCGGGTCGAAGCGATTTTCGCCTTGAGCGCCGCCTGAAGATGGTCTGTCCCCTTGTGCTTCGGGATTTCCTGAAGCATTACCTGAAGACAACGCAGTTCTTCTTCCAGAGTGGTTGCTTGACGATAGGCGTCTTCCGCCTTGAGGTACTGTTGAGTTAAGTTGGCTGGCATGAGTTGGTAAGTGAGGAGTTAGGAGTGAGGAAGGAGGAGTTGAGGATGAATAAAAGGCGGTAACGAAACGACCAACGGGAGTGAAGTTACGCAGCCGACAAGGTCGGTTCCTGATAGAACGTGTGTAGCGCCGAAAACAGCTTTTTCGGAGACAAAACCTTGTCCTATTGCCCGTGCGGCTCGCACCGCCGAAGGCGAACCAAAAAAGTTGAACTCGCAGTCATGTTCGCCTGACGGCGAATGCGTAATTCCGTTCGCTTCGCTCACTTCATTACCGCCTTCCATTAACACGCCTCTTTATTCCTCCCATATCCCGAATTTGTGAATGGTCGTCTGACGGAACTCTTCGCCGGGATAGAGTTCGCAGGGCGGGAAATCCGGATGGTTGGGCGCGTCGGGGAAGTTTTGCGTTTCCAGACACAGCGCGGCGTATTTGTAATATTTAACGCCGTTACAGGACAGCGACCCGTCGAGGAAGTTGGCGGTATACAGCTGAACGCCGGGCTGAGTCGTTTTGACGGTCATGGTTCTGCCGGACTGCGGGTCGTAGACTTCAGCCGCCGGACGAAGCAGACCCATTCTGCCGTCGAGAACGTAACAGTGATCGTATCCGCCGCCCTGCGCCTTTTCGACGTCTTTTCCAACCTGTCGATATTGGGTGAAGTCCATAACTGTGTTGAATACCGGGTTAAGCTTGCCGGTGGGAATGGCGTCGTCTGTTACATCCAGATAATTGGACGCGTGAATTCTCAAAAGGTGATTTCGTACGGAAAGCGGTGCGTCGTCCGTTCCGCTGGAAATACCGGACAGGTTCCAATAGGCGTGGTTTGTGAGGTTGAGAACCGTTGCCTTGTCGGTCGTGGCAAAATAGTCCATTTTCAGCTCGTTGTCCTCGTTGACCGAGTAAACGACTTTTGCTGTCAGCGTTCCAGGATAGCCCTCTTCGCCGTCGGGAGAAACGTACGTCATTTCAACGGCGGAATCGTCTGAATCGATGAGAATCCGAGCCGTCCAAAGCCGTTTGTCAAACCCGACGTTCCCGCCGTGAAGATGGTTCGCGCCGTTGTTACACGCCAGTTTGTACTCTTCTCCGTCGAGAGTAAAACGTCCTTTGGCGATTCGGTTCGCGTAACGACCCGGCGTAGAACCGAGGCAAGGATGTCCTTTAAAATAATTGTCGAATCCGTCCAGACACAAAACAACGTTGTCGACTTTTCCGTCTTTATCCGGGACGTCAACGCCGATTAACGTCGCGCCGTAATTGATAACTCTCACCGCCATCCCTTTCGAGTTGGTAAGAGTAAACATCTGAACTTCTTCTCCGGTCGGGAGTTTTCCATAAATGGAACAGGTTACGGACATGGCAGTAATAATTAGTAATGAGTAATTAGTAATTAGTAATTGTAAACAGCGTGCAGGTTCCTTTCACGTATTGTATTCTATTAATTTACATAATCCTTCATTTAATAAAAGGGGGGGAGGTTGTAATTCGTTATTAGCAATTCGTTATTCGTAATTACTAATTGAGAGTAGCAATTCGGATTGCTTAGCAATTTGCATTTTGAAATTATTAGCGCTTTGCAACAAAATCGACGCCGAATAGAGATTTTTTTCAGTCGATACAATACAAAAAGTCGCCTGTATACCTTGCATTTTCGCTATCTTATCAAAAATTTTTGAAAATTTTTTAAAAAAATAGCTTTTGGGGGCTTGTAAAAAATCAAAAAAGCGGTTACAATATAATCAACTTAAAGGTAATCTTGTTGGGCAAAAAACAGATTCGCCTTAAATGTGTGTTTAGATAAATCATCCTGAAAGGCTCTTAGGGCAATTGAGCGTCGGGTTGAGTTATCAATATTTACCATTTACAGACTGCGAAAATACTAGATTCTGTGTTTTTTGCCATTGGTTCAGGGTTATTCCGATTTTTTGGCGAAAAACCATTAGAATCGGAACTTTTTCTTGTCTTAGCCCCTCTAATCTTTTGAAAGACGTGAATATCCCTGAAGATAAGCAAACGATTCAATCGGTTCTGGCTGGCAATCGCGAAGCGTTTGGCAGCTTAGTGAGCAAGTATCAGGACAGGTTATATCATTCGTTATTGTGCATGTTGGGCAATCCCGACGACGCGCTCGAGTTGACGCAAGACGCCTTTGTTCAGGCTCTGGTCAATTTGGAGAAATTCCGCGGCGAATCCGGGTTTTATACATGGCTTTATCGAATAGCGATTAACATGGCGTCCAGCTTAAAGCGAAAACGCGTCCTGGTTTCTTACGATCAATTGGCAGAGAATGCGTCGTTTAACCCGGTTGATCAAAGCGATTCTCCGGAACGCGAAATGGAAGTCAAAGAGAATCAGCAGCGAGTTTGGGAAGCCATCGGCAAAGTGGCTCCCGATTTTCGGCAGGTTCTTATCCTTCGCGAAATTGAAGGGATGGATTACGAACAGATATCCCTGGTTTTGAATATCAAAATCGGGACTGTTCGAAGCAGGCTGTTTAGGGCAAGATTACAGCTGGCAGAAAATCTTTCAGATAAGTAATATAATTTAATATACTTATTTTATTTTGAAAGAACCATGAAAGTAGAAGATTTAGAGGCTTTAGAGGCATATTTCGATAAGGAAATGTCTCCAGAGGAAGCTATTGAATTTGAAAAACGCCTTGAGGCGGAGCCAGAGCTTCGCCAAGAGTTGGAGTCGTTCAAACGTTGTTCGGCTTTAATATCTCACTTCCCCAAGATCAAAGTTCCTTTTGACCTTTCAAAATCGGTTTTGGAACGCGCCGCTACAGAATCGCCTTCCCCTTTTGCTTTAGCGGATTCGCCGGTTGATCTTGGTTTCTTATCCGCCGATTCTGTTTTGGAATCCACTGACGGCGAACCCGCACAAGAGTCTGTTTCAAAAGAGTCTGAAAATAATTACGTCGACGATTGGCAGCAGCCGACGATCATGCAGCGCATTTCTCGCGCTATGCTTTGGCCGACGTTGGTTATAATTATTGCAATTGGAATGTATCTTTCCAATCCCAAAGACAACAGCGCTCCCATTCAAACCAAACCGGACGAATCGGAGATTGCAGATACGTCCTCAAACGACAATCCTAAAGGACTGGAAACCTCTGTTCCGTTTCTCAATCCGCCTGCTGACCCCAATGGCAGTCCCATGATGGAAGCGGTTGAGGAAGATCCCGGCGTTGTCTTGCTGCCTGCTAACGACACCGTTGAGGAAGACGTTCCCGTTTCCGTTCAAGCGTCGAATGAAGTTCAGTTTCAGATTGCTTGTTCTGTAGACGCTCAAAAATTTAACGCTCAACAATGGATTGCAGTATTAAAAGAACTCGGCGTAGAAACAGACGGTTCCAAAGCGCCGTTGGAAGTTGGGTCTTGGACGCTTTCAACTACCGCCAGTCAGAGAGCGGAAATTCTTTCCGTTTTAAATTCCGTTCCTGGAGTCGTATCCGTTCAAAGTTCCGCCGCTAATCAAGCTAATTGGTCTGCAGATAATTCAGCGTTGACGGAAATCCGACTTCAGCCAAAATAGACTTCAGCCCCAAAAATAGCAATTGGCAATTATGCGTCGTACGGCGCGAATTGTCAATTGCTATTTTTCTAACGGCTAATATACTAATCGAATTAATCTCTTTCTTCCAGAGACTTTACAGAACGGGTTCTTTCGCCGACGTACAATTGTCGCGGGCGGTGAATCTTGTTCTTTTCTGTATTGTGCATCTCTCTGAAATGAGCGATCCAGCCGGGCAGACGACCCAAGGCAAACAGTACAGTAAACATGTTTTTCGGAATGCCCATCAGGGAGTAGATGATTCCGGAGTAGAAGTCTACGTTCGGATACAGTTTTCGTTCGATGAAGTAGGAATCCTTGAGCGCGTAATCTTCCAATTCCTGCGCCAGGTCGAACAGCGGGTCTGAGCCTTTGTACTCTTTGATGAGTTTGTCGGCGATGTTCTTTAATACCACAGCGCGCGGGTCGTAGCTCTTGTAAATGCGGTGTCCGAAGCCCATGAGACGGAACGGGTCGTTGGGGTCTTTCGCCTTATCGATGTACTTGCCCAGGTCGCGGTTGTCGTTGAGGATGTTTTCCAGCATGACGATGCACGCTTCGTTCGCTCCGCCGTGGAATTCGCCCCACAGAGCGTTAATGCCGGCGGACAGGGCGGAAAACATGTTGACGTTACTTGACCCGACCATGCGGACGGCGGACGTTGAGCAGTTTTGACCGTGGTCTGCGTGCAGAATCAAAAGCGTGTTGAGAGCCTTGACGTACATGGGGTTCATGACGTAATCTTCCGACGGGACGGAGAACATCATGTACAGGAAGTTTTCAGCAAACGAGAGCGCGTTTTTCGGGTAGATGAACGGCTGACCGATGCTCTGCTTGTGACTGAACGCGGCAATGGTGGGGACTTTGCCCAAGGCGCGGTAGGTCGTCAGTTCCAAGGCTTCCGGGTCGTTCGGGTCGAGGTAGTCGATAATAAACGCGGGCATCGCCGCCATGATCGACGCCATAATCGCCATCGGGTGCGAGTGTTCCGGGAATCCCTTGAAAATCTGCTTCATATTTTCATGAAGAAGCGTGTGGTGGCAGATCCCGTGCTGGAATTTATCCAGCTGTTCTTTGGTTGGCAGCTCGCCGTAGATGAGCAGATAGACGACTTCCAGATACTGGCAGCTGACCGCCAGTTCTTCAATCGGATAGCCGCGATAACGAAGCTTGCCTTTGTCCCCCTCGATGTACGTAATCTGGCTGATTACCGACCCGGTGTTGGCAAACCCCTGATCCATTGTAATCAACCCGGTTTGAGCGAACAGCTTGGAAATATCCAGAGCGCGGTTTCCTTCCGACCCCTGCAGGACGTCGAAATTCCAGCTTTGATCTCCAATGGTTAATTTCGCCTGTTCGATAACTTTGGCTTCTCCCATGTTAGTCTCCTATGGTAGTTGCGAGTAGCGAAGGAATGGAAGGCGGTAATGAAGTTCGCCACCGGCGAACGGAATTACGCATTCGCCGTCAGGCGAACTTTACAACGGGTTCAACTTTTTGGTTCGCCTTCGGCGAACTGCGTAACTCCGCTCCTGTTAGTCGCTTCGTTACAGCCTTTCAATCCACTCGAGCTTATACGAAAAAATCCCTCATAGCCAACACTACAAGGGATAATAGCTACATATTTCAAGCGCTCTCAGACAGAAAAACGTCCGTCTGAATATAATTTAGACATTAGTCGCCAGGTCTAAGGCAATAAAACTATTGCCTACTGCCTATTGCCTACTGCCTTCAAAAAGCTCATTCGCCAACGAACGGCAGAAGAGCCATGAATCGAGCGCGCTTGACAGCCTGCTGAACGGCGTTTTGGCTAATGGCACAGCAGCCATTCTTGCGGCGGCTGAGGATTTTGCCCTGACGGTTGGTCAGTTTTTTGAGCAGTTCAACGTCTTTGTAGTCAACAAACATCGGGCGCGGAAGTTTACCATCGACCAAAATGGGGTCCTTTTTCTTAATGTGAACTTTCGGTTTACGATGTCGATTGTTGGCGGCGGCGTTCTTTTTGTTAGCAAATCGCGGCATGTTTAAATCCTTGGGTTAATAAATACGGTTTTTTGTGAGTTATAATGGAATGAAAGGCGGTAATGGAGTGAGCGTTAGCGAACGAAATTACGCATTCGCCGGAACGGCGAACATAACAACGGGGGTTCAATATTTTTGGTTCGCCTTCGGCGAACTGCGTAATTCCGCTCCCGTTGGTCGCTTCATTACCGCCTTCCAATCTTTTCTTTCAAATGAGATTGGAATTTTAACCATTTTTACGGATATTGCAAGGGGGGGCGGGAGAAAAAGGCAGTAGGCAGTAGGCAATAGGCATTAGTGAAACTATTTTGAACTTGAATAAATCCGAAACTCTGTTATAATATAAGGGATTAGAGAATTGTTTTATTGAGGCGCTTTGCGTCCTATTGCCTACTGCCTACTGCCTACTGCCTTTAATCCCCATGCTTCACGCAATAATTATGGCTGGCGGGAGCGGTTCTCGACTCTGGCCGGAAAGCCGGGCGAACCATCCCAAACAACTGCTGAAAATCGGAGCGGATACGCCGCTGATTCGTCAGAGCGTTGACCGCATTCAGACTTTGATTCCTCCAGAACGGATTTATCTGTCAACTAACTCCCGGCTGGCGCAGCCTCTGCTGGACGCTGTCGAGGTTCTTCCGCCAGAATCCGCAATCGTTGAACCGGCTGGTCGAAATACAGCTGCCTGTATCGCCCTGGCGGCGGTGCATTGCCTGAAAAAAGACCCGGACGCGACGATGGTTATTCTCACCTCCGACCATCGCATCGCCCCGGAATCGGAATTTCAAAACTGCGTCAAGGCGGCGGCGGAACTGGTCGAGCAAGACCCGACCCGGCTGATTACCTTTGGAATCGTGCCGCGATGGCCGTCGGAGTCTTACGGGTACATTCACCGCTGTTCCGGTTCGGGAGAAGTCGTCAACGGCGTAAACGTCTATCCGGTTAAAGAGTTCAAAGAGAAACCGTCCCGCGACGTGGCGGAGTCGTTCCTCAAAGACGGGCATTATTTCTGGAATTCCGGCATGTTCGTCTGGAAAGCTCAAACCATTCTGGACAATATCGCCCAATTTGAACCGGAACTCGGCGCGGCGTTTGACGCTATTGCTCAGGCATGGGATTCCGACCCGGAAACCCGGCAAAAGGTTCTCGCTCAGCAGTTTGCCGCTATGAAAAGCATTTCCATCGACTACGCCGTCATGGAGCGATCTCCCAACGTCAGCGTCGTTGAGGCGTCGTTTGACTGGGACGATATTGGTTCCTGGACGTCGCTGGAACGCCTTTCCAAGCAGGACGAACAGGGAAACACGATTCAGTGCAAGCGTTACGTCTGCGTCGATACCGAAGGGACGATCGTCCGCTGCAGCGACCCCAATCATCTTATTGCCACCGTCGGCGTGCGAGACCTGGCGATTATCGAGACCCCGTCCGCGACGCTCGTTATTAACAAAAAGAACGAAGAAGCCGTCCGAAAAGCCGTCGAACAGATTAAGGAAAACGACTGGACGCAGTGGCTGTAGGGAGCGTCGAGTGATTGGAAGACGGTAACGAAGCGACCAACGGGAGCGGAGTTACGCAGTTCGCCGAAGGCGAACCGAAAAATAAACCTGATATTAAGTTCGCCTAACGGCGAATGCGTAATTCCGTTCGCTTCGCGAACTCCATTACCGCCTTTCATCCATTTGTTAATCAAACAGATAATTGTACTTGCCCGGCGTCATGAGGTCAAACTTGACCTGGCGGACGAATTCTTTGCAGCCGGCTTGACGCTGAATTTCAATCAACGCGCCGATCTGTTCCTGAGACACGTAGGCGGCGATGCCGGCGAGTTTCTTTTCCAGCAGTTCTTCCGAAACGGTCGTACGCATGTCGGGCGGGGTGAGAAAATCGCTGTAAGTGGCGTACTCGTACAGAACGGGGAAATCTTCCAGCGGAGCGCCCAGTTCCGGCCAGATGTTTCCTGTTGCATGGAAGACGCTGATAATCATCTCGTTGTGAGCGGTGCGATGGTCCGGGTGAATGTCGGTGCAGGACGGGAGGAAAATTCTCGTTGGTCGAACCAGACGCAGCAACGCGGTGTACGAGTTCTGCAAGCCCGTTGCGCCGCTGATAACCGTTGGACCGGGCTGGTTGGTAAAGAAATGCCCGGTGAACTGATCGACGCCGCTGTCGTGGAATCCGAGGAAATGCAGATGATCCTGTTCCAAGCCCATAGCGGAGAAGGACGCTTCCGCTTCCTGCTGACGAATGGCGGCAATGCAGTTGCGGTGTTCCGGACGGCAGTATCCGCTTTCGCCGTTGGTGGTAATGGCAGCGTGAACGTTGATGCCGTCGTTGAGAGCTGCAAGGAACGTCAGCCCGGCGCCGAGAATGATGTCGTCGTCATGCGGAGCGAGGAAAAGCCACGTTTCCTTGCCGTCTTTCCAGTCAACCCAGACGTCTGCCGGGTTCTCGGATGTAATAACCTGTTTGTCTTCTGTTAGTCGTTGGTAAATTGTCATGGTAGTTAAGTAGTAGTTGAGAGTAACAAGTGGATGAAAGGCGGTAATGGAGTGAGCGGAGCGAGCGGAATTACGCATTCGCCGTTAGGCGAACTTAGGAATTAGGTTCAACTATTTTGGTTCGCCTTCGGCGAACTGCGTAACTCCGCTCCTGTTAGTCGCTTCGTTACCGCCTTTCATTTTTAATTATTAAACGGTTTCAAGGCTCTTTTGAACAGCCCGAGGCAATACGCGATTGTCATGCCGTAGTTGGTAATCGGGACGTTTTGGCGTTTACAGTGCAAAATTCGTGACAAAACCGCCTTGCGGTTGGTCATGCACGCTCCGCAATGAATAACCAGTTTATAGGCGGACAAATCCTCCGGGAAATCCGCGCCTTGAACGCAATCGAAAACGAGATCGCCGCCAACGCGCTTGCGAATTAAATTGGGTATTTTAACGCGTCCGATGTCGTCGCCGATGGGGTGGTGCGAACAGCTTTCAGCAATCAGAATTCTGTCGCCCGGCTTGAGCGTTTCGATTGTTTTTGCCCCGTCGGCAAACGCCTCCAAATCCCCTTTAAATCGGGCGAAAAGAACCGAAAAGCCAGTCATTGGGACGTCTTCCGGAACGAGTTTGGATACGGACGCAAACGCTTGCGAGTCCGTTACAACCAGTTTCGGCTTGACTTTTAAATTATTGAGCGCAAACTCCAGCTGCGATTCCTTGACAACGACGCAGCAGCAGGCGTTATCCAGCAAATCGCGAATCGTCTGCACCTGCGGGAGAATGATTCTGCCCTTGGGGGCTTCTTTGTCAATCGGGACGACAAGCACGACGACGTCGTTTGGCTCAACCATGTCGCCCAGCAGGGACGGTGTGTTGATCCATTCCTCCGGCGCCGCGGCGAGAATCGCCTGACGAACGGTTGTCAGCGACTTCGAAAGAGTTTCTGGAACGAGCGTCGTTTCGACAACCTGCCGAACCATCGGAACGGTTTCAAGGCGGGAAACCAGCTCAGCGTTTGGCGCGGCGATGTCGCATTTATTAAATACGACGACAATCGGCGTGTTGCGGCGAGAGAACTCGTCCACCAGCGACTGCTCGAAATCCGTCCATTCGCCCGCGGCGGCGACGATAATCGCCAGTTCCGTTCGGTCGAACAGCTTGCGAGTCTTTTCGATTCGCATCTGCCCTAACGCGCCCTGGTCGTCCACCCCGGCGGTGTCAATAAACACGACGGGACCCAGCGGCAGAAACTCCATCGTCTTTTCGACCGGGTCTGTCGTTGTGCCTGCTACGGGCGAGACAATCGAGACGTCCTGACGGGTCATGCAGTTGAGCAGACTGCTCTTGCCGGCGTTGCGGCGTCCGAAAATCCCAATATGAAGGCGCAGAGACTTAACCGTAAGCAGCTGCGAGCCTTGCGAAAGGTTAGCGCCTCCCGGTTTGTCTATATTATTGTTAGCGTCTTGAGGCAAATTCTTGCCATTCATAATGATGGACTCCTGACTGCTAAACGTGCGCTGAACTTGTTATTCTGGAATGAAATCGACTTTCGGGGCGGCTGCCCAGAGTTCTTCCAGACGGAAATGCTCGCGCGCTTCGTCGACGAACAGATGGACGACGACGTCGCCGTAGTCCAGCAGAATCCAGCGGCTGTCCTGATAGCCTTCGATTCCAAGGCGTCTGTCGTTCATTTCCTTCTCGAAAACGCGGTCGATTTCCTCCGACATGGCGTGGAGCTGACGTCGGCTGGAGCCGGACGCAATAACAAAGTAGTCAAACGCCGTCGACAGCTGTCGCATATCCAAAATAACAATATCGCGGCCGCGGTTATCGGCGCAAATCTGACCAGCCATTTTCGCTCTGTCCAAAGCGGACGCATCTCGCGGGAGAATGCGCTGTTCCGGGTTCAAAACGTCTTCGGACTGGTTCTCTTGGTTGTTAACTTGTTCTTCTGACATCTTTTTGATTCCTGTTGGTGCAACAAAGTAGTAAAAATAATCCAACTTTTCCATTATAACTCATTAAACAAGAAAAGAAAAGGGCAAAAAGCAGGCAGATTGTGCCGAATTTTAGGAAAATAACGAAATTTAGATAAAATTTAAAGCGATTTTTTGTAGAAAGGGCTTTATTTTTTATTAAATTTGATTATGATTAAGCTATAATGTTTGTGATTCGAAAAGAATCGCCGGATACAACAAACATAAAATATAATTATATCTGTACGGAGAAAGAAAATGTTTCAGCGAAATGTATGGGCAAGCATAATGGCGTTGTGCGTCTGCTCATTGGCGCTTTGTAGTTCTCAGGCAAGCGCTCAGGAGAATACAGTATTAAAACAGTACTATGGCAATGGGGTTCACGCTTTTTATTCTGGAAACTTTGCCGAAGCGTTCGACTTGCTTAGTAAGCCGATTGACGCTAAAATCGAAGACCCGCGTCCGTATTATTTCCGTGGCTTCGCTTTGATGGAATTGGGACGTCCGGAACAGGCGGAAAAGGATTTCAAAGCCGGGGCAGAACTTGAACTCAAAGACACCACAGGACGTTTCCCGGTCAATTTTGCTCTGGAACGCTGCCAGGGGAAATCGCGAATTGCTCTGGAAAAAGCTCGCAACGAAGTTCAGTTAGCCGCTTTCCAGCGTCGCGCCAAGTATAATAACGCTATTTACAACACTCGCATTGAAGATCAAAAAGCCACGCTTATTCAGGATATTGATTTGCCTGGAGGAAGTACGCTTGACATCGAAGACGGCGAATCCCTTATCAATGATAATGATGTTGACAACGGCAATCCTTTGTTGGACGAAGACGACAGCGCCTCCGACAAACCGGCTGACGCCAACGATGTATTCGAAGACGACAACAAGACAGCCGATCCTCTCTTTGATGATGAAGACGACAATGCTGCTGATAAGCCAGCTGACGACGATAACGCTGAAAAAGCAAACGATTCTCTCTTTGACGATGAAGATGACAACGCTACGCCCGCCGCTGACAATAACGCTGCTAACGACGACGTCTTTGGAGACAACGCTTTAGACGCGGCTGATGACAAAGCCGCGGACGACGCTGCTGACGACGACGCTGACAAGCCAGCTGACAGCGGCATCTTCGGAGATGAAGATGAGGACAATAAAGCTGACGACGCGGATGCGGCTGACGATGCGGCTGATGATGCGGCTGACGACAACGCTGAAGCTGATCCGTTTACACAAGAAACGCCGGAAGAAACGGCAGACGCTAATCCGTTCAAAGACGCCAATCTGGACGAAGAAGACGCCGACGCAGCTGATAAAGCTGACGATGCTGATAACGCCGACGCGGCTGATGATGCGGCAGCTGACAACGCCGAAGCTGAAGACGCCGACGCGGCTGATGATGCGGCAGCTGACAACGCCGAGGCTGAAGACGCCGACGCGACTGATAAAGCTGACGATGCCGATGCGGCTGACGACAACGCTGGGAAAGACGATCCCTTTAGCGACTTTGAATTCTAGTTCAATTTTCAGTCGCCACAGAATTAAACAGTTCTCCATATAAAAACAGACGCTGCCAAATTTGACAGCGTCTGTTTTTTGTCTTGTCCAGCTTTTTGAGAAACGATCCTGTTTCAGTCGGAATTGCAGGGTTATTCAGAGGCGCTTGCTGTCAATTTAACGACAACTTGAGTTCCTTTTCCCAAGACGGAATTGATGGTAATTCTCGCGTCGTGCATTTGGACGATTTTTTGCGCCTTGCATAGACCAAACCCCAATCCCCGATTCGCCTGTCGAGCAGAATAATACGGATCAAAGGCGTGTTCTTTTTCTTCGTCCGTCAACCCCGGTCCGTTGTCTGAGACCGTAATTTCTACGTCGTTTCCTGCAAGAGCAGCCGATACGTCGATATGTTTGTCGAATTCGCGGCTGTCGTTCTCAAGGGCTTCCATGGAATTACGTATCAAAGCGGAAAACAGAACGTTCATTTGGCTGTAGTCCGCCTTTATTATCGTCGTTGAAAGAGGCTGGGGAAATTCCAGACGAATATTTTTTTCAGAGCACAAGTTTGAATAAAAATCGACAACGCTCTGCAACAGGGCTGCAATATTTACGTTGTCCATAACGGGAGCCGGCAGACAGGCGTACAGACGAATGTCTGCAATCAAATCTCCGGCTCTTCTGACTTCAGAATAGATTTCCGACAAGTCGCGACGAAGCTGTTCGTCGTTTGTCGTCTTCATTAAAAGCTGAACCCGTCCGCCAATACTGGCTAACGGGTTATTTAACTCATGACCTATTCCCGCAGCGAATTCCGCCAGTTTACTTTCCAGAATTGCATTTTGTTCAGAATTCATAGAAACGGAACTGGCGTTTGGTTTTTGCATTTTTAACCAACGATTAAAACTCTGTCGGGAATATTAAACTTTTACGTTAAATCAGCTCTGCAAATCCATGCTCAGTTTGGAGCAGACATTGTGGAGAAGGTCGTCAATATCAAACGGCTTGCGCAGGAAATCGTCCGCTCCCGCTTGTCGAAGTTCTTCAATTCGGCTTTCTTCTACCATACCGGAAATGCAGATAATCTTGCAATCGTCCATGGATTTGTCTGAACGAACGCGCTGGCAGACTTCCTTGCCATTGATATCCGGAAGCATAACGTCCAAGATCATAATTTCCGGATGGAAATCTTTAACCATCATACCTGCGCCGAATCCGTTGTTAACCGAACGAACTTCAAAGCGACCGTCACGAATAAAAACATCGGTCATCAAATCGACCAAGTTTGCATCGTCGTCAACGATAAGCAGCTTGCGTTTGCCTGTATCCAAAGAATCCGTCGGAATGCCGTTTTCGCGCATGAACGCTAAAAGGCAATCATGAGGAATACGTCGAAATTTACTGCCAGGGACGCGGAATCCTTTCAGCTGCCCAGAGTCAAAACAACGAATAATCGTCTGCTGACTGACCTTGCAGATTTTCGCGGCTTCGCCGGTTGTGTAAACTGTTTTTGTTGTCATCAGTGTTTCCTAACCTTCCTAGTCTGTCCTTATGACCATCAGGGCATAATAATATATTATTTTCAGACTTTCGTTTCGATTTACGCAAATCGAATTACCAGTCTGAAGACGTCGTTACCTTCGTATTTACCGCTTTTCACTTAGACTTTTTAACTTAAAAAGCCTAATAGAAAAAACGGCAAAAGAAGTATATTTAAAGATTATAGCTAAAAAACAAAAAATACACAATACCAATTTGCGCTTATTTTCTATTTTAGTTAAAATCGTTAAAATTGGAATAACTATAATTTACGCTATTTTCGCTTTTTTGTCAAGTAAATAGAGGGACAATTTTCACTAATTTCTCGAAAATTTAAAAATTATCCAGATTGTAAATTGATAACTTTGGAAGATAAAATTGTTAATAGTCGAATGAAGAATAAGTGTAAATATAAGCAAGTTCGATAGTTGGAGTAAATATTTAAAAAAGGCGAGATGGATAAACCTAAAATCTCGCCTTTCGACTTTTTTTCAAAAACTATTCAATCACCGCGCGCAAGTCCGATTCCATGGCGTTAAGACGGCTTTGCAGAACGGCAACGCCCGCGTCAACGTCTTGAGATTCTTGCGGCGGAAGGCACGTGAACATATAGAATTTAATCTTCGGTTCCGTTCCCGACGGTCTGACGGCAACATAATTCCCAGGTTTTTCCAACTCGATAATAACCAGGTCGCCTTTCGGTCCGACGAGCGGTTTGATTTCGTCGCCGGTTTTGGTCGTCTGGTTAAGATAATCTTTAACGCAGGCGATTTGCATGCCAGCAACGGTTGCCGGCGGAGCGGTTCTAAAACCTGCCATGACCTGCTTAATCTTTTCCATGCCCTCTGCGCCGGGCGCCATGACGGAGATGGTTCGTTCCTGATGAACGCCGTAACGGCGGAAAATTGCCGCCAGTTTTTCGTGAATGGACAAGCCCTCCGCTTTCGCCTTGGCAGTCAGTTCCGCAAAGACCATAGACGCCACCGCGGCGTCTTTATCTCGAGCGTGGTCGCCGATAAGATAGCCGTAGGATTCTTCCGTTCCCAGCAGGAATCCGTTGGTTCCGTGGTCGTCCATGGCGCCGCCGATGTACTTGAATCCCACCATCAAATCGCCGATAAGCGTTGCGCCGTAGGATTCCGTAATTTTACGAATCAGGTCAGTTGTTACAAGCGTCTTGACAATGTAGTAGCTCGCCGACGCCACCATCGCGGTGTCGCCGTAATTGCACGCCTGTTCCAGCTGATATTCCGCGAACAGCGCTCCGATTTGGTTGCCCGTCAGGATTGACCACTTCCCCGTTTTGTCGTTGATTTTCAGCGGAGCGGCGCAGCCCATGCGGTCGCTGTCCGGGTCTGTCGCCATGATTAAATCGAAGTCGTTCTGTTTGGCGTATTCTATCATTGCGTCAAACACGACTGCGTTTTCCGGGTTGGATACGTGGTTGGGAACGTTCGTAAAGTTGGGATCAGGATTAGCGGTCGGACCGTAGAGTTCAACGTTGTCGAATCCCGCGCCCGCCAACGCCGGCAGAACGCACGTCGCCCCAACGCCGTGGAGCGGAGAATATAGAATTTTAATGTCTCGCGGTCCCGGGTGAGACTGCTTCAAAACCGCGTCGATAAACGCCTTGTCGACTTCTTCCTGGCAGTATTCGATGGTTCCCTTTTCCAGCTCTTCCTGGAAATTGGCAATCAAAATTTGCTCTGTCGCCATGACGCAGTCGATAACGCCTTTGTCGTGCGGCGGCAAAAGCTGACCGCCTGTCGACCAGTACACCTTAACCGCGTTATCAGACGGCGGGTTGTGGCTGGCGGTTACCATGATTCCGCAATCGCAGCCCTTGTATCGAACCATGAACGACATTTCCGGGGTGGAACGGTATCCGTCCAAAAACCAGACTTTGAACCCGTTTGCCGCCATGATCGACGCGCACAGTTCCGCAAACTCTCTCGAGCGATGGCGCGTATCGTACGCAATAGCGCAGCTGGGCTGATGGTCAGAGCCGACGAAGTTTTTAACATACGTCGCCGTTCCCTGAGCGCTTTCGCCGATCGTGCGGTCGTTGATAACGTTGCAGCCGACAGGAAACATCTTGCCGCGGCGTCCGCCGGTTCCAAACGGAATTATTGTCCAGAAGGCGTCGTCCAACTCTTTCCACGCTCCTTGACTGATATAGTCGACAAGCGTATCGAAGTACGCTTCAAACTGCGATTCCGTCAGCCATCGCGTGATGTTCATTTCCGATTCCGCTGTAATTTTACCCGCTTCTCGCGCCTGTTTAACGGCGTTGAGAGCCTCGTTTTGTTTCGTTGCGTTCATAATTGTTGTGGGTTGAAGTTGTCCACGCTTTACCCGCGTGGGAAATATAAGCCGCGAACTCTTTACACGACAATTATATTATATCGTCTGAATAAATGCAATAAAGGAGGGGGGGCAGGGGAATTCGTAATTAGCATTTGAGGCGCGCTTGCGTCAACTCCTCACTCCTCACTCCTAATTCCTAACTAACTCTTCCCCCTTGCTTTGTTTATCAAGGACGGTATAATAGCGTTCATGGAAGAGAACTCGCCTTTACTGTCGGATCCGACGCCGTGGCAGCGATTTCGTCGAAATCGGGTTGCAATGGGGTCTTTGTATACGATAATCGCCATCTGCGTTTTGGCGTTTATTACGCCCGCTTTGCCGCTGCAGGCGCCGCGTATGATTCAAACGGAAAACCAGTTTCAAGGACCGAAGTTCTATCCGCTGTTCGTCGAGACGATTAAACTGCCCGGCGACGAAGGCGTCGACCCGAACGCCGACCCGCTGCAAGTCGGGTTCGGTCAGCTGGGACCGATTGCCAGAAAGATGCTGGAGTTCCGCGTCGCGGTCTTCGGCCGCTGGTCGATTAACAGCGTCTGCGGGACGGACGCCCTCGGGCGGGATCTGTTCAGCCGAATTTTCTGGGGCGCGCGCGTGTCGCTCATTGTCGCGCTGGTTGCGACGGCGGTCTCGCTGATTATCGGCGTCTCTTACGGGACGTTTTCCGGCTACGTCGGCGGGCAGATCGACAACCTCATGATGAGATTCGTTGACGTCCTGTACTCCATACCGTTTATTTTCATCGTGATTTTTATCGTTACCATTCTCGGCGCGGAACAGAACCGGGACTGGCTGGAATCGCATGGAATCAACCGAATCACGATTTTTTATCTCGTAACCGGGGCGATTTACTGGCTGACCATGGCGCGAGTCGTGCGCGGTCAAACCCTGTCGCTGAAAAACGAGCCGTTTGTCGAAGCGGCGCGAAGTCTGGGCGCCGGCACGTGGCGAATTCTCACCGTTCACCTCATTCCCAACCTGACAAGCGTCATTATCGTGTATTTGACGCTGACCATTCCCCGCGTTATTTTGTTTGAAGCGTTCCTGTCGTTTCTCGGCCTGGGCGTCGAACAGCCGGACGTCTCCTGGGGTCTGCTGGCGCGCGACGGCGTCAACGCAGTCAACTCCGTAAAAATATACTGGTGGCTTGTCGTGTACCCGTCGATGGCTCTCGGCTTGACGCTTTTCGCGCTCAACTTCCTCGGCGACGGACTCCGCGACGCCTTCGACCCGAAGCTGAAGAATAATTGAGGCAGTAGGCAGTAGGCAAGAGGCAGTAGTGAGAGAGGTTCCAAGCATTAATTGCTAGTCATAGGGCTTTGGAGTCTCTAGGCATTAGTCAACAGGCAGGGAGTTAGAATTATTAAACTATTGCCTACTGCCTACTGCCTATTGCCTTTACTACTGCCTATTGCCTCCTAACCCCCAACCCCGCCATGAAAACACCAAACCCCTTTATTACCCTCGCCCTCACCCTTCTGAGCTTTTCTCTGGTTCTGGCGGACGACGCCGTTGTCATGCCGAAATGCGGCGTTTGCGCCCATCGCGGCGACAAACAGTATTATCCGGAAAACACCATTCCCGCGTTCAAGTCCGCTGTCGAAAAGGGCGCGCAAATGGTAGAGTTTGACGTCAAGCTGACCAAAGACGGCAAAATGGTTATCATGCACGACCCGACCGTCAACAGAACGACCAACGGGACTGGCGCCGTCGCTGAATTGACGTTTGAAGAAATCCGGAATCTGGACGCCGGCGTCAAGTTCGACCCGAAATTCGCCGGAACGAAAGTCCCGACGCTGGAAGAATCGCTCGACTGTCTGCCGAGAAACGTCTGGATTAACGTCCATTGCGCGCCCAACGCCGTCGTACCCGCCGCCAAACTCATAGCGGAAAAAGGCAGACTTCATCAGGCGTTTCTGGCGACGTCGCTCAAGGCGGGGCTGCAGGCGAGAGAAGCCGTCCCAGGCATTCAGATTTGCAACATGTCCCGATACCCGGACGTGTCCCGATACGCTCGAGAGACGATTGAAAACAAATGCCAGTTCATTCAGCTGACAATCCCCTGCTCCGCCGAGGACGCCAAAGCCATGCACGACGCCGGGGTGAAAATCAACTACTTCTACGCCAACACGCCGGAAGCGTTCAAAAAGCAGCGCGCCGACGGCGTCGACTTCCCCCTGACAGACAAACTCGACATGATGCTGGAACTGTTCAGAAACGAGAAGTAAACCGAAGAAAGAAACAAGCGATTGTAATAATAAGGGGTGGATTATGAAAAAATATTTGTGTGTAATTGTAGTTCTTGCAATCGTAATTACAATCGCTTTGATTATAATTCAGAGTTGCTCATCGTCTGCCAGCGCTCCTGTTGCGTATGTCAAAACGCCCGGGGCTACGGCGGCTTTTGTCTATACCGCTGGGGTCGATCCAGAATGCAAAGTTCTAAACCCTAAAACTCGCGAATTGGAGCCGTTTGTCAATACGGGCGACGCTCCATATCCGATTCGTCATTACGTAGAAATCTATCCAAAAGAAATCTATTACGGCGATACGGTATACGTTGTTACAGCAGATGAGAATGTTTCCAGCGAAACTTTAAAATCAATTCAGGATGAAAGCAGAAATCACATTGCCATAAATTATTGTAAACTGATTTCTATCCCAGAAAACATAGAAGCATACGATTGGCTGCCGGAATATCAAACGACAGCTCGTAAAAAGCTTCGTACGTTCTATCGAGATTTGGCGCCGGGCGAGAAATGGCTTCAAAACCGTTATTTTATTGAATTTCCCCCCTTGGAAGATAAAGAAAAACCGTATTGGAAAGAACTGGAAAAAAGCATTCCACCAACAGGAGTCCGCATTCCTCTGCGCATTACAACAGGATTCGATTATATACAGCATAAAGGAGAGGGAATTATTGTAATAACAGACGTCGAGATTCTTGTCAAACCGCGCCCAGCGTCAGAAATGGCGCTGTTGGATAAATGGTATAACAATACGCCGGAGAAAACGTTTCCTAAAGTCGTTGGAAATCGTAAAGATCCGCATGAAAGCAGTTTACGGGCAAACAAGAAAAGCTGGATTAAGATTGGCTGGAATAGTTACGATCCGTGGCTGTTTGTACGGCTGGGCAATCGAAAACCCTGCGATCCCAATAACCCGACAACTCTTAACGGCTGGCGGAAATTGGAAGCGTCTTTGACGCCTTCAACGATGCGCGACGAGGTTCGACTGGTTCGATTGCAGCTGGAATATTACTGCGCGGAACCGGGTGTAAAATCCGACCTCGCAAAGCAGGAATTAGATCAATGGCTAAAGAGTTTGCCAACTCCCCAGCAGGCGGTGTACCTGTCGTTTCTTAAAGATAAACAAAATTCTTTTAAATATGACGCTCCCGCCCTCGCTAAAAAGAATATGGAGCTTATTATCTATTTATCGCGATAAAGAGCGTTTGGGCGCGTTTTAACCTCCCCCGGCGTCAGCGCGCCGAAGGAGGAAGAATAGTGTATTTGTCGATTTCTTTTTTCGTTATTTTTTAAGTCCGTGGGTTAAAACCCACGGCTAGAAACATTGAACCGCTAACGCGGTTCGATGCGGACGACACGCCCGCGAACCGGTCTCAACAGAGTGCAATTGCAGGAACAATTTGCGGCGTCCCCTTTGCTACTGACCGCGAAGCTCTAATATTTTTCGTCCTCTGTTACAATTCAGTTCTCTTTGACGCATTTGAGCCACTGTTTGTACAGCAGCCAATGTCCAGCGGTGGTGGGATGAACGGTATCCCAAACCCAGTAGCGGGAGTCTGGAACGGACTGGAACGCCTCGCTGTACATCTGTTGAGTTGGTACGAAAACGGCGTTGTATTTCTTCGCCAGGTCGGCGGCGGCTTTCTGGAACGGCGCGTACCGTTTGAGAGTTTCTGCGTCCGAGCGATAAAACGGCTCGATGATTATCAGCTTGACGTTGGGCAGTTTCTCAACCGTCTCTTTGAGCAGCGAGTCGTAACGGTCATAGTACTCCTGCGCCGTTACGCCGTGGCTGAAATCGTTGCAGCCAATCATTATGCTCAACACGTCCGGCTTGACGGCAATCGTATCTTTTTCCCAGCGCTGCTGAAGTTTCTCGACCGTGTTGCCGGAAACGCCGCGATTGACGAACGTCCAGTTCTTTTCCGGATGGTTGCAGCCCAGGTCAGACGCGATAAGATATACGTACCCGTGCCCGTGAATGTGGTTCGGGTCTGCCGACCGCCCTCGGTTCCCGTCTGTAATCGAGTCTCCCTGAAAGAGAATCACCGCGTTGTCCGGAAACAGGTTTTCACAGCCCGGCTGATGAGCGAAGGCACTTTGACGCGTCGATTCCGTTTCTGTCGACGAACACGCCCAAGCTATAAGCTCTTTCATATAAAGGCGGCTGTCCTTACCCCACCATCGCGTTTGCATCATTTTATGAACGTTGCGTTCGCCGTCCGGGTATCCCATTAAAAGAGCAACCATCGTTTCACCTGCAACAAACAGCTTCCCGCCGCGGGACGTTTTGACATACGATGCGTGAAGCCAGCCCCCTTCCATACAGACGCTGGCAGGAATGCCGCCTTTGATTTTTCGGGAACCGCTGTATGGAACCTCGCGGCGACCGCCGAAAATCTCGTTCTCAAAACTGATCGCTCCGCAGTTCCCAGGCAACCCTTCAATATCGTCGCCAATCTCAATACCAAACTGACGCGTAATGTCGTTCGCTCCGTACTCTTTAAGAATAACCCGGTATTCTTCTTCGTCAACAAACATCAAAACGCTTCCTCCGCGTTGAATAAAGGATGTAATCGCTTCCTTTTCCTTCTCGGTAATCGGCTTTTGCGTCGAACGAGCCAAAGGAGAAATGATTACAAGAGTCTTAACCCCTTCGAGCTTTTCCGCTGTAATCCCGTCGCGAATCTCAGAATATTCTGCGCCCAGTTCCTTGCAGATATCCTTATACGTCGGCAGAACGTAATCGTAATAGCTCGGATCGACAAAGACGTCCTGAAACTGTCCATGAGATAAGTCAAACGCCACTTTCGGCGCCTGAGCGAAAGTGAACGAACAGAGAAGCAGGGAGAGGAGAATTGTGGGTAGTGGTTTCATCATTGTGGTTGTAAGTTAGGGGTTGAATGAATTAGCAATTGTCAATTAGCAATTAGCAATTACGCAAGCGTAGAACAAACAGTTGCGGTGGGGCAATGATTTAGTCGTTTAACCTGGGTTCTATCCCCACGTCTTTAGACGTGGGAAATAATAAACAAAAATCGTAGCCCCCAGATTTATCTGGGGGACTAGACAAACAATAAACACCCAAACGCTTCCCCCCCCACATCTCCGTCCCCGCCCCCGAACGGGGGTGGGGACGGAGATGTGGATTTTACGCGAAAAAATAATGTGATATATCGTTTTCCCACGCCTAAAGGCGTGGGCTACATTTTTAAATTTTTCATTATCCTCACAGCTAAAGCAGTGAGGATAAATTGCAAATTGCTAATTGCTAATTGCTAATTTTTCTCTCAGCTCCCCGAAATGCTCCAGCTGAATGTAATGGTACTTATCTGAAATTTCCGGGTCGACGGCTTCGTGTTCCCACGTGTAATGGTGCGGAATATAGACGCCTGTTCCGCCCAGCTCAATTACCGGCAGGACGTCTGACTTGAGCGAGTTGCCGACCATAATAAAGTCCTCCGGGGCGATTCGCAGCAGGTCAATCAGACGTCGATAATCGTCGACGCGTTTGTTCGACATGACGTGCATGAACTTCACGTAGGGCTTTAGCCCGGATCGTTCCAGCTTCTGTTCCTGTTCCAGCAGCTCCCCCTTGGTGGCGACAATAAGACGATAGCTCTTCGCCAGAATCGGAACGGTCTTTTCGACTCCCGGCAGCAGATGTACCGGATGACGCAAAATATCGCGTCCTAAATCGTGAATTTTCAAGACGACGCTTGACGGCAGGCGCCCGTCAGTCAGGTCAATCGCCAGTTCAACCATCGACAGGACAAACGACTTCGTCCCGTACCCGTACAGCGGCACGTTTTGCGACTCTTTGGCAAACAGCTTCGACTCCACCTCCGACGCGGGAACGTAGTCCTTGAGCAGTTCGCAAAGCCCGGATTGCGCCTTGAGAAAAAAGTCGATGTTTTCCCAAAGGGTGTCGTCAGCATCGAGGGCGAGGGTTTTCATTGTGTAGTCTATGGTTATGTGTCTAGTTGCGAGTTGCGAGTTGCGAGTTGCGAGAAGATTTCGCAAGCGCTCCCCAGTGGTTATGCGCGGGTCAGTCCGTTCACGGATTTTACGGATTAAACGGATATTCACCGATTGGTTAATTTAGGGAATGGGGAATAGTAATTCGCCTTCGGCGATTTAAAAAACTACTGCCTACTGCCTACTGCCTATTGCCTTTCTCTACTTATTACTGCCTATTGCCTTTCTCTACTGCCTACTGCCTACTGCCTTTCCCCCGCCTCTCTCATCGCTTCGCAGAGCTGCAGGTGGGTTTCCAGGGGGATTGCTTCGGCGCGGGCGGTTCCGTCCAAGCCGAGCTGAGCCATAATCGCGTCGACGTCGGATTTGCTGACGCGGTCTTTGTACGCGGCAATCAGCTCGCCTCTGAGGAACTTGCGGCGGTGCAGAAACAGGGCTTTGGCGTACTGATGGAAAAACTCGAGATCCGGGATGGCGCTGCGCTTTTCGGGATTGGTCTGCATGTGAACAATCGCAGAGTACACTTTCGGCCGCGGCCAGAACACGGACGGCGGGATAACGCGGGTCATTTCGACGTCGCACTGCGCCTGCATCCACAGCGACAAGGCGCAGAAGTCTTTGCTGCCCGGCGCGGCGATAATGCGGTCGCCCATCTCCTTTTGAATCGTAACGGTCATGGAATACGGCGCTCCGCAGGACAGCGCGCCCGGCCGCATGAGATTGGAAATAATCGGGGTGGCGACAGCGTACGGCAGGTTCGCCGCCAGCTTGAGCCGACAGCCGGGGTTGTCCGCCATCGCCTTGTCAATCGCCTCTAAAACAACCGGATTGAGCGCGTTTTTGTTTTTGAGAATATCGACGTTGAGCTGCTCGATGTTCTCCAGGTCGCCCAGGTCTTCCTGCGACAGGGCAAAGAGCTTCTCGTCCAGTTCGACGGTAATGAGCTTTCGGCACAGCGGCGCCATCTGAACGCTCATCGACCCGGTTCCCGTCCCGACTTCCAAAACAATGTCGTTCTCGTCCAGCGCCGCCCGACGAATCAGCAGACGCTGAATGTTGAGGTCAATGAGAAAGTTCTGCCCGAGCTGATGGACGGGAGAAATCCCCACTTCCTTGAATCGTCGGAGCAAAAAAGCGAGCGTCTGGTTGGAACTGCTGCCAGAGTCGCGAGTCGGTTTTTGAGGCGAAAATTTGGACATGGTTTACAGGGGTTATGGAATCGGGGGTAGTGGGGACAAAAAAACGAATTAAACGTTATTATCCTTTTGTTTTATCTATTTTACTCTTTCGGGGATTCGTTGAGCAAATCGTTGTTCAAAGGGTTGTTTTTTACAATCTTGCTGGTAAAGTCGAGTTTATGAACCGGCTGAACGATCGACGAAGCAATATTGCGAACGTGGGATGCGTAACGTTTGAAATACCGAAACGCCAGGGCGTATGCAACGTCGACGCGTTCATTATCAGTTTTTTCCGACAGGAACCACTGTATCTGCTGATCGCACGTGTCCTCAATTGCCGCCGCCTGACAGATCAACTCGGTCGCCATCTTTTCGTCCTGAGCGTCAAAGATGTGTCGGCAATGATCAATCAAAGCCAGAATCGCGTTCTTCACCATTTCGAGCTTTCCTTTGGTAATTCCTTCCGGAACGTCCGGGGCGGAAACGGTCAGGTCATAGATGTTTTTGGCGATGTCGCCCAGGCGTTCGCCGTCTTTGACGATGCTCATCATAATCAACGACTGATCGAAATCCGCCGCGCCGTGAACGGTCGTGTGAATAACCAGCTCTTTACGAATTGTACGTTCTGATTTGTTGATGGATTTATCCAGAGCAAACAGTTCCGTCCGAACCGCTTCCGGGTCAGCGTAACGCAAATAGGCGTCTGCAGCAAGCTGAAACGCGCGGCGGGAAGCGTCGAGCAACTCACAAAACTGACTGCGAATGTTTTTCATGCCCGCGTTCATGGTCGCGGCGGACGTTGAGCTGGAATATAGCCATTTGAACATGTTTGTTACCCTTGTGTATAACTAATTTCTAAAAAGCAGGAATCCCAAGCCGGGTAAAACAAAGTACAACATCGTAATCCAGCAAACCACATAAAAGCGATTGCTGGTTAAAATAACGCTTAACCGTTTCGTTAAGAAAACCGGAACGCGCATTTGCGGAATCGGGTAGAATAATAATACGCCAGTAATATTGAACAGCGAATGGGCTAACGCCAACGCCAGCCCCAACTGACCGGTCGGCGAACCTAAAAACGCCATCGCCGCCAATATTGCAGTAATAGTCGTACCAATATTCGAGCCTAAAATAATAGGATAAATCGTTTTTATCGAAAGCGTTCCAGCTACAACAAGAGGCACTAACAGCGACGTCGTTATCCCAGACGATTGAATTGTCATCGTTACAATAACGCCCGCCAAAAGACCAATATAGCCATTTTTGGAAAGGACGCGGTTGAGCAAGACTTCAACCTTGTCCGCCATAATGACTTTCATGTTTTTAGTTATGTAAATCAACGAAATAATCAAGATTATCAGACCGCAAATAGCCATCAACGCCGCTGTAAACGTTGGACTCATTCCCTGCAGACAAAAATCCCGAATCCCATTAGCCGGCGCGCTGATTGCGCTGGACAAGGGATTGCTTCCTGTGGAACTCCCTGTAGCTGTCATTGGAACCAGCGACGCCAAAAATCGAGAAGTTTTTGACAGAAAGCCAAAACAGATTTCCAGCGTAAAGCAAATAAATGCCGTTATAATATTAAAAATTTCCTGAACCAGCGAAACAGAAAACGCCTTGGAAAAAGTTCGCCTTTCACCGCCGATATGCATTAAAGACGCAATCGAACACGTCAAAGCAGAACCGATATTTGATCCAATCGCAATCGGAATCGCGCCCTCAAGCTCGATAACGCCTGACGCCACCATCGCCACCGCTAAACTGGTCGTTGCTGACGAGCTTTGCATTAAAGCGGTCAGGATAATTCCCAGACACAATCCCGTAAACGGGTTTTTCAGTTGGGACGCAAGCGTTTCTAAAACAGAACTGTTATAGCTTGTATAAACCGTTGCCGCCGTACCAAACAATTTAACTGCAACGAGAAATAAATATACAAGAAAGACAAATAACAGCAGACGAGCAATCAGCCCGACTTTTTGATAAAAGGCGTCATTTTGAGATAGAGTCATAATCGGCGCTTTGGTTTTAGGATAAATTCGGGAGAATTCCTTAAAACGCCCCCAATAAATCTTTTTATATTATCGATATTTACCGTCTTTCGTCAAGGGGGGGAGAAAGTAGGAAGTAGGGAATAGGGGTTAGGGAGTAGGGAATACGTCTCCGGGGCGCGGATATTGTCCGCGATAAAATGGCGGGTAATACCCGCCCCCCGTATACAACCACTGGGGAGCGATTGCGAAATCTTCTCGCAACTCGCTACTCGCAACTCGCAACTTCCAATTATAACGATTGTTCCGATTTCAACATGGGCGGGAGAAAGATTATTCCGTCTTACTCTCACAATCGGAACAGCCCGACCAACCGTCAAGAGTGGTTTATCCGTCTTTTATTTGGGTCTGATAATAAAAGCCCAATTTTTATTCCGATAGCTTGATTGTCAACCGCGTTGTAAAGGAGAATTACATGAACCAATGCAGCAGCGTCCGCTTGGACACTCTGGCGGAACTGACAGACTTTGTAAATACCAAACTTTGCGAACAGAATCTCCTCAAGATTGGCGCCTTTCCGTTGACCGAACGGGTTTTACGGCGGCGCGGCAAACCGTGCGCGATGAGTTTTTGTCTGCACGGTCCCAGAATGGTGAAATTCATGGCTATCTGGGAAGCGAATTCCAATCGCATATTGTTTTACAATCCGTCTGGAGAATGTATGGACGTCGCCGTCCTGATCAGTTCGCCAGTTGATGAATTTATAGAACGTTTCAGCGCTCAAGACGTTGAAGCGTAACCCGTTTCGGAAACCAAACCAAACAGAAATTTTTTTATTATCAGGAGGAACTCTGATGCTTGTTTTGTCAAGAAAAGAATCAGAAACAATTTGTCTGGGAGACGACATTAAAATCACCGTTGTCCGGGTCAATAAAGATCGCGTCCGCATCGGCATCGACGCTCCCGCCGACGTTCACGTCCTTCGCGGCGAACTGGCCAACAAGGAATTCGAAATCGAAACCACGCCGTTCACCCGCCGAGAAGCCGGCTGAGATTATCAGGCGACATAACGATTAACCCCAAAGAGATTGACAAATTCGATTTGTCAATCTCTTTTTTTACGTTACCATGATCTATTATGCTCAATTAGCACACGGATTCAACGGATTAAACGGATTAGCGTCGATTGGGAATTTGACAGATCAATGACCATTTGTGATTCATTCGATTTTTAAGCCGCAAAGAGCGCAAAGCTATCTTTAAAACTTCGCGAACATCCTCCGCGCCTCCGCGTCTCCGCGTGAGATTTTCCAAGATTCAATGCGCTAAGCGTTAGAGTCTTTCTTGAAAATCTTTAATGCTGCTACACGTTGATGCGTCAATAACCAGCGACAACAAGACAACTTCATCGTTGATGGATTCGATCTGCTTTTTCAATTTACTTGGAACTTTTCCAAAACGAGCTTCCAGTATAGCAATAATCACTCTACGGCGTTCTTGCTCGGCGCCTTGCTGGATGCCTTGTTTGACGCCTTCCTGGATGAGCTGTTGGGTCATGGTTACTCTCATTGTATCTACTCCTTCGTCTGAAACGGGATAATTGTCTGATATGTACGGGACAAAACGATGCGGGTTGACGGTTGAACCGTCCATGAAATAACGAATTGTAAACTTGGCAAATCGGGCGTACTCCGGATCGTCTTTGACGTGCGGGAAAATCCGCTTAAAACAATCCTCAACGCCACTGAAACGATCGTTATCCAGAAAAACCTGTTTGAGTACCCTTAATACGACGTTGAGCCGCCATTCGTTCGGGTCGTCCGGTAAGTTTTCAAAATCGATTCTATTCAAATCGATAATAATCGGTTCGTAATTCAACTCCTGATTTTCCAGCCCCTTGACAGGATTGTAAAGCTGGCTCAACCGCGTTGCTCCTGTATAAGGACTGATTCCATGATGAATTATAATCGGAATTATTGTCGGAAGGACAAATTTTTCCGACATTTTTTCCAAACCGTCATTGACAAGCTTTTTCTTTTTGTTCTTTTTCCCTTTGGGCGACGCCTGAAACAGTTCCTGCATCATGTAATAGCCCAATTGAAGAATTGCCCAATGATCGTCATAGGACTTGTGTTCAATCAGTACAACCGCCTGAAGCGTTCTGGACGGGTCGTCTTTGAATGGAACCGTATATTTTACATCTGCATACATTTCCTTAAAAGCGTTGTCGTCAAAAACTCGTCTTTTTTCGACAACCAGCTTGTCCAAATCCAGCAATGACAAAACAGGCTTGTCCTTAAGCACATATTTCAAAAAGGCGATTGCCAACGACTTTATACGTAAATTCTCTCCCGCATACTGGTCGTGAGGATGAGTCAGCTCTTTTTGCAAATCGAAATCAGGGACTTTTTTTGCTCGTTTTGGGGCGTTTCGTTTTGAATCTGTCATCTTGATTTTCTCCCGACGCGATATTTACGTCCTATACGTGAATTCTATCACGTCAAAAAGCTTTTGTCAAGTATTGTCTTTAATCTGCCAGTCTTGACTAATTCTCTCGCTCTTACGCCAGCGCGCGTTCCAGTTTCATGACGGTCTTTTTGAGCTGGGGGTCGGTTTCGATCTGCTGAGTAAAGTTTCTCAGCGAGTGGATTATTGTAGAATGATCTCGACCGCCGAGGTAGTCCGCCAGCTGTTCCAGAGTAAAGCTGCCCAGCTTGCGTCCTAAATAGACGACTGCGCCGCGGGTTAATACGGACGTCTTGCGGCGGGACGAGCTTTTCAAGTCCGCCAGCGTGATTCCAAACTCTTTTACCGCCAGTTTGGCGATGTCGTGAATTTTCAGCGGCTCTCGGTCGGCGGAGGTCTGAGACGCCCAAAGAATAAGATGAGATTCCGTAATGCCGTTGGCGATCGTTTCCGGCTCCATGAGCGCCTGACGATAGCCCAGGTCGAGACGTAGCAGTTCGCCTTTGACGGCAGTTATGGACAGATGCCCTCTGGACGCAACCCAGGACGCGATAAAATCGGAGTAGTCCGGCGGCAGAAGCAGCTTTTTGAGCGCGTCTTGAGCGTAGGCGCGGCAGAGTTCTTCGTCTGGAGACTCCGTTTTAATCAGCGCGCCGCTTTGCATTCGCTTGACCAGCTTCGCGTTCCAGCCCTCAGACTGCTCGTCTTCGTTCACGGACATCAAAACCGGAACCTGCTTTTCCGCAAGCGTATCGAGAATGAAAACCAGCTCTTCCTGTGCGTCCGGCTCCTGCAACAACTGCTGAATGTTCGTAATCGCCAGAAAGCGCAGGGCGCGAAATCGCTCCTCGAAGTCGGAAAACGTTCGGGTCAGCTGAGCGTTGCGAAAGTCCCGGTAGAAGTCCGGCGCGGTAATATAGAGCGACTTTAATCGCGGATGGCTGCGAACCCACGTCCAGTAGACGCCTGAAATCCAGCCTATCTTCCCGGTATGAGTCGGTCCAACGAGCGTGACGGGAAACCATGCAGAATGGCTTTCTGCAATTGACCTGTCCGGATTTACCAGCACAGACGTCAGCGGCGCCAATAGACGATTGGAGCGGCTGAAGAAGAACGGAGCGATTGTCCACGCCCGAACTCCGCCGCCGTCCTTAAACGTCGGTATCGACAGGTCAATTTGAGTAACCATTGAGGATTAAGTAAGCTATTAGCTTCTAGCTGCTAGCCATTAGCTTGGGTATTGGTTGTTCTCAACGTAAAATTTTAAAGCCTGTAGCTAAAATCACAAAGCTAATAGCTAGGAGCTAATAGCTAAAAGCTCATACAAATTTCGTCAAGCCCGGGAGCGGAACGTTGTACATGTTCTTAACCGGGGAGTATGTAACGCCTTTAATTGGAACGCACGGCGGAATGGCGTCTGGCGTATATGCCGACGGAGCCAGAACCTTTTTGGAGTTGAGAATCTGTTCCCAGGAAAGCTTCTGACCGGTATAGCACGCCTCGCGTCCG
>JAFSMW010000085.1 GCA_017447745.1 Thermoguttaceae bacterium
GGAGAACAATATTATGGCTAAAGGCGAAAAAATCATCGGCATTGACTTAGGAACCACCAACTCGGTCGTTTCCGTTATGGAAGGCAACGAACCCACGGTTATTGCAAACCTGGAAGGAAACCGTTTAACCCCCAGCGTCGTTGCGTTTAACGACGACAACGAAACCATCGTCGGCGAACCCGCCAAACGACAGGCTGTTACCAACCCGAAGCGAACCATCTCGTCCATTAAACGATTCATGGGGCGCCGTCAGAACGAGGTTGCAGTCGAAGAAAAGATGGTTCCGTACAGAGTTATCGGAACGGGCGACGATTACGTCAAGGTAGAAGTCAACGGCAGAGAATACACTCCGTCTGAAATTTCTGCCAAGGTTCTTCGCAAACTCAAGGAAGCGGCGGAATCCTATCTCGGTCACAAAGTCAGCAAGGCTGTTATTACGGTTCCCGCTTACTTCAACGACGCTCAGCGTCAGGCAACCAAAGACGCCGGACAGATAGCCGGTCTGGAAGTAATGCGAATCATCAACGAACCGACGGCTGCGTCTCTGGCTTACGGTCTGGATAAAAAAGCCCAGCAGAAGATTTGCGTCTTCGACCTCGGCGGCGGTACGTTCGACGTTTCTATTCTGGACGTTGCAGACGGCGTTTTCCAGGTTGTCGCAACCAAAGGCGACGGACACCTCGGCGGCGACGACTTCGACAAAGCCCTTATCGACTATGTCGCGGACGAATTCCAGAGAGCAAACGGCGTTGACCTCCGCAAAGACCCGATGGCTCTTCAGCGTCTGCAGGAAGCCTGCGAAAAAGCGAAGTGCGAACTGTCCTCCGCTCAAAGCACCGACATCAACCTGCCGTTTATCACCGCTGACGCCTCCGGTCCGAAACACCTCCAGCAGCACATCACCCGCGCCAAGTTTGAACAGCTTGTTGACGCACTCATTGAACGCTGCCGCATTCCGGTTCTGGACTGCTTGAAGGACTCCAACCTGTCGGCAAGAGACATTGACGAAGTCGTTCTGGTCGGCGGATCGTCCCGAATCCCGAAGGTTCAGGAACTGGTCAAAGAGATTTTCGGCAAAGACCCGCACAAGGGCGTCAACCCGGACGAAGTTGTTGCTGTCGGCGCTGCAATTCAGGGCGGCGTTTTGGCAGGCGACGTCAAAGACGTTCTTCTGCTCGACGTTACCCCGCTGTCCTTGGGAATTGAAACCCTCGGCGGCGTTATGACTCGACTGGTCGATCGCAACACAACCATTCCGACGACAAAGTCGCAGGTCTTTTCCACCGCAGACGACAACCAGACGGCTGTTACAATTAAAGTCTATCAGGGCGAACGTGAAATGGCGGCGGACAACCGACTGCTGGGTCAGTTCAACCTGGAAGGCATTCCGCTGGCGCCCCGCGGCGTCCCGCAGATTGAAGTTACTTTCGATATTGACGCCAACGGCATCGTTTCCGTCAAGGCGAAAGACAAGGGAACCGGCAAGGAACAGAAAGTTACCATCGAACAGAGTTCCGGCTTGAGTGAAGAGGAAATCGAAAAGATGCGCCGCGACGCCGACGCTCACGCCTCCGAAGACAAGAAACGCCGCGAATTCGCCGAACTGCACAACAAGGCGGACTCCATGGTCTGGCAGCTCGAAAAGCTCATGAAGGAAAACGAAGCCTCCATTTCCGAGTCTGACAAAGAAGCCATGACCGCGGCTATCGACAAGGTCAAGGAAGCCATGAAAGGAACCGACGCCGACGCCCTCAAGTCCGCTGTCAGCCAGCTGGAACAGGCGTCTCACGCGTTCAGCAAAACGCTGTACGAAAAGGCTGCTGGCTCCGCTGCCGGCGCTGGCCCGCAACCGGGCGCGTCCGCTCAGGCGGACTCCGGCTCCGACTCCAAAAACGACGACACGATCGACGCCGAATTTGAAGTCAAAGACTAAAATTATGTAACGTTCCCTTCGGGATTCAGTATGACATTCATGCTGGATCCCGATTTTTATAGGCGCGTATCCAACATTCTACTGCCTACTGCCTATTGCCTCCTATTTATTATTTACTGAAATGAACGCGTGTTCTATTCCCCGAATTGGCTTGGGCTACGATTCCCATAAACTCATCGACGGCAACGGTCTGATTCTCGGCGGGGTGCATATACCGCACAACAAGTCGTTACAGGGACATTCCGACGCCGACGCTCTTCTACACGCCATTTCAGACGCCTTGCTCGGAGCCGCCGCCATGGGCGACATCGGACAGATGTTTCCCGACACGGCAGAGGAGAACCGCGGCCGCAATTCCGGGGAGATGCTTCAGATTATCTGGGACAAGATTCAGGCGGAAGGATACAAGCTGGGCAACCTCGACGCGGTCGTTCTGGCGCAGAAGCCGAAACTCCTGCCGTACGTCGCCGCGATGAGAGAAAACATCGCCCGCCTTCTCGACGTCCCTGCGGAATCCATCGGACTAAAAGCCAAGACAGGGGAAGGCATCGGCCCCGTCGGAGAACAAGTTCTGTTAGAAGTCTACGCCACCGCGCTGATCTATCGGGAATAAACGGGAATCCTGTAATTTATGGGATTTTAAAAGAACGCAGAGGTCGCAGACTCCTCGCAGACAACGCAGAAGCAAACGAACATGTGGCATCTACGCCCGACGTTGCCGGGCTATGACACGATGTCCGTTTGCGTTTTTTTAAAATAATAATCGGGCGGGAATGTGCGAAGCCGCACGAGCAGTAGGACAAGGTTATGTATCCGAATGAGCTGGTTTCGGCGCTACCCACATCCATTCAGGAACTGACCTTGTCGGTGGCGTAGCTAACGTAGTTAGCGTCGTCGCCACATTCCCAGCCCGTCTGCGTATTCTGCGGATTTTCTGCGTACTCTGCGTTCAAAAAACAAAACCCACAATTGTCATGACTATATATTTTTCACGAAATTTACGCTTTGACCTGTTTTCCGTCTATCCCTTCACGCAATTCAATATCGCGGCGTGAAGTTTCTCGTTGGACGTTGCCAGCAACGCTGCGCGGTCGACGTCAAACGGGGCGCCGTCGGCGGCTGTTACAACTCCACCCGCCTCTTTGACCAGTAAAACGCCCGCGGCGACGTCCCACGAATGGGCGGAAAAGTTCATCGTGGCGTCGAAGATTCCCCGGGCTGTGTACGCCAGGTTCAACGCCAGCGATCCCGTGCGGCGCATCGCCTGACATTCTCCCGTCAGTTTGAGAAACGCCTTGAAGTCGTCACATTCCTGAGTTATGTTGGGCGGAAACCCGAACCCGATCAGAGAATCGATGAGCTTATCAACTGGCGAAACGTGAAGCTCGACGCCGTTGAGCCACGCCCCGTGTCCGGCGACGGCGGAATAGAACTCTTCGTAATACGGCGCGTAAATCCCGCTGACAAACAGCTCGCCCCGAAACTCCAGCGCCAGCGAGACGCAAAAATGCGGGCTGCCGTGCGCGTAGTTCGTCGTGCCGTCCAGCGGGTCGAGAATCCAGCGGTACTCGGAATCCGCGTCCGGGACGGGATAATTTGTATCGTCTATGGTTTCTTCCCCAACGAAAATATGAGTGGGAAACGCCTCAGCGAGAATGTCCCGCACCGCCTTTTGCGCTCGGCGGTCGGAGTCCGTTACCAGGTCGCGGACGTCTTTATGATACACCGCCGCTTTGCCAAACCCGTCCATGAGGACTTTCCCCGCC
>JAFSMW010000086.1 GCA_017447745.1 Thermoguttaceae bacterium
CAGTAGGCAGTAGGCAGTAGGCAGTAGGCAGTAGGCAGTAGGCAGTAGGCAGTAGGCAGTAGGCAGTAGGCAGTAGGCAGTAGGCAGTAGGCAGTAGGCAGTAGGCAGTAGGCAGTAGGCAGTAGGCAGTAGGCAGTAGCGGGGCGAGTTACCTATTCTACGTAAATTAATATTTCTAGTGCCAGCAAGGCGCCCAGGGACGGGCGCCATCCAGGGGGCGTTTTCGGCTGCGTCGGTTTGTTTTACCCCCTTCTCGGCAAGCGACCAACGGGAGCGGGGGTTACAAAATTCGCGCGGCAGCGCGGATTGGGAGCGGCGCCTCGCCGCCCGCACTCTTGACAAGTCGGGGGAAAAGCGCTATAATAGCCCTTCCTAAATAAAAAGAGTACTCAAGGATTATAAAATAATCTATGAATCGAAATATTCAAATTCGCGGTGCAAGAGAGCATAACCTCGTCAATGTCAATATAGAGTTGCCTCGCAACAAGCTGATTTGTTTTACCGGCGTTTCGGGGTCAGGGAAAAGCTCGTTGGCGTTCGATACGCTGTACGCTGAAGGGCAGCGACGTTATATCGAAAGCCTGTCGTCGTTCGCCCGACAGTTTCTTGGTCAGGCGCCAAAGCCGGACGTTGACCTCATCTCCGGGTTAAGCCCCGCTATTTCCATTGCTCAAAAGACGGCGGGAAGCAATCCCCGGTCTACCGTCGGCACAATTACGGAAATCTACGACTTTCTTCGAGTTCTTTATTCTCGAATCGGCGTTGGGCATTGCCCTGTCTGCGGAAAGCCCGTTACCGCTCAAACGCGTCAGCAGATTTTAGGCAAGATTCTTAGTTTAGGCAGTAGGCAAGAGGCAGTAGGCAGTAGTAAAGAGGCGGCAGAAAACAATCTCGCAACTCGCAACTCGCAACTCGCAACTCGAAAAGACGGAAAAGGCGCCTTTTATCTCTTTCTCGCTCCCAAGGCGTACCATCAAAAAGGGGAATTCAAGGATCTCTTTGAAGACCTCAGACGTCAGGGTTTTGTTCGGGTTCGGGTAGACGGCGCAGTTCGACAGCTTCAGGAGGACATCCGTCTGGATCGTCAGATGAGGCACAATATCGAGGTTGTTATAGACCGATTGGAACTGACCCGGCAGAACCGTCCTCGAATTCTGGAAGCAGTTGAAGAGAGCTTGAAAGTCGGCGACGGCGAAATGCTTTTGGCGGGCGAATCGGGGTCGGATTTCAAAGACGTCCGATTTTCCAGTCAGTACGCCTGTCCGACGTGCGGTTTGAGCTTTGCGGTTCCTACGCCGCAGATGTTTTCGTTTAACTCTCCGCAGGGCGCGTGTCCGGAATGCAACGGGTTGGGGGAAATCTATACGTTCGACCCGAACAAGCTGGCAACTCATCCGGAACGCTCTTTGATGGACGGCCCGATTGAGATTCTGCCGCCTTTTAGCGAACTGGGACGCTGGCGCAAGAGCATTTATCAGGGTGTCGCCCGATATCTGGAGAAAAAGTACAATAAGCCGGACGGGTACGTTCTCAATACGCCGTGGCAAGATCTGGATCCTGAAATTGCTCACAAGATTTTGTGGGGAACCGGCGAGGCGCACATAGAATTCTCGTACAAAGCGAGCGTCAACGAGCAGAAATGGGGCGGACCGTATGAAGGGCTTATTCCGTCTTTGCTTTCCACCTATAACGCGGCGGGCAGTTCGATTCAAAAGCGTCAGCTGGAAAAGTACATGGACGTTATCCCCTGCGGTCATTGCGAGGGCGAGCGTCTCAACGTTCAAGCCAGAAACGTCAAACTGTGCTGCAGCGGAGGGAAGTTTGAAGGTCAGTGGATTTCTCTGCCGCAGGCGTGCAAGTTGTCGATTGAAGACGCTCGGGATTTCTTCGCTCATCTGAAGCTTGACGGCGCAGAACAACTCATCGCGTCCGACGCCTTGAAGGAAATTCAGGGACGATTGTCGTTCCTGTCGGACGTTGGATTGGGCTATTTGACCTTGGGCAGAACCGCTCCGACTCTTTCCGGCGGAGAAATGCAGCGAATCCGTCTGGCGGGTCAGATCGGCTGCGGGTTGACGGGCGTGCTGTACATTCTGGACGAGCCGTCAATCGGCCTTCATACTCGAGACAACGTTCGCCTTTTGAGTTCGCTTTCAACTCTGCGAAATCAGGGGAATACGGTCGTCGTCGTGGAGCATGACGAAGAGACTATGCGATCGGCGGACATGATTGTCGATTTTGGTCCTGGGGCTGGGGCGAAAGGCGGTCATGTCGTTGCGTCGGGAGATATCGATACAATCATGGCGACGCCGGACAGCGTAACAGGCGCGTTCCTGGCAGGACGCCGCAAGATCGACATTCCTCAGCGGCGTGACAATGCCGTTCCGCCGCCGACTCAAACAAGCCTTTCTAAAAAACGGTCCGCCAGACGGATTTCGTCTGTTGCGCCTCATTCTCTTATTGTTCGCGGCGCGCGGTTCCACAATTTGAAAAATATCGACGTGGAATTCCCGCTGGGCAAGTTTATTTGTGTAACAGGCGTTTCCGGGTCAGGCAAGAGTTCGCTTGTTAACGGGATTCTGGTAGAAGTTCTTCGTCGCGATCTCAATCACGGGATAGGAATTCCCGGCGCTCACGACAGAATTGACGGCTTGGAAAATCTGGACAAGATGATCGCCATCAATCAGTCCCCCATCGGACGAACGCCGCGCAGCAATCCGGCGACGTATATCAAACTGTTTGATGAAATCCGCGAGCTGTACGCTTCTCTGCCGGAGGCGAAGGCGAAGGGATTCAAGTCCGGACGGTTCAGTTTTAACGTTCAAGGCGGTCGATGCGAAGAATGTCAGGGCGCCGGCGCTGAAAAGCTCGAAATGGACTTCCTTGCCGACATCTGGACGACCTGCCCGGTCTGTAACGGAAAGCGGTTCAATGCGGAAACGCTTTCGGTGGAATTCAAGGGCAAGTCCATTGCTGACGTGCTGGAAATGGACGTCGACGCCGCCATGGAGCTGTTTGAGAACATCCCGAAAATCTATTCGATGCTCAAGACGCTTCACGACGTCGGGCTGGGATATATGAAACTCGGTCAGCCGTCCCCTACCCTTTCCGGGGGTGAAGCGCAGCGAATCAAGCTGGCAAGGGAGCTGATTAAAATCGCGACGGGGCGGACGCTGTACATGCTCGACGAGCCGACGACGGGCTTGCATTTTTCCGACATCGATTTGCTGCTCAAAGTTCTTCATAACTTTGTTGACCTCGGCAACACGGTTATTGTTATTGAACATAATCTGGACGTTGTCAAGACGGCGGATTGGGTTATCGAACTGGGACCGGAAGGCGGCGACGCCGGCGGTCAGCTGATCTTTGCCGGAACGCCGGAAGACATGGTCAAAACCGACACGCCAACGGGAATCGCCTTGCGTCCGGTTTTGGAACAGGCGAATCAACCGCCTTTGGAAATTAAAGAGCTTCAAAAGCGGATTCAAAAAAAGCCCAAGGCGACAGCGCCGTCGGAAAGCTCTGAACCGGATGTGATTCATATCGAGGGCGCGACGGAACACAATCTCAAGTCCGTTGACGTCGATATTCAACGCAATAAACTGACCGTTTTCAGCGGGCCGTCCGGGTCGGGAAAAAGCTCAATGGCAATCGATACGATTTATGCTGAGGGTCAGCGTCGGTATGTCGAAAGCCTGTCGTCGTACGCTCGTCAGTTTGTCGGGCAGATGACCAAACCCAAGGTCGATCTGATTACCGGCTTGTCTCCTGCAATCGCCATTGAACAGAAGCGGACGTCACAGTCGCCGCGTTCCACCGTCGGGACGGTTTCCGAGATTTACGACTACGTCAGAATCCTGCTGGCGCGATTGGGTCAGCCGTACTGTCCGCATTGCCAAATCCCGGTCGGGACGCAAAGCGCAGACGAGATTATCAACCGCGTTATGCATTACCCGGAAGGGACTCGACTGTATATTCTGGCTCCGATAAACGTAGACGTCGGGCGGAAGTACGAGGACGTTTGGGAGAACCTTCGCTCGCAGGGCTACGCCCGAGTTCGTCTTGACGGCGTTGTGTATTCGCTCAACGATATGCCGGAAGAAATGGATCGCCGCCGTCGCTGGAACGTTGAAGTTCTGGTCGACCGGGTTGAGATACGGCGGGACAATCGCAGCCGCATCGCCTCGAGCGTCGAAACAGCTCTGTCTTTGGGACGCGGAGAATTGCGCGTTACGGTTTGTGACGCAACGCGTCCGGAATCGAGATGGAAGACGGATTCCTATTCCCAGCATTTTTCCTGCCCAAAATGCGGGGAGAGCTTCGTTCCGCTCACGCCCAACCATTTCTCGTTTAATTCCGCTCTGGGCTGGTGCCCGGACTGCGAAGGGATCGGAACGCAGATGGGCGCGGACTTGTCCGTTTTTGTTGAGGACGACAAACTGACTTTGGCGCAGGGAGCCGTCAACCTCTGGCCCAACGTTTCCGGGACGCTGTTTAAACGGATGCTGGCAGCCTTCGAGAAGGAAACGAGCGTCCCAATTAACGTCCCGTTTAGAGAATTGGCGGGGCGACATCGCCGCATCGTTTTGCAGGGCTACGGAGAAAGTTGGATTCCGGTTTACAAACAGTCTTCCGGACGCAAAAAAGACGCTCAGCCGGAACTGGATTTCAAATTCCAGTACGCCGGTTTGTATCCAACGCTGGATAAAGCGACTCGAATTCTGTCTGGGCTGCGAGTCAAGCTCAGCGGTCTGAGGGCGGAAATCGAATGTCCGACCTGCGGCGGCAGCCGACTGCGCGCAGACGCGTCTGCCGTTCGGCTCAAAGGACGCTCGGTCGACGAGCTGTGCCGCATGTCCCTGGCAAAACTCTATAACGAGATTAAAAGCTGGAGTTTGACGCCCACCGAGCAGAAAATCGCCGGCGACATCTGTCAGGAAATTCTCAACCGCGTGAAGTTTTTGCTCGACGTCGGTCTGGACTACCTCACGTTGTCACGCCCGGCGACGTCGCTGTCCGGCGGGGAAATGCAGCGAATCCGTCTGGCGTCGCAGATCGGTTCTGGTCTGTGCGGCGCGCTGTACGTGCTGGACGAACCGACCATCGGGCTTCATCCCCGCGACAACGTCAAACTGCTCAACGCTCTGCGGAATTTGCGCGACATAGGCAACACGGTTTTAGTGGTTGAACACGACAAAGAGATTATTTCCGGCGCAGACGACGTCGTCGATTTCGGTCCGAAAGCCGGGCTTTACGGCGGAGAGCTTGTCGCTCAGGGAGAACCGCAGACGCTGGTTTCTCAAGAGCGATCTGTTACAGGTCCGTATCTGGTCAATAAAAAATCCATTCCGATTCCGTCCAATCGCCGACCTGTTCCAGGGGGATCTCTGTACAGCGTCGGGTTGGACTCCCTGCCCGCTCCGCCCAAAAAATCGACGCGCGGTCGAAAAGGACAAACCGATTCGGACTCGAATGACGATTTAGCGACCGATCTGGGGCGATGGCTTCATATCAACGGCGTTCGACAGAACAATCTCAAAGACGTTGACGTGCACATTCCCGTCGGCGCGTTTACCGTTGTAACAGGCGTTTCCGGGTCAGGAAAAAGCTCGTTTGTAGAAGACGTTTTGTACTGCGGACTGGCGCGAATCCTGCAGCGGTCAACGGTTCAGGCGGGCGTGTATCGCAATATGATCGGGATTGAGCATTTTAACAAAGTGATCAACGTCGACCAGCGCCCAATCGGTCAAACGCCACTGAGCAATCTGGCGACTTATACAGGCGTTTTCGATTACATCCGCAACCTGTTTGGGTCTCTGCCGGAGGCGAAAATCAAGGGCTTTTCCGCTCGCCGGTTCAGTTTCAACGTCCCCGGCGGACGGTGCGAAAAGTGCGAAGGCTACGGTCAGATCAAGGTCGAAATGCACTTCCTGCCGGACGTCTGGGTCAACTGTGACGCCTGCAACGGTCAGCGGTACGAACCGGAAACGCTGTCGGTGAAATACCACGGTTTTTCGATTGCGGACGTGCTCAACCTGTCCTGCAAAGAGGCGTTGACGCTGTTCAGCTCTCAGCCGCCCATTCGTCGAATCCTTCAAACGCTGTGCGACGTTGGTCTGGATTACCTAGCTTTGGGTCAGCCCGCCCCGACGCTGTCCGGAGGCGAAGCGCAACGAATCAAGCTGGCGTCGGAACTGTCGCGTCCCGACACCGGTCGAACGCTCTACATTCTCGACGAGCCGACGACAGGGCTTCATTTTGAAGACCTCGTCAAGCTGCTGGAAGTGTTACAACGTCTGGTTGACCTGGGCAACACCGTTGTCGTAATTGAACATAACCTCGACGTCGTTAAAACGGCGGACTGGATTATCGACCTCGGTCCGGAAGCCGGAGACGAAGGCGGCAAGATTGTCTTTGCCGGGACGCCGGAAGATTTGGCAGAGTATACAAAACGTCAGCAGAAATCCGGCAAAGGTCTGGTTTCCTACACAGGTCTGGCTTTACTGCCTGAACTGAAATCCGGGACGTACTTCAAACGGGAAAAGTACCAGCGGACTGAGATCCCGATTCTTCCGGAGATTGAAATTGAACGCTCCATCGACTTCGGGGCTATCGGTTTGGACGCCAAAACGCCATGGGAAACCGACGGCGTCAAATGGCACACTCAACAGCGCGTCGCCAGAAACGGCAACGCGTGCCGCTGGGACGGCGCGATTTTGACCCGCATTGTCGATTATATCGACGACAAAGACGCTCTGGGAATTCCAGACTGGAACGATCGCACAACGGTCAGCATCGCTGCGCCCAAAAAGCCGATGTTCTGGTTCTTCCGCGCCATTACCAACGAAGAATGGCTCCTCAAACTGAAAGTTCAGGTTCCTAAAGGCGTCTTTACGCAAGAGGAACTCGAAAATCAGCTCGACCTCAAGCCTCTCAATGACATGCCGGAACTACCGCTCTACGGGGCGCATTCCCGCGTCAAGATAGAAACGGCGCACGACCCGCGATTCCAGGAAATTGAGATGAAAGTCCATTACCTGCGAGAGATTGACCGTCCGGAATTCTGGGCGTTTATCGATAAAGCGCTCAGCGCCTTCGGCGATTTCCTGACGGCAAACGGCGAGACTGTGGATAACGGCGCTTCGACTTCCGACGCGCCTGAGTCGCCTTCAAAGGAGAATTCTGTTACAACGCAGACTGACGCAACGCAAGCAGACGACAAGCCCAAAGACGAGAATCCGGAAAGCGAAAAGCCGCAGCTGACGCTGATTTCTCCCGGTATGGAACCCTGGAAAGCGCTGGGACGGACGTGGCATATAATGCCGTCCAAGGGATTCCATAAAAATCGACGTCCCAAATGGAAAGCCGCGCTTCTCTCCGCCGTTGTAACGTGGCTGGAACAAACGTTCAACGACGCTCAGTTCGGCTGGACGAACAAGTGCGTCGTCCCGATCCGGCTTGCCGGTTCCAAGTCCGTTTGGGCGCGGCTGTCGACAAAACAGCGTGACGCAATTCGACTGGACATCGAGGTCGAAAAGAACAAATATTCCGTTGGAGAACTGCTGTCGATCGGTAACAATATTGCGCTTGACGATACCAAAGCCAAACGCGATATAATCCGAATCAGCATTGTAACAGACGCCGATTTTAACGACGCGGTAAAGACGTTTATACTCAAGACGACAAAGTGACGCGATTTGGAGTGCGACGGCTTGCCGTCGCTTTCATTACCAGAAACGCAGTGAATGAAGAATAACTAAATTCGTGCTGATAACGTTGTGAACAATAAGCGATTAAACGAATATTATTGTTCTTACGTTACTGGCACGATAGACGTATATGGAGGTTCTCAACTCTTTTTTGGGAAAAGCAACGCCAAGGCGTCGCACTCCATATAGCGATCCGGGCTGAAAGGAGTTGTTCGGTTGAACAGAAAGCGTAACTTCGCGTCCGTTGGACGCTCCATTACCGCCTTTCATTTTCATCTTCTCTATTTTCTCTGTCTTCTCATTCTCTCCAACTCTTCTCAAAAATTTTTCATTTTTTCTCCTTCACGACAGAAAAATTGTGTGTATAATATATATTAAGTATAAATCCATCAATAATTATTCTTTTTACCCTTTACCGGAGTAAAAATATAATGTCCAATTCTCAAGATCGTTTTTCCTTCGTCCGCCTTTTAATGTGCGGCGGAATTGCTTTCCTTTTGCTGGGGCTTTTTCTGACTAACTCTGTCCAGGCTGACTTGATTACCGCAGTTCGCATTAATGCATTGAACGGGGCGGGTTCCAATAATTACCGTGAAAATAACGAAAAATACAGCAATTATAATTTCAGCACGACAGATAACTCGGCGTCAACCAAATGGTGCACGCAAACAAATGGAAGTCCGTATAGTCTTGACGACGGCTCCGCTACTCCAATCATGCTTTGCGATTTGGGAAGCGTTCAAACAATTAATGCTATTTACATTTCTCCTTACGATGCGACCTCCAATATCGTCAAGGTCATGAAGGTGGAATTCTATGATTCTCCCGCGATCAATGCAACGCCTGTTTACACTCAAACGTTTACCGGCATTCCTCAAAGCGCCAAGACCTTGACACTCACAAACCCAACGAATGCGAGATTTGTCAAGATTACGATGACGCAGAATTACAACGGCAACCGCTATGGCGTAACGAACGTTATGTTTGACGTCGTTCCTGCAGGAATGCCAATTTCCGAAACTGCCAACGTTGCTAGCCATAAAAACTGGCCTGTAAGCAACTTGTTTGATGATAACACTTCTTCTAAATGGGTTACCGATGTTTCAACCTCTGCAGGTTATTTTAACGGATCGAATCCGGACCCTGTATTTACTTTTACGTATGGCGTTCCTCAAACGTTTTCAGGCATTTCTGTAAATAACTATGACGTTTCCGGCAACTGCGTTAAAGACTTTAACCTGGCTTTTTATGACGCCAGCGGGACGCAGATTTCAGTTGACGACCCGTCACAATACAGCTTTACCATGACGCATTATACGAATACGGTTCAAGATGATTTTACGTTCCCAGCCGTTGAGAATGTTTCGAAAATTGAAATGACGCTTACCAGCAACTTTATAGGTACAGGCAAAGGCGGGGATAGAGTTGGTTTGTCAGAAGTGAGTTTTACTGCTGCAATTGAACCGGCAACTCCGACTACGCCTGTTGCCTATAACGAACCACTGTTCAATGATAATGCTCTTGTTCGTCCTAACGCGGCGTCATTTCTTAATGCCGGGGCGGAAAGAGCGTCTGATCGCCCTCTGAGTAATTTATATGACGGTACTGCAAGCAATCCCGCAGGAAATGAATGGTACACGATTGCTACATATAATACTTCAAATAAACGTATTTCTGATTATTATACCGTTGGTTATACGCCTGTTATTGAGTTTACAATGCCATCAGAGACCGCGTACGACAGCTTTTCTATTTGGGGATACGGTACTAAAGGGAATCTGATGTCAGATTTTACATTAGAACTCTATGACAGTAATGGTAAGTTGGTTTATGCTGACGAGTATTTAATTGAGAACCATATTGGTAAAACTGATTACGCAACCTTCTCCTTCGGACAGAATTATGTCTTTCAAAAGGCTGTTCTGACGGCGCTGGATAATGGATATGAATTTTATGAGGGTTATACTGGCGGCGACCGAGTCGGGTTTACTGAAATCGCATTTTATACCGAGCCGTATTATTTTGCCAACTCGCCGGATATTTCCGCTGATGCTTGGACTATTGACGGAACGACCAAGAAAGGCGTCCTGTTTACCGAAGGCGACGAGCAGACGGCAACGTTTGCAAGTCCGATAGTTCTCAACGCAGACGGTACGTTTAATGTCGGTGAGGACAAGACGCTGACTGTTTCCGGCTCTATTTCCGGCAATAAAGGCTTTGAAAAGATCGGCTCGGGAACGCTGACGCTTACTGGCGCTAATACGTATACCGGCGAAACGACCGTTACCGAAGGAACTCTCCAACTGACCGGCGATGGGGTTCAAAATAGCGGACCGATTACTGTCGCAACGACTGGAACGCTGGAATATAATATTCCAAGCGGTCAGACGGAAAAAGCAATAATCACAGCCGACAACGCTATTGACAGCGCCGGGAAAGTGATTAAGACCGGCGAAGGAACGCTAAAAATTGACGCTGCCGAGGGAGCCGTTGACGCTCATAGCTTTGTTGTTTCCTCCGGTCGTTTGGATATGAAATCGTATTTCAAAGGCTCTCTCATAATTGGAGAAGAGCTTGAAGCAGGCGAGTATACGACCGCGACGTTCTCGCCGGGCAATTCCATCGATACGCTGACTATTGACGGCGATTTTGAACTCAATCCCGGTTCAACGCTGTTGATGGAAATTGGCGGACAGTCGGCTGACGACAACGATAAGCTGATTGTAACCGGTGACTTCGAGATTGCAGACGGCGCGATTATTTATCTCGAACTGGCGGATATGGGCGCGTTTTCGACCGGCGATACTTTTGAAGCTCTGATTCAGGCTGGAAGCGCAGACGATGATTTTACAGACGCGATTTCGAGCGCTATCGTCCCGGGCTGGCCGTTTACCGATTGGTCGGTAACTAAATCAGGCGATAGCTATTATATTCGCGGCGTTTACGATCCCAACGCCGTTCCGGAACCGTCAACCTGGGCGCTGATGATTCTTGGCGCTGCCGGGCTGCTGTACTGGCGAAAGAGAGGCGCTTAAGATCTTGTTATAAGGAAAGAGAACGCAGAGACCGCAGTTACGATTAAATCATAAATGGAAAATGCAAAGCGGGAGGAAACTCTCGCTTTTTTCTTGACGGCGATGCCGTCAAGTTAGGCGCCCAGGGACGGGCGCCATCCAGAGAAGGTTTTCGGCTTCGTCGTTTTGGGATGCACGCTTCCCGGCGTTTTTGGGGGCGTGAGCGACCAACATTTCTTTCCTTATCTCCGCGATTTCTCCCCCTGCCCTATTGACAATTTTGTCATTTTGGGAATAATAGTTCTCCAATATGGATGGACAACAAGATTTAACTGTCGGTTCGCCTTCGAAAATCCTGTTTACGTTTGCCCTGCCGTTTTTTATTGCCAACCTCTTGCAGGCAATGTACATGGCGGTAGACTTGCTGGTAATCGGTCAGTTCTGTGAAGGAGCTCAGTCGACCGCCGCCGTCGCCAACGGAGGGCAGGCGATGATGCTGCTTATGCTCTTTGTTATCGGGTTGTCGACAGGTATGACGGTTATCGTCGGGAAATATTTCGGCGAGAAAGACAAGGAGTCGATGCAGCGGTTCATCGGGTCATCTTTGACGCTGTTTTTCCTTCTGACGCTGATCATGACTGCGATGGCGTTTGTTATAGCGCCGTTGCTGCTGAAGTTTATCAACACGCCGGAAGAAGCGTATGACGGCGCGCTGACGTACATCTACATCTGTTCCGCCGGGCTGATGTTTACAGTTTTGTATAATGTTTCTTCCGGCATCCTGCGCGGGGTCGGGAATTCCTTCTTCCCCATGATTTGCGTTGCGGCGGCGTGCGTATGCAACATTATCGGCGACCTGGTTTTAATCGGCGTCTTCCATTGGGACGCAACCGGCGCGGCAGTTTCCACCGTTGCCTCTCAGGCGATCGGCGCTGTCATGACGCTGAGCTATTTGCATTATCACCCGAAGATATTTCAGTTCCATTGGGACAATCTGTCGCTGGATAAATCGCACGTTACAAAACTGCTGGCAATCGGTATGCCGATTGCAATTCAGTCCATTTTAATCGACTTGTCGTTCATGATTATTTTCGCAATCGTGAACGGATTTGGTCTTAACGCCTCGGCGGGATACGGAATCTGCGGACGTCTGAACGGGATTATTCTTCTGCCCGCCATGTCGATGGGTATGGCGATGGCGCCGATTACGTCGCAAAACATCGGGGCGAAGAAATACGACCGCGCTCTGGAATTTTTCAAGCTGAGCGTATTCTACTCTACCCTGATTGGAATCGGGCTTTTCGTCTGGATGAAATGCTTTCCGGAATCGGCGTTCTCCATCTTTACGAGAGATCCGGAAGTTATTGCGGCGGGATCGCAGTACATGAGTTCGTTCTGCTATGAGATTCTGGTTTTGGGATTCGTCTTTTCCGGCAACGGCTTTCTTAACGGCAGCGGACACACGCGCATGTCCATGCTGATGAACGTTATCCCGACGTTTGCAGCGCGAATCCCGTTCGCCTGGTTCGTCAGCCGCATGGCGGGCGCGACGCTCTACGGAATCGGGTTTGCTTCCCCGCTGGCGTCGTTTATTACCGTTTTCCTGATGATGGGATACATCGCCACCGGACACTGGAAACAGGAACGATTCTAGCGGCGAGGCGGCGCTCCCAGTCCGCGCTTCCGCGGTGCGAAGGCGCACACCCAGTCCGCGCTACCGCGCGAAACGTATTATAATCGCTCCCGTTGGTCGCTTGCCAGTTCCCTGCGCTTAGGGTGTGTACACAAATAATTCTTGCAATTGAGAAGTTGAACCGCGTCCAGAATGGACGCCATTTCTATAACCGTCGACTTTAGTCTACGGGACGGCGTAGCCTTCCCTGAAGAACGCTTCTTTAATCGAGTCAGTCTTTTTTCTTCCCCCCCGCACCAACGGCGCGGGAGGGAAGAAAAAAGGTATTTGTCGATTTGTTTTGTTGCGTCGCTCCCCCCCCGGCGGTTGAAACCGCCGGTTATAGAGATGTCGTCCCTCCGGGACTGTAGCGGACTAACGTCCGCTCTAAATATAAATATTCTATCAGTCTAATAAGATATTATTTCAATCAAAGAGAATTTATGTCGCACCTTGGGTATTACTATTATTAGAAAGAAGATTTGTGTGGTTTAATCGTTTTTGGACAGTTTTGTCTGAAAACGGTAAGCCGTCTAACAGCTTTTACAAAGAAAGGAAAGCGTAATGAAAGGTATGTTGAAAGAATGGGCAGGCAAAGCGCTGCCGTGGTGTTTTTGGACAGCGATTGTCTGTGCGGGGTTGGTCGTGCTGATGTCGATTTTCCTTTGGATTGGAATTCAATATCATCTGGGCAATTACAAAACGGAAGGCTTTTATGCTAAAACCATGGCTAACAGTTTTATGAGTGAGTGCGATGGTTTTGTTTGGCTGCCTCTTACCGTTGGTTTTTGGGCAGGACTTATTGCGTTGGGCTGCGGTTATTTGTCTGGTCAACTTAAGCGATCGATTGTCGCGTTGTCCGTTGTGGTTGGAAGCTTCATCCTTTTGTTGGTTGCAGAAGGCTCGTTGTGGTGGACCGCTTCCAGTTATGATAACGCTTTGAGCGACAAACCCGGTTACACTCAAGCCAAGGAAATTGATAAACAATTGTGTTTGAGTCTAAATCTTGCGCATGGGGAATGGGTTGTTCATCAAATGTCTGAGTCGATGTATCGTCAAATTGAAAATGGCGTTTCGGAAGTTCGCAATTACAATCGTGAAACCGTCAAGATGATTTGCGCTGGCGCTGATTCGTCAACAATCGAATCACGCAATCATAATGCCAGACAACAAACCCTTCTTATTTCCCAAACAGTCCTAGATGTGCACAATAATAATGGAACGTCTGGGAATAGCAATTATGACGGAGGCTATGACGGAGGGTATAACGGAAGCAACAACGGCGGCTATAACGGCGGATACAATGGCGGCTATAACGGAGGATACAACGGAGGCTATAACGGAGGATATAACGGAGGGTACTAAGACGCCTGATCCGATGATGATTAGAAACGGTCGTACCGTCAACGCTTGGGAATAATATTGTCAAATAATTATCTAGCTGCTTAGCGTTGGTTATTGCCATGCAAAAGCGGTTATTTATGTTCAACTTGGTATTGTTAAGGAGGTAAAACATGGAAATTACCATTGTTATCGTAGTGGTTGTTATTGCAGTAATTATTTCACTGTTTACTAACGCTGTTATGACAGATAAGCAAAAGAATGACAACACCCCGGTCTTTTATCGCGATGAAAACGGCAATATGCAGCAAACAACGCAAGCCAATATGACACGTCAACAGATCGGTAACGGGTGCCTTTGGGCATTAGGATCCATTCTTAGCGCTTTTTTCAAAAAGTAGTAAACAAGACAAAGAGCGCGTATTGATTATTGAGGTTCATTCTGTAACGTTACAGCTGTTGTTGTCAGACCGCTGCTAACCGCTATCTGACAGCTTTTGACGTCAGTTTCTGACTTTAAAAGCTATCAGCTTAGAGTTCCAAATGTCCAATAATAGCTGACGGTTTCTCAGGCGTGATCTGCTCAAGACACGTTACGCTTTCTTTTTCAGCGTTTCGCTTAACGATTCGTTTGTGATGGTTTGGGCGGCGCGGGAACTGGCGATCCAGGAGATAATCAAACTTCCAGCCGCCGCCGTCAGCCAGACTGCTCCCGTCCATGCCAGCAGGGACGAGTTCTTGAACAGTAACGTTGCACCGACGGTTGCCGCTATGGCGGCGATCGTTCCGGTATTGATGCCGGCGCTGAGCGGGCGAATCAATTCCAGAATCGCGATTCGTCTGATTTGCGATACGCTGTATCCCATTGTGTACAGGTTCGCCAGTTCCGATTGTGAACGCAGCAGGCTGCGCCGCAGAATCGGATAGTAGCATAAACAACCCAGTCCAAAACCGACCAGAAGCCAAACCTGAGTCAGACGAACCCAGGAGTTGTGAACTTCCATTTGTCGATTTTGACTCTCGAAAACGGTTTCAATTTCAGGTCCGTAGGCTTCCAGACCTTCCAGAAGCGCCTGACGAACCTCCTGCATTTTTTCTTGTGGATTATCTGACGGGCAGAAGACAAAGAACATCCGGTATCCGCGAGTTTCCGGGAAGAATCGCCGAAGATTTTCATCGCTTGTTACCAGACTGCCATGGAAGATGTCGTTATCCATAACAGCGACAACTCTTCCCTGCACTTCTCGTCCGGGACGATAGTCCAGCAGCAGACCGGAATCAAGCCCATCGAGATGGTACCGGTTTTTCATCGTTTGGACGTCTATGATAATGGGCATAACTCGAGTGAGGAGCGCCATTTTCGTTTTGACGATTTTCGCGTCGTAATCTTTGTCCTTGGTAAATTCTTCTTTTTGTATTAACGGGAATGAAAATTCTTTTCTCCACAGCGCTTCCCAGGGGAGAGCCGGGGTCATGGCTTCTTTCCAGGCGAAAAACTGGTTGTTCATCATGCGGGGCGAAACGCCGATAATTCGCGGCGAACACGGGTAGTAGAGATTGCCCAGCGACGCGTCGTCGCCGTCGTGGAGCATCGCCTGATCGATGTCGACGTCCTGGAGTATTTCCTGATGTTCCGATGTAAAACCGATTGCTTCCCGATCGTCAGGGTTGTCGATATTTTCGAAAACAGGCAGAGCGGTTTTGACAACCATGCAATAGCCGCCGTTGTCATGAACGGTGATGGAATCGTTGCGGTCTGTTCGATACATGAACAGCGACAGCGATGGAATGAGAAAGATCATCAGCGCTCCGGTCGCCATGATAACAAACGAACGCCAGGGATGTCGAACGTAATTGCAGAAATCGCTGGAATACGTTGACGTCGGAATGCATCTGAGTTTGTAATAATATGACCAGATTCCCATAACGAGCGCAACTGCGGAGGCAATAAAAATCATTCGGGGAATCAGTTTTACGGATTCCAGATTTTTCATGGAGTTCATATTCCACGCCATTGGGGCTGCCGCTGAAGCCAGCAGGATAATCCAGAAAATCAACTGAAGCGAGGTATGGGCAAAGCCGCTGCCGGGACGCGGTTCGTATGGTCGCGGAAAGTCAAAAATCCCCTGAAGACGATGAATCGATCGGACTTTGCCCAGATGGCGAATGCTGATTACTGTTACAATGAACGTTATCAGCCAGCCGATTAACGCGCCGGGAATCAAATCCTGAAAGTCCAGGCTGACGCCGATAAATGGCTCGCCTATGATTTCCAGACCAAAAAAGTTCAGGTATGCGGCGGCAAACACGGTCAGAACCAGTCCGACGCCAACGCCAAGCAGCGCGCCGACGGCGCTGATGATGATATTTTCGTAAATGAACGTTTGACGAATCGGCGTTACGTCCCAGCCAACGGTTTGAAGCAGCCCGATGTCTTTGCAGCGATAATTCATGTTTAACCGCATAAACAGGACGGTCAAAACCAGCGAGAAAATGATAATCGTCAGGCTGATGCAGATAAAGAAAATTGTGAAACCGAGTTCGCTTACTGCGCTGAGCGACAAAATCTTTTTCAGCGGGACAAACGTCCAGCCGACTTCGTGCGGCGCCGGCGCCAAATCGCTGGACTTGGGCGAAGCCAAGCCCCAAATCCGCATGGAGGAAATCGCGCCCCCGCTGGTGGTAAACAGTTCTCGGGCTTCGTCCAGACTGATATAAAATTTGGGAAGCGGTCCGTATAAATCCCAGTATTCTTCGTCTTCGGGTTGAATGATTTTGTCGTCGGGAGAAAATGAAATGTCCCAATGCTGAATGCTGTTTTTATCGGAAACGCCTTTTATAAACGGAACCCAGGAACTGTCATAGAACAGAGCCTTGTCTTCTAAAATATATCGGACTTCAAATTCGCGTTTTTTCAGAACAGGTTTGCCAATAGTCGGATCGGGAACGTAGAATTCCATTTCAATCAGGTCGCCTTCCGCCAGCTCGAGTTCTTCTGCCGTCCATGGTGTTATGGCAACCTGACCCGGTTTGATCAGAGGGACGTGAACGTCGTCTGTCGCCGCTAAAAACGAGTAGGCAACGTATGGGCTGTCTTCTTTAGAAACGCCGTCTTTTATAACAGTCGCTTTATTGACAAGAGCCGTCATGACGTTTCCAATCGTGTACTTTTTATCAGGATAAAGCTCGTCGATCCGGTTCATCAAAGCCGCTCTTTCCTGTTCGGACATTGCCAGACGATTGGAAGACACCGTCCAGAATTCTTCGGAAACCTTGAACTGAAAACCGTAATCGTCCAATACCGGGCGAAAATTGTACGTTATTTCGGAATCGGAAAGAATAATGTTTGCTCGATCCTCCAGCCCCAATTTTTGCTGAAGCCAGTCCATGTCAACGAATACATTGACAGCCGCGTGCGGAGACGCTTTCAGATTTATGGACGCAATTGTATTGTCGGGGACAATATTTTTAATCGTTACAGAAACCTGTGAAATTATGCCGGAACGTTTTGCCAAGGGCGAGTCGAGCGGGATTTCCAGCGGACGTTCGATAGCCAAAATCAGACCGTCCCCTTCTTTCAGATTCAGGATTTCGGCGGTGTGTTGACTTATCGTCGCCTCTCCCGGTTTTGCAGCGTCTCCGGGACTGGGATTTTTAAAATCCGGTTTTCCCGGCGATTCCAAATGAGCAAATCTATCGTCCACTCCCCATAAAACGCAGGAGCGGATATTTCCTGTCGGGTGTGTATTGACGTCCTCGGCGTCCTGCGTCTCCTGATTTTGGACGTCTATGCTGTTATCGTCGACTGACTGCGTATTAACGTTCTCTGAATTGTCGATATGAGATACGATTGCAGCGTCAAATTTCAATGCGGAAACCAGAATGGGCGGGTCAGCATTGATCTGATTGTTTTCGTTAACGTTTTTCTGACCAATGGCGATATCGCTTGCCAGCTGCTTGCGAAACGTCGTTGGGGTTGACAGACAGTACTCAATGCGTCCAAGACGGTTATCGACCTGGCGTTTCATACTGTTATGGATCGACGCGCTGAGGCATATCGCGCAGACGAAAATGCCGGTTGCCATCGCAGCGCACAGCGTCGGAGCCAAATTGTCGCGCCAGAAAAAACGCGACGATCGCAGCGCTAATTTATAGGGTATGGAAGCCTTCATTGAAACCTCCTGCGAAATGCGTCCAGTTCTGCGCCTTCGTCAGGTTTCTGTTCCGACTGCGGCTGTGACGGTTCGACGTCCTGAATGATTTCCTCGTCGGAGTCGTCCAGCTCCAGAGCCTGAGTGGGTTCGGAAACGTCGGATCGGAATCGAGGAATGGAATCGTTTTCGCCGACGCCGAATTTGCGGCGTCCAGAAATGACCCATCGGGTTTTATCCAGCTTCGCCGTTCGGTCGAATTTCTCTTTGAAGTCTGAGGAGTCTGAAGTTAAAATCAGCATGGAACCGCAGGTCTTTTGCGCTGTCAGGAAATCTTCAAGAAACGCTTTGGAGTAACGCAAGTCCAACCTGCTGTACGGCTCGTCCGCCAAAATGAGCGACGGCCGCTTGATCATCGCTCTGACCGCCGCGGCGCGCTGGCGCTGATCCCGGCTGAGCGCTTCCGGATAGAGATCCTGGCAGTTGTCGATTTTCATCAGCCCTAAAAGCTGCTTGGCAAACGCGACGTCCGCCTTGAGCGGCAGCCCGGTTGCCAGACACGGAATCAACGCGTTTTCCAGAATCGTCAGCTGCGGCAGAAGGTACGCTTCAGCGAAGATGAACCCCAGATAATCGCGGCGAAATCGGGCGGTTTTGCTCCGGCTAAAGGTCAGCGGGTCGGTTTCGCCCATCAGATACGTGCCGCTGGTCGGCGGTTCCATACAACCGAGAATATTGATTAGCGTCGATTTTCCCGATCCGGCTAAACCGACGACAAGAAGCGTTTCGCCGTTATCCAATTCGATATTTACGCCGCTGAAGACCGTCTGATTGTCGACGCCCTCTTTATACGTCTTGCTTAAATTGCGCGCTATTAAAGACATGTTAATTCGGAATGCGTAATTCGTAATGCGTAATGCGTAAGTATGTCAGAACGCTCAGGAACGGAAAAACCTGCTCCCAGAGAGCGCTTAATCCTTATAATATATCTCTCCTCATCAGGTTTATCGATATTTAGACGTTTTACAATGAGAAATAATTCACTCTTTATACTATAATATATAGAAAATAGTTCTCAAAATTTGATAGAACTAAAATAATCGTTATATTTATCAGGGAATAGGGAATGGGGAATAGGGAGTAGGTTTTTCTATTCTGTTTTATTTCCTTATCCTGAATGGAGATATACATGAAACAACTTTGCGTCCTGACGCTTGGGCTGACGCTCGTCGTTGTATTTGCGCTGTTTATATCAACGACGTTTTCTGTATGCCATTTGATTGAGCTGATTAAAATCAATTTATTAGCGCTTGAAACAGTTGATCCGCTGGACGAACTGACTGAAGGGTATTTAGTAGTCTATTCGTCTGTGTTAAGCGTCGCTCTGGTCTTTTTAGGAATAATCGGGTCGTTATTGCTGAAGTATTTATCCAAAGACGACGATCCCTCAAGCCGTCATTACGTCTGGATTAAAAGAATCGTCTTTGTAACGAATATAGTTCTCGTTTACGCAGTTACGGTGTTAGCAATAACCATGGCGTTCTTTATGATTATTTCATAACGAAGGCAAAGAGTCTTGAAACTTTTTCGTAGCCCCCAGATTTATCTGGGGGACTAAACAAAGATGCCACTCCCCAGACGCTTCCCCTCCACTCCCTTCCCCGCTCCTGAAGGAGCGGGGAAGGGAGTGGAATTCGTGCGTTTTAAAACATTTATGTCTTTTTGATCCCACACCTAAAGGTGTGGGCTACGATTTAAATGCTCATTTCACCTATTTTCGCAACCCAAGATTTATCGTACTAATTACTAATTATTCTTCGAACGGCTCCACCCCCCAGCCCGCCAGGCGTTCTTTGCGGAATTCGTTCCAGGTTCCGTTGACGATGGCGTCTCGGGCGCGGCTGACAAGTCTCTGGTAGTACGTGATGTTGTGAATCGACAGCAGAATCGGACCGAGCATTTCGTCTGCGGCGAACAGGTGCCGAATGTACGCTCTGCTCCGTTTGCACGCTGGGCATGGGCAGGTTTCGTCGATCGGGCGCGGGTCTTCTATATACTGAGCGTTTCTCATTCTCATGGGACCGTTGTCAGTAAAGGCGAACGCATTGCGACCGTTGCGGGTCGGCATGACGCAGTCGAACAGGTCGACGCCGCGGTGGATGCATTCGATTAAATCGCGCGGCGTCCCGACGCCCATCAAGTACCGCGGACGGTCTGTCGGCATGGCGGGTTCGGTAAAGTCGATGGTTCTGTACATGTCTTCCGGCGGCTCTCCCACGCTCAGCCCGCCGATTGCGTAGCCCTCAAAGCCGATTTCCGCCAGCTTTTGAGCGGATTCGACGCGCATTTCTCGAGAAAGCCCGCCTTGAACGATTCCGAACTGCGCCTGATCGTCCCGGGTATGGGCGTCTCGACAGCGTTTCGCCCAGCGGAGAGTGCGCTCAAAGGCGTCGCGAATGACCTTGTCGGTATTTGGCAGCCCAACAACGTGGTCGAGAACCATAGCGACGTCCGACCCGAGCGCTTCCTGAATCTCAACCGAGCGTTCCGGCGTCAGCGACAGCAGCCGACCGTCAATATGCGACCGAAAATTTGCCCCCTCCTCTTTGATTTTGAGCAGTTTTGCCAGAGAGAATATTTGAAATCCGCCGCTGTCGGTGAGAATCGGTCCGTTCCAGCCGCAGAATTTGTGGAGTCCGCCGAGTTTGGCGACGATTTCTTCGCCTGGACGCAGCGACAGATGGTACGTGTTCCCGAGAATCATCTGCGAGCCGGTGGCTTCGAGCTGGCTGATTTCGATTCCCTTGACGGACCCGACCGTCCCGATGGGCATGAACGCCGGGGTCTGAACGACTCCGTGAGGGGTATGGAACGCGCCGCGTCTTGCCCGACTGTTGGCGTCGACTGCTAAAATATCAAAGTTAAAGTTAGGATTCATGGGTATAAGTGTAATGGATAAACTATTTTTGTCAAGGAGTTATGTGGAGTGCGACGGCTTGGCGTCGCTTTCATTACCAGAACCGTCAAGAATCTCGATAGTTGTTATTCGTGCCAATAACGCAATGAGCGATATAATATAAAGAATCCCATCGCAATAAAAAATAGATCTTACGTTACTGGCACGAATTACTCTTTTGGAAGTTCTCGGCTCTATTCTTGAAAAAGCGACGGCAAGCCGTCGCACTCCAAAATAATCTCTCTTGACGGGTTTGAGAAAAATCCCTATACTCTCCCCGACAAACCTTGACCAAGGCGGGTATAATGAATCAGGAATCCAGAGCGAAAACGCGTAGGAATTCCCGATTTGTCATTCCTCACTTTTCAACGTCAAGGCAGTCATCATGGATAAAAAAGCGTCGCGACGACCCAAACCGGCTCATTATCCCGGTTCCGATGGAAACGTTAAACCGTCCCGAATTGCGTATTGGGAACGGCGAGACAGGCAGAAAAAACACGACAACAGGGTTCCGCCCTGTGAGCTGACAGAGGATTCGTCAGGCGGTTCGTCTGTAACAGACGGAACGCAGAGCGATGGGGGTATGTTACACGTCGAGCGCCGACAGTTCGTCGATTCGTATGCCGAACTGTCTCCGGAAGCGCGGGAGCTGGCTTTGGCGATCGACGCCTATAAAATCCATTTTCATCGCCGATATATCAGTCATGAAGAACTGCTGACGGTAATCCGATCTTTGGGATACCGGCAGGAGTTCGGACCGTAACTACAGGAGGTAGGACATGAACGCTCAAACGCAGGATGCGAGAAGCGAAAGATTCAAATCAAAGGATTGGTTAGCAGGTCAGCTGCGTCAACTCCGGATTTTTCATTCCGAATATCAAAGCAGAAATCGCGCAGGGCGTTTTGCGTTTCTCTTTTTATTTGCTCTTGTTGTTACAGCGCTTGCCGCCCCGGTGAGCTTGGCGCAAGATTTTCCCGCTCATATTTTTCATGATGGACAGATCTGGAAAGACTACAACATTAGCGCCTACACTCAGGGCGTAACCAATACCAGCCGACCGGAACAGGCGATTATGGACGCCATTCTGCGTCAGACGGGACACAACGTCTGGTGCGGCGCAACGCCGGGACTGCTCCAGGTGAATCCGCACGTCGTTCGCGTTTATCACACCCCGGAAATTCAGGAGCAGGTTGCGGCGATAGTCAATCAATATCTTCTTTCCGGGAACAGAACAATAACGTGGCAGTTTCGCGTCATGACGGTGAACAGCCCCGCCTGGCGCGTACAGACGGCTTCTTTTTTACGGGCGGCGGAAACGCAAAGCCCTGGCTCGTCTGCGTGGATTCTCAGCGCGTCTGACGTCCCCAATCTGGTGCGAATTTTACAGGAAAGATACGGCTTGCAGCAGGTCAATTCGCCTATTGCGACGGTGCATAACGGTCAGCCGATAACGGTCAATCTGACTCATCCGCGGCAATACGTTCGAGGCGTTTATCCGGATCCCAACGGCGGCGGATTTCGCACTGCCACCGGCTTGGTAGAGTCCGGGTGCAAGCTGGAATTCACGCCGCTGGTTACAGGAGACGACCGTATTGTCGACGCTCTGGTTCAGGTTCATATAGACAACCTCGAACGGGTTTACGACGTCAATTTCCCGACGCCGTCCGGTCGTTCGGGTTCATTTAAAATTCAAACGCCCCGCATTGACCAGTTCCGATTTCAGGAGCGGTTTATGTGGGCGGCGGACAGAGCTCTGCTGATTTCTGTGGGGATAACGCCTTCGCCAATTCCGGAACGCAACAACGTTCCCGGCTTGTCGGCTTTGGGCGGCGATCGCGTAGAAACGCTCATTCTTATTGTTCGACAGCAATAAAAAAATCCAAAGGCGATTATAATAGAGTTATCGCCGCATTCTAAAAAGTTTCCTGTTTTTGTTGGAAAACAAGACGGGGATTTTTTTGTCAAAAAACAATAATCGTTAAAATCGATACAATCGTTAAATTCGTCAAAACCGTTCTAACTGGTATGCAAACTGAAAAAATCGCGTTTTTTCGAAAAAAATGCTTGTTCGGTTACTGTTTTTTTTTTGAATATCGTGTATCATTATAACTGGTGCGATTAGTATAATCGTTACATCTGGAATTTCTGGCATGAACCGTATATGTGGATTAACCCGCAGAACTGGTTTGCCTAAAAAGTCCGGTTATATCGATTATACCGAAAGCGCCGAAGCAACAACATGATTTTGAGACTTGAGATAGGTTCTGCCTTACAATGGGTATATCGTCCGCGGTTGGCAGAAACTTCAGCTTTTCTTTTCGCAGCATTGAGTAGACACCATGAGTAAAAGTGAGAGCGCCCGCGCCAGAAGCGCGGCAGGGCGATTTAGGACATTGCGCATTGAGGGTTTGGAATCCCGCCGAATGCTCAGCGTAACGCAACCTGTCGAACTGCCAGCCGGTCTGGAAAGCGATTACAGTTACACGTCGTACGCGAAGTCCGGCGTGATGAAATACAATTCCGTCGTAGACGATTTAATCGGGCTGACGGAAGTGCAGCAGGAATACGGTCTGTCCGGATCCGGGCAGACGGTTGTGATTGTCGATTCCGGCATAACGGCGGATCACGCGGCGTTTCGTTCTGGACAGATTGTCGGCGGATGGGACTTTGCAGAGAACGATTCCAACCCGTCAGACGATTCTACATACGGCGGTCACGGAACGCATTTGGCTGGCATTTTAGCAGGATCTACCACCAAGTACACTGGCGTCGCGCCCGGCGTGGATCTGGTTATTCTCCGAGTGTTTGACGACAACGGCGTCGGGTCTTTTGAACTTATTGAACAGGCTCTGCAATGGATTGAAACCAATCTCAATTCGTTCGACAACCCGATTACAGCGGTCAACCTGTCGGTCGGATCCGTTTCGAGCAATTCCAACGCAACGGACTGGAAGATTCTGGACGACGAACTGGAATCGCTCTATAATTCCGGGGTGTTTATCAGCGTCGCCGCCGGGAACGACTACAAAGACTATCCGACGGCAGGCGTGGCGTATCCGGCGTGCAGTCAGTACACGGTTTCCGTCGGCGCGGTGGACGGCGACGGCGACATTGCAACGTATTCTCAGCGCGATGCCAACACGATTTTCGCCCCGGGATACGGGATTTACTCTTCCGTGCCCGACATCCTAGGCAACAACAACAATCGCAGCGACGACTTCACCCGCATGACCGGCACCAGTATGGCAACGCCCGTCATTACCGGCGTTTCCTGTTTGCTGAGAGAAGCATACGCCAACATGGGCTATACGTCTGTTACACAGAAAGACATCTATTCTGTCATGACAACCACGGCGGACAAAGTCTACGACGCCGCTACAAAGCAGACGTACAATCGAATCAACGTCGCCAAAGCGGTGGAATACATCTATTCCCTCGACGCCAAAACGACGACGTCCAGTACAACTACGCAGACAAATACTCAGACCAATACCAATACGTCGACCAATACAAACGTCAATACGAATACATCGTCGAATACGAAAACCAATACGAATACCAATACGTCGACCAATACCAACGTTCAGACGAATACTAACTCGAATAAGTCGACAAATACAACAACTCAGACAAATACAAAGACGTCTTCAAATACGAACGTAAGTACGAATACCAATACTAATACGTCAGCCAATACCAGCGCCCAGACGAGCAGTTCCAAAAATCTTCCTGACGGCGTAACGGTTTCCGGGTCGAAGATTCTCTTTACCGGAACGTCGGGGGCGGACTCGCTAAAGGTGGACGCGTCTGGCTCCCAGTGGAAGTTTACGTTCAACGGCAAGACGCTGACGTATTCGTTCAGTACAATCAACTCGGTTCAGAGCAACCTCGGCGCCGGCGCGGATACGTTTGAATTTATCGCCTCGGCGGGAACCGATTCGATTCGCTGCTATCAGGAATACACGCTTATCAACGGCGACAAGTACGTTATCAAGTCGTTCGGCGCGGAGACGACTTCAATCAAAGCAGACAGCGCTGATTCCGTCGTGTTCTACGATTCCGCCGGGGAAGACAGCATGGAGCTGAATCTCAAAACCCGCTCGGCGATGTGGACGACTGGAACCAACACGTGGATGGCGTCTGGAATGAAAGAAGTCAACGTGTCACAGACTGCCGGCGGGCGCAATTCCGCTATCATTTACGATTCCGACGACTACGACCTGTTCAGCGTTACAGAAAATGCGTTTGCCTATAACGGGATGTCGTTCAGATCGTATGTGATTGGGTTGAACGACGTCGTTTTGAAGTCCGTCAACGGCGGCAACGACGCAGTCCGTTACACAGCCGGCTCTTCCGCCGCAACGCTTACCGCTCAGGCGGGCGCGTCGACGTTCAAAACAAATTCCGTTTCCTATACTGCTTCCGGCTTTTATTACACCTACGCTTACGCGGGAACCGGGCGCTGCTCGGCGACGCTCAAAGATTCAGCAGACGCGTCCAAGCCGGACTACGTTATTGCAGACGTTGGTCAAACGAAAATGTATTCGTCAAATTACATGACCATTGTCAACGGTTTCCAGAGCGTCAAGGCGGTTTCATCTGACTCGTCGTCTTCCGGCGTTGACTCGGCGTCTTTGTACGGGACGAACAGCGCTGAAACTGTTACAGCGACCAGCTCTGGCACAACCCTGTCCGACGGATCGCGCTCTGTTACAATTTCCAATTTCGCATCGCGCCGCGTTGGACGCCTGACGGACGCTGACCGGGTCGCCATTCACGACGCCGCGCTTCAGGGATACCTCGCCGACAACGCCAACGGGAAATATTCGTCATCGCGGTATTCGCTGTCGTTTAACTAGGAGTGAAAAATGGTTGACAAGCGGGAAGAACAGATTCAGACGCAAGAGGAGGTCGACGATTCTCCGCGCCCTGCCCGCTTTTCAACCGTTTACCGTCTGTTCTTTTCAACCCGACTGCGGGCGACTGTTACAATATTGTTTTTGCTTGCCGCCGTTACAGGGTTCTGTTTTGTCGCGTACGCTTATTTTGTAGAGTCCCGCGCTCTGAGGACGGTGGAATATACCGTCGTTTCTCCCGACTTGCCGTCTGAGTTCGACGGGACGGTTATCGTCTTTATTACCGATACGCATCAGGGTCGCTGGGGAACGTTTGATCTGAGAAGCAAAGTCGTCGAGCTGACGGAAAAAGAGAATCCGGACTTGATTCTTTTTGGCGGCGACTACGCTGATAAACAATATTACAAAGTCGAAGCGCTGGCGGAATCGATGAACGCTCTGTCTGCCCCGCTGGGCAAGTTCGGCGTGCCGGGAAATCATGATTATGTTCATCTGACGATGGAAAAGGTCATGCGTATTCTTCATGAAAAAGGGGGGATCGCCAACCTGACCGACAAAGGCGTTTGGCTGGAAAAGAACGGACAGAGAATCCGCCTGGTCGGGACGGAATACGTTTGGAATCGACGTTTCCCGCTGCAGTTTCCCTTTTATGAAATGAATGACCGGACGGAAGACGATTTCGTTCTTCTGCTGACCCATTCCCCTGACCTGTTCGACCTGTTTGACTCGGAACATCAACGGCGCATCGACCTGGTTTTATCGGGACATTCTCACGGCGGACAGATAACATTTTTCGGACTCTACGCCCCGATCAGCATGCTTCGCAATCGGGCGTACGTTTCCGGGCGCGTCGACGTCGAGCATTACCCGTACGATAAAACGACCGTGGTTATCACTTCCAACGGCGTCGGCACAACCGGCGTCCCGCTGCGATTCTTCGCCCCGCCGCAAATCGTTAAAGTAACGCTGAAAAGCAGACAATAGGCAGTAGGCAGTAGGCAGTAGAATCGGCGCGGAAGCGCGCCGTCTCGCAACTCGCAACTCTTGCCGCCCCTTGCAATTCCTCCAACTTCTATTACAATATTATATATGAGTTCTATAGACAACCTTTCTGCCGGATTTGCCGCGGGTGCGGAGAGACGCTTTGATTCTCAGACGACGTCGCACGGTCGCTGGGGCGAAAAGCTGGGTCGAGACGCAGGCGCGTCGCTGGAATTTATGGACTATCGCGCCTACGCGCCCGGCGACGATTTGCGTCACATAGACTGGAACGCCTACGGCAGAACGGACAAGTTGATCGTCAAACGGTTTGAAAACGAGATTCAGCCGCACGTCGATATTCTGCTCGACACGTCCCGGTCGATGGCGATTACGCCTCAAAAACAGGCGGCGGCAGAGTTTCTGACCGGGTATTTTATGGGCGCGGCGGAGAACTCCCGCTTCTCCTGTCAGCTGTGGCGAATGATAGACGGCGTCTTTGACCGGTCGACGTATCGCCAGCTTGTAACAGAACAAAGCGCGCCGATGGATTTCGATTCGACGACGTCTTTTGGGGCGACGATTCTCGAATCCGGTCCGGACTGGAACGCCAAGACGTTCAAGATTATTCTCTCTGATTTCCTCTGGGAAGAAGACCCGTTTGCGATTACGCGTCGGCTGGGGTCGAGCGGCGCCTGGGCAGCGTACGTTCAGGTTTTAGACGTACAGGACGTTCGCCCGGACTTTTCCGGAGACGTCCGCCTGACGGACAGCGAGACGGAAGAGTTCGCCGTCCGCCGCGCTGACACCGGGCTGTTCAAGATGTACGAACAGAATCTGACCCGACATCAAAATCAATGGAACTCCGCCTGTCGAGCTGTCGGAGCCGTCTGGGCGGAAGTCGTCGCCAATGAACTGGACAAAGTCTTTGTAAAGTTAAGCGGGATTGTCAGCTGAGCAGTTCGCCCATGAGCTTCCAGCCCTCTTCTCGATATTGCCCTGTTGCAGCAGCGGTTTTTTCGTTGTAGGACGCTGCGCCGCAAGCGGGAACGTCTGCGCCGACCATCAGCCACGGGACGGTGTCGTAGGAGTGCGTTTTGGTGCGAATCGGCGTGGGGTGATCTGGCGTAACGAACATTCTAAATGGTTCTCCAGAACTGGAAAGCGCATCCCAAATCGGGGCGACGACTTTGGAGTCGATGTTTTCCATGGACTGAATCTTGTGCTCGACGCTGCCTTCGTGTCCGGACTCGTCCGTCGCTTCCAGATGAACGCAGACGATGTCGTGCGTTTTGAGCGCTTCAATTGCCGCGGCAGCTTTGCCGGAGAAGTTGGTGTCGATAAACCCGGTCGCGCCGGGAACGATTATGTTGTCAAATCCGATGGAGTTGGCGATACCGCGAAGCAGGTCAACGGCGGTAATCATCGCGCCGGTTTTGCCGTACGTTTCTTTGAAGGACGGAATAACCGGCATCTGCCCCTGTCCCCACAGCCAGACGTTGGTTGCCGGCGGCTTGCCCTGCTCTATTCGCTTTTTGTTGACGGGATGGTTGGCGAAGACGTCAATGGACTTATCCATCAGTTCCAGCAGCAGTTCTCCGCCCGCGCCCTGCGGCCCGACATGCCAGACGCGTTGGTCTGTATAGTCGTGCGGCGCGAACGTTCTCGTATTTTGTGACAGCGGCACGTCAAAGCCCGGAACTTCGCGGAGAATGAGAAGCCCGCGATAGCCGACGCCGGAAATGAACTCCATCGCGCCGGGCGGGTAATCGCCGATTACGGCGTCCTGCAATGCGGTGAGCAGTTCATGCTGTTCCTCGGAAGAAATCTGTCCGGCGGAGAATGAGCGCATGTACTGGTTGATGATAGTCGTCATGTTGCAGCGAACGACCCAGTCGTTCGGACCGAGTTTCAGCCCCAGCGCGGCGGCTTCCAGCGGCGCTCGACCGGTATAGTACAGCGTCGGGTTGCATCCCAAAACGCTCAAATTGGCGACGTCCGACCCGGCAGGCAGGTTCTTCGGAACGTTATGGGCGACGCCGATCTGCCCCAGCCCAGCCAGCTTGTTCAGACAGGGAATATTAGCCGATTCCAAAATGGTTTTATTGCCCAGCGCAGGAATCGGTTCGTCTGCCGCGCCGTCAGGAATGATTACTACGTATTTCATGATGTTTTGTTGCGAAAGCTATTGTTTTGATAGTTAGGAGTTAGGGGTTAGGAGGGAGGCGAGGCGCCGCTCATCACTCAGCGCTCAAAATTCTTTGGCAGGATTCTTAATCGCTTCAGTATCTTTTTCTCTTGCCCTCCGATGGAGGACAAGTGAAAAAGAGTGTTTGGCGATGTTCTTTTTGGTTTGTATCATGTTCCGTGGGTTTCACCCACGGCTAGAAACATTGAACCGCTACGCGGTTCTAGCGACCAACGGGAGCGATTATAATACGTTTCGCGCGGTAGCGCGGAATGGGAG
>JAFSMW010000087.1 GCA_017447745.1 Thermoguttaceae bacterium
CGGGATTCTCTTTGAAGGAACCAAAGGGCGCATTCACGTCAATCAGGGACGCTGCAAAGGCAAGCCGGTTGAAGAACTTCCGCCCAACGCCTTTACAGACGACGATTATCGAGAACTGTTCCACGGCAAACCGTTGGAAGGACATAAAGAGAACTTCATTCGCTGCATCCGCGAGGGCGGCATGTGCATTTCAGACGTCGTTTCTCACGTCCAAGCCATGAACGCCTGTCACCTTTGCGCTATCGCCGCCCGTTTAAACAGAGTCGTCAAATGGGATCCGAAGAAAGAGACGATTATCGACGACGAGCAGGCTGCGTCGTTCTTCTCCCGTCAGGTAACCAAAGGATACGAGATTCCCAGAAACTTCTAATGTCCCTCGGCTCACAATAGGAGGCGAACGTCAAAGATTTAAGCCGCAAAGAACGCATAGTTTTTAAAACTTCGCGAACTTTGCGAACTTCGCGTGAGATTTTTCCTTCGCTTACGTAACCTTGTTTTGTTCGTCTAACGTCGAATGCGTAATTCCGCGTCCGTTGGACGCTCCATTACAGCCTTTCATTTATTGTCCATTCCCTACTGCCTTTAAATCCCATGAATCGAACAATCAATTTAACTATTGTCGCCCTTTTGGCTGTAACGTTCTGTATGAATTCTTTGGCTGACGAGCCCCAGACGAGTATTCCTCCGGAGCTGGCTGGCGCAAAGTGGATTTCCGGCAACTGCTCTCAGGGACTTCCGGTTTTTCGCAAGGAGTTTGAACTGAGTCAGCCGGCGGAGAACGTTGTTTCTGCGACGGCATCAATTTGCGGCTTGGGGTTCTATCAGCTGGATGTCAACGGCGAAACCGTCAGCGCACCCATGTCGCCCGGCTGGACGAATTACAACAAGACGTGTCTGTTCAATCAGTGGGACGTCAAAAACCAGATTCGTTCCGGCGTCAACGTCCTGGGCGTTTGGCTGGGAAACGGATTCTACAACGTTGCCGGCGGGCGATACGTCAAGTTCAAGGGGTCGTTTGGACTGCCGCAATGGATTGGACGAATCGTCGTTACGTTCAAAGACGGCAGTCAACAGACAATCGTTTCTGACGAGTCCTGGAAAACGACAACCGGGCCGATTTCGTTCTCCTGCGTCTACGGCGGGGAAGACTGGGTTCTGTCACAGAGTTTGGTTAACTGGAATACAGCGCCGTACAACGACGACGGCTGGAACGCCGCGGCGCTGTCGAGCGCTCCGCCTGAGGGTCAGTTAAGACGTCAGGAACACCCGGATATATTCGTCGCGGAAGTCCTCAAGCCGGAATCCGTCCAAACGCTTGCGGACAACAGAATCGAGGCGAATTTTGGATATAATTTCTCCGGACGTCCCCGCTTGACCATTATCGGCAAGCCGGGCAAAACTGTTACTGTTACACTGGCAGAAACGAAAGAGAATCCATGGAAAGGACATTCCTATTCGATAACGTTTCCAGACGATTTCGACTTGGCGCGCAACCCCGTCGTTTTCGTTCCGCATTTTACGTACTGGGGATTCCAGTTCATCTATATTTCCGGGGCAACGTTAAACGCTCAAGACGCCGACGCGCCGTTTGTGGAACGCATTGAGGCGGAATTTACAACTTCGTCCTCTGCAAAAGCCGGCGAGTTCCATTCGTCCGCGCCGTGGCTGGACGATATCGAAGCAATGATTTCCCGATCCGTTCGCAGCAACCTTCAGCACGTTCTGACCGACTGCCCGCACAGAGAAAAACTCGGCTGGCTGGAAGTCGCGCACCTGATGGGACCTTCGATTATGTATCGGTTCAACATTCATCAGCTTTACAGAAAGACTTGCCGTGACATTTCCGAGGCGCAGCTTCCTTCCGGAATGGTTCCCTGCACCGCCCCGGAGTACGTTCGTTTTGGCGGCGGGTTCTTTGAATCGCCGGAATGGTCGGCGTCGACGGTTCAGATTCCGTGGCTGCTGTACAAGTTTTACGGCGATACGGAAATTCTTGCTCGTCAGTACGAGACGATGGAAAAATACATGGCGTACATTCTTTCAACGCGTGACGACAAAGGGCTTCCTCTCGGCGGGCTGGGCGACTGGTACGACTGGAGCGACAAGACGGACAAGCAGTATTTCTCCCAGCTGACGCCCATTCAACTGCCGGCGACGGCGTTTCTGGTCAACAACGCTCAACTGATGAGCCGGATTTCGATTCTGCTTAACAAGCCGGATCGGGCAAAGTACTACGCGGCGCTGGCGCAAGAGGCGACTGATGCGTTTCTCAAGGCGTACTACAACCCGGAAACTGGCGTCGTCGCTACGGACTCACAGGCAAGTTACGCCTTTGCTCTGGCGTTTCATCTCGTTCCAGACAATCAGCGACCCAAAGTCATGAAGAAGTTTATAGAGTCCATCGAACGAATGGAATACCGCCCGACGACCGGCGAGGTTGCTTTCGTTTATCTGCTCCGGACGCTGATGGAAGAGAACCGCGGCGACGTCATCGCGAAAATCATTATGCGAAAGTCTTCGCCCGGCTACGTCAACATGCTGGAAAACTACGGCATGAAGACGCTTTCCGAAGCATGGAACCGACCGGGTAGTTCCATGAACCACTGCATGTTCGGTCACGCTCAAGAATGGTTTACCGCGGGCTTGCTGGGAATTCGTCAGACGGAACAGTCCTGCGGATTTAAAGAGCTTCTGCTCGCTCCGCAGCCGTGCGGACAGATAACCGACGCCAGCGGCTGGTACGATTCGCCCAACGGTCGAATTGAGAGTTCCTGGAAATGCGCCGACGGAACGTTTTCCTGGACGTTTACCGTCCCGGAGAATACGATGGCTGTCGTTTGCGTCCCGGTCGACAACGAGCAGTCCGGCGTTGCGTTCTCCGACAGCGTAATTCGCTATTCAGACTATCGTAACGGCTGTCGCGTCTTTCGACTTGCCCCGGGAAAGTATGAAGTTAAGTCGAAATTTAAGTAGCGAGTAGCGAGTTGCGAGAGGATTATTTGTAGCGCTTGCGTAATTGCTAATTGCTAATTGACAATTGCTAATTTTCTCAACTCCTCACTCCTCACTCCTAATTCCTAACTATTTAAGCGTCCAGCCGCCGAGAACCGCGGTTAACGGCGCAACCAAAACCAGACCGAAACTGCCGATAATCGTCTTGACGACTTCGCAGGCGACGAGCGGGTTGTTGATAAAGTCGATCGGTTGAGTTCCCTGAACGACGAACATCATCATGAGCGTTAAGTATCCGCCGGAGTACGCTAAAAGAAGCGTTGTCGTCATCGTTCCGACAACCGACTGCCCAATGTGGATTCCGGAAAGAATCAGCTCTGTTCGGGAGATGTCCGGTTTCTGTTTGACAATTTCGCTCATGCCGGCGGCGATGTCCATGCCCAGGTCCATAACGGCGCCGGACGACCCGAGGAAAATCCCGCCGATAAAAATGTGAGCCAGATTGAGATGGTCGTAACCGCTGTAAAGCAGAGCTTGAGAATACGGCATTTGAGCGCCGTTGATATGGAACAAGTCCGTAAACAGCCACGCCAGCAAGCAGCTTGCCAGCACGCCGGTAAACGCGCCCAGAAACGCGGTAACGCCTTTTTTGGTGAATCCGGCAATCAGGAAGATAATCACCGCTGAAAGGATTGTTACTGTTACAAGGGCAACCAGCATCGGATTGACGCCGCGCAAGCAAAGCGGAATTAACAGTTTCCAGACGACCAGACAGCTGAACACAAACGACAGCAGCGCTGTAAACCCTGTTATCCCTCCAAAAACGAGCAGCAGCGCAGCAAAGAGGAAAAACAGAATAAACGTCCAGTCGGCGCGATAATAATGCAGCGCGGTAATCGTTGACGTTTTCGGGTCGGCGTCTGGATAGATGCCAACGAGAATCGTATCGCCGGGTTTGAATATCTTGTCCAGTTCCATCTGAGCGCGCAGCAGGTTGGCGGCGTCGAATTCCGTTCCCTTCCATTTCCCGGACAGGACGCGAACGCGAAGGTTCTGCGTTCCCTGAGTCAGAAGCCCAATCTGTTCTACGCTGGAATCGTCAACCGACAAAACAACGGCTTTCTCTTTGTCGCCGTCCTGAGAAATTGACTTGGGCGACAAATTTACATAGCTTATCGCAACGCACGCCGCGACAATGACGGCAATAGAAATAAAATCGTGTCGGGTAGGAACGGGAAAATAGCGCATAGATAATAAGGTGGATTGAAAGGCAGTAATGGAGTGAGCGTAGCGAACGAAATTACACTTAAACCTCCTTCGCTACAGCCTTTCAAAGAAGCGTAACTACGCTCCTTACAGTCGCTCCGTTACCGCCTTTCAAGGGTTTTATTTCGCCTGCAGAATCGCCTTGACTTTCTTGGAAATGTCGGTGTTGTCAAGGTTGCCTTTGAAGAAGTCGGCGTTGACGCCAACAGCGGAGGTGATAACCGGCAAAGCGGTATGGCTGCCAGACGTCCAGGTCAAACCAACTTTCTTGTCAAAGACTTTGAAAACAACCGGCGCGAGGGCTCTGTTATGATAATCTTTCTTGTCTTTGGCAAAGCCTTCAAGCATGAGCTTGAGTTCTTCTTCTGTAACAGTCATCGGGTCGTCAGCCGGACCGTCGAACTTGAATCCAAACGCCTTTTCGATAATCGGCTTGACTTCGTCGAAGGTCAGATCCTTTTTGTGTTCGATTCGGTAAATTTCGTCACGGAACCGATCGCGAGAGGTTGTCTGATTCTGAAGCAGATGATAGTTCGCCTTGATGCCTTCGCCGGCAAAACCGAGGGTCAACCCGCCGGTTTCGTGGTCGCCGGTTACGATAATGAGCGTTTCTTCCGGGTGTTTTTCGTAGAACGCATACGCAACTTTAACCGCTTTGTCCAGAGCAATCGCTTCGGTGAGAACGGATCCTGAGTCGTTGGCGTGACCAACCCAGTCGATCTTTCCGCCTTCGCACATGATAAAGAATCCTGCGGGACCGTCGAGCATTTCAATCGCCTTGGTAAGATACTGGTCAAGCGTCAAACCGCCTTCGTGATTGATAGAGTACGGCAGAGCGCCTTCTTTCTGGCAGGCGATTACTTTGCCGTCTTCCGGTTCGAGATCCATAATATCGTCTGCATCGTGTTCAACTTTGTACCCGGCGTCTTCCGCCAGTTCGTAGATGTCGCCTTTGAAATCTTTGCCGGCTTTTAACGTATTCTTATAGACGTCGCCAATATTGTCTTTGTATCTTTTGTCGTCGTGCTTGTCAATCGCGCCTCCGCCGAAGAAATCGAACCCGGAGGTAATCAAGTCCAGGCCGAGAAGGTAATACTTGCCGCGGTCGTCCTGATGTCCATAAAACGATGCAGGCGTGGCGTGATTGAGAGTAACGCTTGTCAGAATCCCGACTTTCTTGCCGGTCTTTTTGGCAACGTAAGCGGAAGATTCCAGCTTGCGCGTTCCTGACGCATCCATACCAATGCGACCGTTGTTGGTCTTTTCGCCGCAGGCGATAGCCGTTCCGCTGGCGGCAGAGTCCGTAACGAGTTTGTTGGCAGACCACGTCGTCGTTGGAGATTTAACGGGGAACGAGTTCATCGTCATCGTTGGCTGTCCAATCGCCTGGAGATAATTATCGCACATCTGCCGCTGCGGGGAAGACATGCCGTCTCCAATGAACAGAAATACATATTTTACCGGTTTGAGACCTTCTTGAGCGGGAGCCTCTTGCGCTTGAACAGACGTCAATGCGCTTAACGCCAAAGCCATTACGGCAAACAAAGAGAATAAACGTTTCATGGTAGGATAAACAGGTTATAGTGTACCGACGAAGCTGACAGCCAGGGAAACGAACTGTTTCAACGATTGGAAAACCGCCAGCTCCCTATATACTATAATTATTATCCAAATTGAAATTCTGTCAAGAGCGTTTTAAGAAATAATCAGGAAACGAGAAGAAAAAAGAAATAATAGACTGATAAAATAACAAAAACGGCAAGGAAACAAGCAAAACCGTTTCCCTGCCGTATTTCGGTTTAACGCCGAGCGTTATTATGTCGGCGCGTCCAGGTTGATCTGTTCGATCAGCTCAACCCAATGCTGGGGCGAAGTCCCTTGCGCAAACTGGGCGACAAAGTCGAACACAACGTCAGAGAATCCGCCGACGTTGGCGATGTCCGTACGGTTAGGCGTCTGCGTCGAATCGTACGGCTGGATGTCGATGTTGATAAGCCGTGCGTTGGGCTTGCTTTCACGCACTTTATCCCAATAGGCAACGGTTTGCGTACAATCGTTCCAAGGATGAATTGAGTCGGTGTCAATCCAGGACTCGTTGTCGGAAATGTAAATCACGACGTCCGGATTGATATTGTTTTCGACAATATATTTCATCGCGCTGGAACAATTCGTTCCACCACCGCACAGTTCCGCCAGCTTTTGAGCGTTGGTAATTACGGAATCGCGCGGGTTAAGCGAACAGCTGCGAACGCCAAAATCAAACGGAAGAACAACAGCGTTGGGGTTCTGTCGCAAAATGCACGACGCCATCAGCCCGGCAACGTCAACGCACCTGACTGCCGACGTCGCCCCGCGGCGATAACCGGTAACAGGCGAATCCATTGACCCGGAAACGTCTACGCAAAGCGCGACAAGACCGTCGATAACCAGGACGTTATCCGTCGCGATTTCCATGGCATCCTGCAGCGCCAGACGGACGTCTGACGGGACTTCCTCTGACGCGTTCATGAACGCCGTCATGAGCTGGTACGGGAACGCCTTGGCACGGCGGACTTCATCCTCATTACGCAGTCGCGCCGCAATTACGCTGGCAAGTTCCTTATCCTCAAAAACGCCGTGACGCAGGAACGTATTGAGGTTCATGCGCGTCGTCTGCCAAGACGCATTCTGCGCAATGGTCTTCCACTGATTGGTCGTCAGTTCCAAAGACGTCAGGTACTGGAACGGGACGTCTGGAACGACGGCGTTTTCGTCTACGCCGTTTTTGAGCAAATGGATGTACTCCACGACCGCCTTCGGCAGCTGCGATTCATCATACACCTTTCCGATAAGGTAACCGTACATAGCTTCGCGCTGCGGCGTTTTGGGCATCGGGTGAACCATCTTGATAACGTCCGCCATGGACGGATCGTTTCCAATCGACGCGTTGAAAATCTGCTGTTCCGTTCGAGCGTCGAACCAGTTGCGGATCAATCGACGGACTACAGATCCAAACGACTTCCGACCGGTTACGCCAGAACGCACCGCCATGACAAAATTGCGCAGCATCTTCCCGTTGTCGATTACAAACGGGAATACCTTCTCCAGCGCCGGCGATTTTCTCGCGGCCAAAACAGCGCACAACACCGCTGGCATGTCTTTCATGAAACCCTTGACGCGGGCGTACAACGCCAGCTTGGCAAGAAATTCGTCATCAACGTCTCTGGAAGACGTCAGATTCAAAATCGTTTTGAGCTGGTCGACTTCGTTGGCGTAAAACGTCTGCGACAGACATCCCGTCGCCGCCAGCTGAGCCAGAGCTTCTTTCGCGCTGAGCTTGTACGCCAGCCCGCCGGCTTCGTTGAGGGTCATAGAGGCGTTCGGATCGGTAAACTTGGCAATTTCGTTCAGATTACGCATAGCAGTAATAAATTAAAAAAGAGTGTAAAAAAATGGTCTGATAACAAGGGGTTGAAGAAACGTTGGAGGTTCCATAGCTAAGTGAAATGTAGTTCCTTCAGTATTTATCAGACCATATTTCAAAAAAAACATAAGAAGGGGTTGAAGAAACTTTTCCGAGTCCTTATAAATAAGAAACTCGAGTTGGATTTGAACCGACAAGTTTCATATTAATGAAACGCAATGTAGTTCCTTCGGCATTTATGTTGATTGTTTTGAAAACAACAACCGCAACAAGGAGTTGAAGAAACAATACCTGCTCTATCCAATTGAGCTACAGCGATCTTTGCAAATCGCCAACCGGATTCGAACCGGCAGCTGGACATTAAAAGTGTTCAATGTAGTTCCTTCTGGCATTTGCGTTTGTTGTGATACTATATACGTAAAACTGGCGGCAATTGTTACGATATCTTTGAACTTTTTTCGAAAATTTCTTGTATCGCCGTCATAACCTGTTATATTTGAATAACTTATGTTTTCAGAATACTGGATATTTTTTTAAAAAAAGAAAAACCGCAAGACATATATAATAAATATGAAGGATATTCTTTCATTTGACGAGCTATTCTATCAGTAAAAAACGATTAGGACGCAAAGCGGCTCAATACTGTAATTTCACTTACCACTAAAATGCACTAGTCAACCAAGAACGCTTATCTTATCTATATTTTTTTATTCTATTGTTTTAGCTTTGATAAAATTTACCGATTGAAACGATTTTTTCCAATTTTCCACTTATGCTTATTGTATCAGTTATCCGATAAAAAGAGAAGAGAATTCCCATTAGCGGAATTGTGTAACTGTATATAAACTAGAGTTTGTGGTTCTCAATAACCATAACAATAAGAGAAATCAATATGAAAAGTTCCATTCAACTGGCGTCGATCGCATTATCAGCAGCTGTCGGTTTATATGCCGCATTTATTATTGTGTGTCTGATGCCGCAGAAATCGGAATTCCCGGTTCCCGGCGAAAACGAAACGACTTTGGCGTCTGCTTCGCAGTCAGATTTGACAGATTCAAACATTCTGTCTTCATCGACGGAAAAGAACGTGCCTAAGACGCCAGCGTCGACAGAGAAAGCAACTCCGTCGCCTGTGACGCCGACAACTTCCACGACGGTTCAGGAAACGCCTCCAATAGACAACGATTTACTGGCAGGACCGGGTCCAATAGATCCAGAAGTTCCGTCAGCGTCCAACGTTCCGGAAGTTCCAGCTGCTCCAAGCGTTCCTAAACTGCCAGCTCGTCCGGCTGTTCCGCCAACGCCGCCAGCCGCTCCGGAAGTCCCGGCTGTTCCGGAAGTTCCATCAGTTCCAGAAGTCCCAGCGGTTCCGTCAGTTCCTGATGTTCCCGCTGTTCCGGAAGTCCCACCGACTCCGCCGGCTGTTCCTCAGGCGCCGTCTGTAAAAGACAATTCGTCTGAAGCTCAAATCAATCCGGCTGTCGGATCAAACAGCGTCGCAGCGATGGAATCCGTTAAGAAGGAAAACTCGAACAAAAGCAAAGCTACGTTGATTAACGATAATCTGCCGGGTACGTTTTCCATGCCGGAAGCGCCCGATATTCCAGACGATTTCAATGCTCCCGTTGGACCGATTGAACCCGAAACGCTGTCCATGCCTGGCGGCGACGCGCCATCGGTTCCAGAAACGGGTCTGGCTGCCAACGCGTCTCAAAACAATCAAGTCGTTCAGACGTCGGCTGCAATTGAATCGGAAAAAGAACCGGAGTCGCCCAACGCTATGCGTCAACCCAGCTTTGAGGCGTCGGAAGCCGCCGTTGTCAGCGACGCGCGAGCGGATCAGCTCGACCCGATGGCGCCGCTGCCTCCGGGACTGTTCAGCGACGTCAAAGCCCCGCAGTCAGACGACGCCGAATCGGAAATTCATTTTGGCGAACGCTCGTTTGTACCGCGATACGTGCTGCAAAATCGACGCGCCAAGGAATTGAGTTCGAGAACCGAGGTTGCGAATTCGTCTGTTAAAGCTCCGCATAACGGCGCAATTGGATTCAACGCAGGCAAAAACCTCAAGAATTTGAAAAAGCCGGCGGTAAACGCAAAAGACCCCGTTTTTGATACAACCTACGGATACAGTTTCGATCCGCAGGGATCTGTCGACATTCGCAAGGCGTTTGAGATTATCAGCGAGAAATTCAAAACTACGATCATGCTCTCGCCGAACGTCTCTGGAACGGTCAGCAAAAAAGCGAACTCCAGCTCCGAAGCCGAGTTCATGGAAAAGGTTCTCGACGGAACGGAATACTTCGTCAAATTCGGCAAAAAGATCGCCTATATCGGCAACCGCGTCGATATCGAAAAGCTGGGCGCCGACTTTGATTCAATTTCCACTCAAAAGTTTTCCATGAAAGAATCTGACATGCAGATTCTGGAGTGGCTTATTGCGCCCCAGCTGACGCCGGAAGGACACATTCTTTCCAAAAATGTAGACAACGGGCACGCTGTTATCGAAGTTGAAGATTACCGCGTCAACCTGTACGAAATTGGACGTCTGATTCAGCTGTACAACCAGTCTGGAGCGACGGCAAAAATGAGCGCGGTGTCGCTGGAGTACATTCCCACCGATGGCGCGCCGTTCGACTGGTCGAAAATTACCGCCGGCGGAGATTTTCCGTTCTCGCCAATTGAGGGCATTTCCGAAAGCCGAGCTGTCGTGCTGAACAAAAACGTCCCGCAATTTTTGGAACAGTTGTCGAAGATGCAAAACTGCGTCCCGATTGCCGTAGCCGCTCAGCCGCTCGGTTCCCCCGACAAAGCGGCTGCCGCCAGTCTGTCGATTAAAGTTACAGAAGTTCAGAACTTCCCCGCCGACTGGAACTCGCTTCCGCAAAATGTCGGATTCGTTGCCAGATCGGAAGACGCAGGCGTGAGCCTCAACCTGGCTCTGCCCAGCGGCGACCCTGAAAAACCGGAAGGACTGATGTTTACCATGTCCGAAAGCGAGTTGCTGGCAATGGTAGTTCCGATTACCGTCATTCCGCTAGAACCCGCCAAGGCGTTGGGATTCATTCCGAAAGTTTGGGAGAACAAACCCGCTCCGATTCAGAAATACGTCCTGCTCGTGTTCGCTGTCGAGAACAGCGCTGCAACGCAGAAATCCACTCTGGATTCTAACGGCAGAAAATACTGGTCTGCGTACTTTAGCATGCAGTCCAAAAAGGCGGACGCCCATTTCAGTTCCGACCAGAAAGCGTTCTACGCCAGGATTTCCCGGAATTTCAGCCGTCAGGTAAGAAATCCGTCGAACGTCCTTGCGCCGATTTCCTCGACAAAAGATGGTTCGCTGTCGCTTCCCTCGCCGAACGGAGTCGTCAAGTCCGATGAACACGGTGTGATGCCGATAGAAGCCTATTCGGCTGACGGATCAATGCCCGCCGTTATTACCAACGTCGAAATTCCCGACATCGACATGGCGGCGGAACGCGCCAAAGCCAGAGCGGCGCAGGAAGAGCAAAAGGCTCGCGAAGAACAGCAAGCCATGATGGCGCAACAGCAGCAATATATGCAGCAACAGCAAAACTACCAGGCTTCAGGACGTCATAACCATCGACATTGATAAAAAACAGGCGCGAAGCGCATCCTATAGAACTGCGTAGCAGTTCAATATCTCTAGCCGTGGGTTTTAACCCACGGAATATGAAAACAACGAATCGGATTCCCGAAAAAATCATGTCAAAATCGCCGCAAAAGAGAGAATTCGTTTTCACTTTTAACGTATACGATTTTTTCGTTTTCAGATCGGGAACAATCATGATGTATTCGGGTCCGCCTTTTCATTACGTGAAAAAAGATTTGACAAAAGGCGAGATTAAAATCGTTTATGATTACGACGATAACGTTTTAACACAGGTTTACAGGGGCGTCCCGGACGACGTCAGCGCTGATTTTTGTAACAATCCTCGTTCAAAAGAGTTTTTTGTCAAGTTCAGAATGTCGCTGGCAGAAGCGCAGTTGTTTGCCCGCATTTTTAAATTGGTAATAGCAGAAGAACTCCAATGCGATTACGGCTGGGACTTTTCTGCCATTGTTGGCGTTCCTCTCGAAGAGGGAATTCGCGTCTTTAAATCGTTTGCCGAGCAATGCAGAAAACAAAATTTCAACGTAAAATATTCTCCTGATTTTAAGGACGTCTAACTAACGCGACAAATTGTCTTTTAGGCTCTCATGATAGAAACAAAACGTTTAAGAATATATCCAGCAAATCGGAGTCAGATGGAAGCTATTATTTCCTCTGAAACAAACGCTGAACTTATAGCGGCGTATTCCGAGATGCTGGATGGCTGTTTGAATAATCCCGATCAATGGGAATGGTACGCAATCTGGGTTATTGAACTCCGCGACGGAACGCATATCGGCGACTTATGCTTCAAGGGTCTTGACTCAAGCGGCGTCGCGGAAATCGGGTACGGAATTCTGGAAGAATACCAAGGTCAGGGGTACGCGACCGAAGCGGTTGAGGCGGCGCTGAGATGGGCTTTTCAAAACCCAAACGTTACCGTTATCGAAGCGGAAACCGATGACGACAACGCCGCTTCAAAAAGAGTTCTTGAAAAATGCGGCTTTGTCGCCAACGGCATAATGGGAAAAGAGGGTCCGCGTTATACGCTCAAACGCGGAGTTAGCGGCAAGTGGCAAGTTGTAAGTGGTTAGTACGCAAGCGCTCATCTAACTTACCACTTACCACTAACCACTTACCACTTTTTCTTATTCAGACAACGTTCTCAGATTTGCCTTACTTCTTCTCCACCCGAATCAGGTTGGCGGACAACGCCGGCAGAACAACGGTGATTGTATTGCCGTCAACCGTCGCGTCGTTGGGTTTCGGGGCGATTCTGTCAGGCGCGTCCAGATCGTTGCGTTTGGTCAGTTTCGCGTTGACGGGTTCGCCTTCTGTCAGTTCAGGAGTAACAACGGTTGCCGTTACAGAACCAATTTTGAACCCCGTAATCGTCAGTTTGAGCGTAACGTCTTCCTCTTTGTTGTTGACCGCTTTGAAGACAACTGTTCTGCCGGTGTCGGAAACAGACGCCTGGACGTTGATAATCGGCATGTCGCCGGTCAGGTCGGGAGATTCTGACGTCCATTCAACGCGGTTGGGCATGAAGTTGTCGTGCCACAGTTTCATGACGACGTAGTTCGGAGCGGGGAACCAGCCAGCCTGATCGAAGTTGACGAAGGCGTTGTCCCAGCCGGTCGCGGATTTGTGACGCAGGAACAGAGCCGGGGCGGCGATTTCCAGCGTGTCGCTGACGTTTTCGAAGCAGTTGAGAATGCCGCCGGCGTGCAAGCCTGTGCGCCAGTCGGTCGACTGCGCGTTCCATTCGGAATCGAACATGCGAATTGTCGGATTGGGGCACTCAGCAATCATTTTCTTACGCGATTCAAAGAACCGCTGGTTCTCGTACGGATTTCTCACGAATCCGTTGGGATTGTCGTAACGGTGAGTCGACAGAAAGTCGATGTACTTGCCTGTGCCGTTGAGAATGGCTCGATCCCAATCGTCGCGCGGACCAGCCCACGAACCGCAGGCGATAATCTTAATGTTCGGGTCAACCGCCTTCATGCGCGGAACGACTTCTTTAATCATCTTGACGTAAACGTCCGACGGCGTTGACTGCCAGTGGACTTCGTTGTCCAGTTCAAAGTACTTGATTCCGTAGGGTTCCGGATGCCCGTTTTTAGCGCGGACGGCGCCCCATTTTGAGGTCGCCGGGCCGTTGCAGTATTCGACCCATTCCACCGCCTCGGTCATCCAGTCGACTTCGTCAGCGCCGGGAACGCGGCTTGTCCACTGCTTCGTTCCCAGGTCGACGACCATAATCGGTTCCGCGCCGACCAGACGGCACATCTGAACGAATTCGTCAATGCCAAACGAGTTGACGTCAATGTCGTTCCACATCTCCTTGGGATAGACGCGGCGGTCGTCCTGCGGGCCGATGCCGGACTTCCATCTGTACATGGACGCATAGCAGCCGCCCGGCCAACGAATTACCGCCGGCTTGAGGTCTTTAATCGCCTTGAGCAGGTCAGGACGGAATCCGCAGTAGTTCTCTACCCACGACTTGGGCATGATCGACGCCTGATCAAAGTCAACGCTCTTGCCTTCGTCGGGTTTGAATTCAATTTTGAGCGTCCCATTATCAGTCGATTCATCAACCGTGAACTCGCCAGCGAATTTCGTCCACTGGTCGGCGTCGACGGCGAACGATTTGCCCTGGAAGCTGACTTCGCCTTTGCCTCTCGCCCAGAACGAGAACTGATAAACCTCGTCCTTTTCAAAGCAGAAGTTTTCCTGTTCCATCGAACCCGACAAGGTCGGTTCCTGATTGGACGTGGGTAGCGCCGAAAAAGGCTTGTTCGGAGGCATAACCTCGTCCTTCTGCCCGTGCGGCTTCGCACCGCCGTCAACGCGAACGAATTTGTCAGAGTTGCGCGCATCGCCTTTGACGAGGCTAACGTTTCCGTCAACATTCCAGAATCGGATTTGAGACGCTTTGGCGTTATTGGGCGCCTGTTTGTTTCCGTCGTAAAGAACGGTTCCGTCGAGAGCCTTGACCATAACGTTGGAGTATTCCGCCGAGGTGTCCCACGTCGCCAATCCGGCGCAGCCATGAGTAACGCCGTTGTCTGATTCAGATTCCATGTACAGTTGGTCGTCCATGTAGAGCTTGGAGGTTTCGCCTTTGACGACCAGACGAATTTTATACGTCCTGTCCGTCTCGATTTTAATAAATGGTGCAAAAGATGCCCGGGCGCCGCGGCGACTGTCTCTGTTGCCGTCAATCGTTCCGAACTCCAGACCGCTGCGTTCGTTCTTCCAGCCGCCAATATTGACCCAGAAATAATTTTTGTCGGTAACGCGGTAAAGAATCATAAACCCTTCGGCTCCGCCGGTCTTTTTGGCGTCGCAGGTCAGTTCGTAATCCGTCCAATCTTTAGAGCCAAACAGAGCGCGGGGATTGCCGGCGTTGTCAAAGGAAAACGTTCCCTTGTCGTACTGCCAGTTGGCTCCCGCCCCTGCTTCAAACGAGCGGTTCCAGACCAGTTCGCCCCACAGCCCGCCGTTGCAGGAATTGTAGATGTGTTCCAGAAAATGCCCGTAGATTTTGTCGTCGATTCTGCTCAGCGGTTTGTCGGGATTGACCGTAACGTCAATGACGGTTTCTGCTCTTGCAGCCGTCCACAGCGCCGCGACAGCCGCGAAAGTCAAAAGGAATAACGTCTTTTTCATCTCGAGTTCTCCTTGTAAAAATAGGTGGGATAACAATTTCTTTCACGATAATACTTCCATTCTACTCGAGAGCAAAATAGATGTCAATGCACAATTGCGTAAATTTTGTTATCTTTTTACGCGGTAATAGTGGGGGAGTTTTCTAGAACATAAAAAACACGAATGAATCGAAAAAGACGAAAAATTTTAAGAATTTTTCTTTTATTTGTTTATATGCCTACTTGAAAATATTTTAAAATGTAATAAGATAAATAAAAATATATTTGGTTATTAATACCACGATATTCGCTGACGCAACAGAAACTGCAACTTCTAAATCGCCTTGGCGGACAATATTCTTACCTAATATATAGGGAAGAATTCGTGATTTAGTACATAAACAAAACAAGCGTGTCCTCGCTCCTTCGGGAGTCGTCGCGCGTCTGTTTTGTTGGGTTGTTGCAGACCTCTGTTGCGGGATGCGTTTGACGCACTCCCATTTTTTATTTCTTGAGTCGTCTCTTTAACGCATCTGTGCGAATGCCTCAATCCGTGAACGGTTTGACCTGTACTAACTCTAGGCATCAACGTATCGGAATATCCCCTAAATAAATTCGGAAGGAAAACCATGAAAAGATTTTCAATTGTCATGACTATTTTGCTAGTCAGCGTTTTTTTGCTCTCGCACAGTCGCGCCGGCGAAATGCGTACGTGGAGATCAGGCAAATACTCTGTCAAAGGGGAATTTGTCGAATTGTCGGATGACGGCGATTTCGTAAAGATTCGCAAAGACGACGGTAAACTCGTTCGCGTCCCGCTGGCGCGTCTCTCGCAAGAGGATCAGGACTACGTAAACAAAACGCAAAGCGCATTTGTGGAAGATGAAGAAACTGATGAAGATAATGAAGCAAATAAATCAGAGAAAAATGTCAAACCCGCAGCCAAAGTCAAGCAAGAAACGCCGGTAGGCCCGCCTACTCCTCTCACTTCTTTTAAGATCGAGGGAACGAAACTTGTTAAATTCATTGGTTCCGAAAAGGATGTTGTAATTCCCAGTAACATTATGGAAATTGGCAACTACGCGTTCGAGAACAGCCGCTATTTGAACTCTGTAGTCATTCCTCCAAGCGTAAAGGCTATTGGAAAATGCGCTTTCTCTGGGTGTCAGTTCTTGACGTCAGCGACGATTTCCAAAGGTGTAACAGTTATTCCATACGCATTGTTTAATGGTTGCGGCAACTTAACGTCTGTGGAACTTCCTGAAGGCATAACTGTGATTGGAGAGGATGCATTCTATGGGTGCAATTCATTAAAGGCCATTGAAATTCCTGAAGGCGTAAAGAGAATTGGGAATGAAGCATTCCGAAATTGCAGTTCCATAACAACAGTAACGATTCCTAAAGGCGTAGAAATCGTTGAATACAACGCCTTTATAGGGTGCAGTTCATTAAAATCCGTGGTGATTTCTGAAGATGTAACGGAGATAGAGAGTTATGTGTTCGAGAACTGTGGTTCCTTACAAGCCGTCGAAATTGGCGATGGTATAAAGAAGATAGGCAAATGCGCTTTCTCTGGGTGCCGATTCTTAACATCTGTGAAAATCCCAAAAGGCGTAACGGTTATTCCATACGGATTGTTTAATGGCTGCCGTAACTTAACGTCTGTGGAACTTCCTGAAGGCTTAACTGTGATTGGAGAGGATGCATTCTATGGGTGCAATTCATTAAAGGTCATTGAAATTCCTGAAGGCGTAAAGAGAATTGGGAATGAAGCATTCCGAAATTGCAGTTCTATAACAACAGTAACGATTCCTAAAGGCGTAGAAATCGTTGAATACAACGCCTTTATAGGGTGCAGTTCATTAAAATCCGTGGTGATTTCTGAAGATGTAACGGAGATAGAGAGTTATGTGTTCGAGAACTGCGGTTCCTTACAAACCGTCGAAATTGGCGATGGTATAAAGAAGATAGGCAAATGCGCTTTCTCTGGGTGCCGATTCTTAACATCTGTGAAAATGCCTGATAGCATTTTAGAGATTGGAAGCGATGCCTTCAAGGGATGCACAAACCTGACAATCACTGCCCCGGCGGGATCAAAAGCTGCTCAATACGCGGAAAAAGCAGGAATTGCTTTTAAAGCTCAATAAGTTTTACAGAAACGACGTATGGCGCATCGTCCTGTTTCTGTTTGGCTTATCCAACAAGTAGACTACTGTATGTTAAATAGCAGGCGTTCAACTCATCCCCAAATATTTTGAACGCAAAAAACACATTTGAACGAGTAAAATGTCTGCTTTTTAGCTCATACGCAAATGTCGGATGAGCCAAAAATAAATCAAGCTTAATCTTTTTTGATAAAGGAGAACGAATGAGTTCAGAAACCAACATTTATGTTTTTTCAGACCAACCTGAAGCCAAAGAAAGGTGCAAAGGTCTCCTAATTCAGGTATTGGGATATAATCCTGAAACCATAGAATCATCATTTTGGTTGCGATGGGGTAAATCAAAGCCAACAGATGAAGTTTCAGCGCAAGAAACGTTGGGAGAAATCTACAAAAATGCTTCTAAAAACACTGCTCAGAAGTTTATCCTGATTTTCGACGTTTACGGATTTGAGGATTTCAAGAAAGGCTTTGATTTTTGGGATGCGATTCAAGATAACCCCAACATAACCATTGTTAAATTCAGCTTCAATGAAGAATATCAAAAAGACGATGTATTTGATCTCGACGATATTCTTAAAAAGCTTTTCCCTAAAGCAACGCCTCAACAAACTCCAGATGAATCGAATAACGGTCAAGAATCAGGCAATCAGAATAACAATTATATCCAAGCTCTGAATCGTTTGGTTGATTTAGCGGCGCTAATCAACAAAAAAGTCGAGACGCTTTCTCAAGACTTGACAGACGTTAAACAAGACGTGGAAGCGGTTAAAGCTGCCGTTTCCCAAAAAACTGACTCTGACGAAGTCAATCTTAAGATACGCCGTGAACTGACAGATAAGCTTCAGCAGGCGTCTTTGGAAATGAACAAAGCCAAGCGAAATGAAAAACAATGGGTGCAAGCCATTGCTACGTTTCTGGATTCTCTGGCTGCAGAAGCCAATAATGCAGACTTGAGCGAAGATATTCGTTATATGGCAAAACATCATTCCGATTCTCTTTTGCGTTACCTCGAACCGCTTCAATTTGAAAAAATAAAAATAGCAGTTGGAGACGAATGGAATTCCGACATGGCCATTAGACCTCGTTACTCCGAAAACGAAACGGTTCAGCAGGGAGAACCTTTGTGTATTTTGGAAATTCAGGAACAGGGTTACAAGTATCAAGGAACCTTGGTTAAACCCGCAGTTGTTATTATACCCAAACCGGTTCAAACAACCTCCAACGCCAACAAAACAACTGAAACGCCTTTAGAAGACGTCAACAACAAATCAGCAGATAAATAACTTTGTATACGATTCTACTTTAAGAATCATTTAACATTAACTCAACAATCAAGGAAACAAATCTATGCGTACTCCAATTGGAATTGACCTTGGAACTTCTACGTCCGAGATTACCGCTTTTGAAAATGGACAGTGCAAGTCCTTTGAGGATAACAGCGCTCCTTCTCCGTCAGCGGTTGTTCCGTCCGTTGTTGCGTACGATCCCCAAACTCAAGAGCACAAAGTTGGCGAAATGGCGGAAAGCTATCCTGACTGTATTCGCGAAGCCAAACGAAAGATGGGCTTATCAGGCGAAGAAGCGCTCTGCTCAACCGGCGGAAAAGATCTCAAACCGGAAGAAGTTGGGGCAATCATTCTGAAGCACCTGAAGAAAATTGCTGAAGAACAGATGTTTGGAGAAGAAATTACAGACGTCATCCTGACTGTTCCTGCAATCTTTTCCGAAAAAGCCCGTGTTGCAACGATGACGGCAGGTCAACTGGCTGGGCTGAATATTACTCAGCTAATTAACGAACCCGTTGCGGCTGCGATCTATTATGCAGACTTGGCTCGCGATAGATGGCAAGGCAACAAGACCCTTTTTGTATTCGACTTCGGCGGCGGAACGCTCGACTTTTCCGTTTGCCAGAAAGTTGGCAATGTTATCAACTTTGTATGCACCGGCGGCGATGCAAAACTGGGCGGAAAAGACATTGACGAAATGTTCATGGCGTACATCAGGAAAAAATTTGTTGCCGATCATCCGTCAGTAAGACTGTCTGAAGGCGTTCCGATTGAAGAAGCTTTTAAAAAGGCGTGCATTGTGTGTAAAAAATCGCTCAGCACATCTCAAAGCGGGCATATTTATGTTAGCTCATTCGCTACAGAAAATGGACGCCCTGTCGATCTCAATATTAGCGTTTCGCGCGATGAATTCGAAAAGAACGTTTTAATTAGTTTCTATTTTCTAATAAACATTCATTAAATAAAAGTGGAGATTTATCTCCACTTTTTTTGATTTAGCAAGAACGTCGAGCGCAATATTGTCGTATAAACAGTATCCTCAAAATTATACAGTTCCTTACACA